>NZ_SMKY01000041.1 GCF_004349235.1 Actinomadura darangshiensis | reverse complement strand
GCCCCAAGCGCCGCCCCCGCCCGGCTACGGCCGGCCCGGCTACGGGCCTCCCGGCGCCCCCTATCCCGGCGGCCCGCAGGACATGCGGGCCGGACGGCTCGCGCGGCTCGGCGCCGGGATCCTGGACAGCATCCTGCTCAGCGTCGCGGCGACACCGGTCGTGCTGCTCTCGATCCGCTGGGACAAGATGCAGGACTCCATCGAGTCCGGCGAGCCGATCACGAACCCGATGGACCTCTACGACATCCCGCGGCTGCTGGGCGGGTACGCGATCGTGTTCCTGCTGGGCTTCGCCTACTACGCGATCCTGCACGTCAAATGGGGTCAGACGGTCGGCAAGCGGGCGTTCGGCATCCGGCTGGTGAAGGCCTCGGACCATTCCGCGGTGACCTGGGGCCAGGCGCTCGGCAGGCAGGCGTTCGTGTACGTCATCGGCATCGCGACGCTCGCGCTGAACTTCCTGTCGCCCGCCGCGGGGATCCTCGGCATGGCCGGGCTGCTCGACAACGCGTGGATCCTGTGGGACGACCAGCGTCAGGCCCTGCACGACAAGGTGGCGAGGACGATGGTGGTCAAGGCGACGCCGTGGACGCCGAACCCGTACGCCCGGTCCTGACCGCCGGGCGCCCCGGCAACCGCCGATCATCCGCGGGTAAACATTCGGGCGGCTCCCGGACGCGGCGATGTTTGCGCGGCCGCGTCGCGGCGACGCTGACGGCATGACGCAACCGCCGCACGACCCCGCGTCCGGGGGAGAGCCGGAAGAGAACCGGCCGCACGGGCACCAGGAGCAGCCCGGACAGCCGGGTCCCTACGGCGGCCCGCCGTACGGCGGCCAGCAGCAGCCGTACGGGGAACAGCCCTACGGGCAGCAGCAGCCTTACGGCGATCAGCCCTACGGCGGTCGGCAGGGCTACGGCCAGCAGCAGTACGGCCAGCCCGGCTACGAGCAGCAGGGGTACGGCCAGCAGGGCTACGGGCAGCAGGGGTACGGGCAGCAGGGGTACGGGCAGCAGGGGTACGAGCGGTACCCCGGCCAGGCCCAGCAGGGCTACGGGGACGTGCCCGGCTACGGCATGGGCCCGCAGGCCCACCCGGCGGGCGAGCTCGCGAGCCGCTGGGCACGGCTGGGCGCCGCCATCGTCGACCTCATCATCGTCGGCATCGTGACGGGCCTGATCTCGATCCCGTTCGTCAACTGGGACCGCGTGTTCAACCCGGAGCCGGGCGACTCCATGTACAACGGCGCCCAGGTGGGGACGAACGCGATCAGCGTCGTGCTGGCGTTCCTCTACTACTGGCTGATGCACGCCAAGTGGGGGCAGACGCTGGGCAAGATGCTGCTGCGGATCCGGGTCGTCCGCGAGGACGACGGGCAGGCGATCACCACCGGCCAGGCCGTGGGGCGCTCCGCGTTCTACAGCGTGCTCGGCGGCATCTGCGGCTGCATCGGCCTGATCGACGTCCTGTGGATCCTGTGGGACCCGCGCAAGCAGGCGCTGCACTGCAAGGTGGCGCACACCGTCGTCGTCCGCGCCGACCAGTACCAGCCGAACCCCTACGCCCACCGCTGACCGGGACCTGGGCCCCGGGGCCCGGTCCCGGGCATCCGAGTTGCCGGGCGGGGCTCCGCCCGGCAGGCTGGACGGCGTGCATATGGCCGGAAAGTCCCCCAGCCCCCGCCGAAGCGGCTCGCGGGCCGTCCGTGGCGGCGCGTTCCGCGGTGTGTCGGGGCTGGCCGCCCTGGCCGTCGCGGGGTCGCTGACCGCAGCCTGCCAGACCCCGTTCGACGACCCGGGCGAGAGCGCGTCCGGCTCGCCGAAGGGCCCGCCCGTCAGCGGCCCGGCGGGGCCGACGACCGCGGGCGACGACTACGTGCCGGGCGACGGCAACGGGGGCTACGACGTCCAGAACTACGGGCTGAAGCTCACCATCACGCCGGACGGCGAGAAGCAGCTGGACGGCACCGCGACGATCACCGCGACCGCGACGGACCGGCTCGCCCGCTTCAATCTGGACCTGACCGGCCTGGACGTGTCCTCCATCAAGGTGGACGGCGCCCCCGCGCGGCAGCAGCGGGCCGGCAGCGAGCTGGAGGTGACCCCGGCCAAGCCCCTGGAGAAGGGCGCGAAGTTCACCGCGGTGATCGCCTACTCGGGGACGCCGGAGCCGGTGTCGGACCCGGTGCTCGGCAAGTACGGCTGGATCCGCACGTCCGACGGCGTGTTCGTGGCGTGCGAGCCGAGCGGCGCGCACACCTGGTTCCCCGCCAACGACCATCCGAGCGACAAGGCCACGTTCGACTTCGAGATCACGGTCCCGCAGGGGCTGACGGTGCTCGCCAACGGCGAGCCGGAGACGCCGCCGGTGAGCTCGGGTGGCGGCGGGCCGGAGCTGCCGGGCATTCCGGGCCTGCCCGGCGGGCCGGGCGAACCGAGCGAGCCGCCGTCGAACGCACCGCCCTCCGGGCCCGCGGTCACACCGGTCGCGCGGCACGCCGCGACGCAGCACGCCGCGACGGTGTCGAAGTGGCACGTCAAAGCCCCGATGGCCACCTACCTCGCGACGGTCGACGTCGGCCGGTTCACGGTCCAGACGGGCAAGACGGCGAGCGGCATCCCGAACATCACCGCGGTGGACGCCACCACCCCGGGCGTTCCCATCGGCCAGTTCCACAAGCTGAACGGCGACGTCATCGAGGAGTGGTCGAAGCTGTTCGGCCCCTACCCGTTCTCCTCCACCGGCGGAATCATCGACAACGCCGACGTCGGGTTCGCGCTGGAGACGCAGTCGCGGCCGGTGTACGGGTCGTTCGGGCTCCAGCCGACCATCGTCGCGCACGAGCTGGCGCACCAGTGGTTCGGCGACAGCGTCGGCCTGACGCGGTGGCAGGACATCTGGCTGAACGAGGGCTTCGCGACCTACGCCGAGTGGCTGTGGGACGAGAAGTCCGGCGGCCAGACGGTGCAGGAGCACTTCGACGAGATCTACGGGAGCCCGGGCGCGCGGGAGCTGTGGGACGTCCCGCCGGGCAACCCGGGCCGCAAGCAGATGTTCGGCCGCTCGGTGTACGACCGGGGCGGCCTGGCGCTGGTCGCGCTGCGCGGCCGGGTCGGCGAGGACACCTTCTACAAGATCCTGCAGACCTGGACGAAGGAGCACCGGCACTCCAGCGGGACGACGAAGCAGTTCATCGCGACCGCGAACAAGGTGTCGGGCAAGAAGCTCGACTCCTTCTTCGACGACTGGCTGTACCAGAAGGGCCGCCCGGCCAAGTGACGGGCTCTGGAACGGCCTCGTTCTCGTCAATCTGAGACCAAATCGCGCTTGTACCGGCCCTGATCACGAGAAAGTCTTGATCGCGGTTGTGACGGCTTACCGAGGGAACCGAGGACGAGGTCGATGAGCAGAACCCCCAGAACCCTGGCCGCCGTGACGCTGGGCGTCGCGGCGACCCTCGCGGTCACCGCCGCGCCGGCCGGCGCGGCCGCGCGGTTCACGCCCGGCGCGCCCGGCGCGGGCGACCCCTACTTCCCGGACATGGGCAACGGCGGCTTCGACGTCGCCCACTACGACATCGGCCTGAAGTACGACCCGGCGACGAAGGCGGTCCGGGCCGTCGCCCGGGTCGAGGCGCGGGCGACGCAGAACCTGTCCCGGTTCGACCTGGACTTCCTCGGCCCGCTGAAGATCTCCTCGCTGCGGGTGGACGGGCACAAGGCGTCCTACGAGCGGACCGGCGCCCAGGAACTCGTGATCACGCCGCGCAAGGGCCTGCGCGAGCACCGGAGGTTCACGGTGACGGTCGCGTACTCGGGCGTCCCGCAGACGATCAACGACCCGGCGCTGGGCACGTCCGGCTGGATCCCGACGGCCGACGGCGGGGTGATGCTCAACCAGCCGTTCGGCGCCGCCGCCGTGTACCCGGTGAACGACCACCCGACCGACAAGGCGACGTACACGTTCACGCTGACGGCGCCGAAGGACCTCACCACGCTGGCCAACGGCGACCTGCGCGGCAGGTGGTCCGAGCACGGGTGGACGACGACGCGCTGGGTCATGCGGAGCCCGATGGCCAGTGAGCTCGCCATGGTCGCCTTCGGCAAGTACGACGTCGTCACGGGGCGGACGAAGGCCGGCATCCCGAACCTGACGGCCACCGACCACGCCATGGCCATCAAGCCGGCGGACGCGAAGAAGTTCCACGAGCAGACCGCCGAGGTCACCGACTTCGAGAACGGGCTGTACGGGCGCTACCCGTTCAGCTCGACGGGCGGGATCACGGTGAAGGCCGGGGTCGGGTACGCGCTGGAGACGCAGGGCCGCCCGGTGTACGACCTGGGCCGCCGTCCGGGCAGCATCCCGTCGCCGGACCTGCTCGCGCACGAGCTGGGCCACCAGTGGTTCGGCGACTCGGTGTCCCCGGCGAGGTGGGCCGACATCTGGCTGAACGAGGGCTTCGCGACGTACTCCGAGTGGCTGTACGGGGCCGCGCACGGCGGCAAGACCGCTCAGCAGGTCTTCGACGGGGTCTACGCGACCCCGGTCGGCGACGGCCTGTGGAAGGGCAAGGTCTCCGACCCGGGCCGCGACCACATCTTCGACGGGCTCGTCTACGACCGGGGCGCGATGGCCATCCACGTCCTGCGCAAGACCATCGGCGACAAGGACTTCTACCGGCTGCTGAAGGCGTGGCCCTCAGCGCACCGGAACGGCAACGCCTCGACGAAGGACTTCGTGGCCTTCGCCGCGCGCCTCTCCCACGAGAACTTGGACGCCTGGGCAAAGTCCTGGCTCTACTCGGAGGGCAAGCCCTCCCTCTGATCAGCTCAGGGTCAGGGTGTAGCCCTTTTCGCGCAGGCGGCCGATCACGTCTTCGGAGTGGTCGGCCCCTCGCGTCTCCAGGTGCATCAGGACCTCGGCCTCCTCCACGTGCAGGCGGGCGGCCACGCGCTCGTGCATCACGTCCAGGACGTTGACGCCGAGTTCGGCCAGCTCGCCCAGCAGGGTCACGAGGGCGCCCGGACGGTCCTTCAGCCGGCAGCGGACGACGAGGTACCGGCCGGCGCCCGCGAGGCCGTGCCGCAGCACCTTCGACAGCAGCAGCGGGTCGATGTTGCCGCCCGACAGCAGCACCACCACGGGCGGCTCGACCGCGTACGCGTGCTCCAGCAGTGCCGCGACCCCGGCGGCGCCCGCCGGCTCGACGACCTGCTTCGCGCGCTCCAGGCAGAGCAGCAGCGCCTGGGAGATCGACTCCTCGGTCACCGTGACCACGGCGTCGACCAGCTCGGTGAACATGGCGTAGGTCAGGTCGCCGGGACGGCCGACGGCGATCCCGTCCGCCATCGTCGGCTCGAGCTCGATCTGCGTGGGCCGGCCGGCGGCGAGCGAGGCCGGGAAGGCCGCGGCGCGCTTGGCCTGCGCGCCGATGAGCTTGATCTCCTGGCCGCCGCCGGCCTCCTTGACCAGGCCCTTGGCCGCCGCCGCGATCCCCGCCAGCAGCCCGCCGCCGCCGACCGGCACCACGATCGTCCGGGCGTCCGGGCACTGCTCCATGATCTCCAGGCCGATGGTCGCCTGCCCGGCGACGACGTCGGGGTGGTCGAACGGGTGGATGAAGACCGCGCCGCACTCGTCGGCGTACTCCTGCGCGGCGAGGAGGCAGTCGTCCACGGTCGGGCCGGGGAAGACGATCTCGGCCCCGTACCCGCGGGTCGCGGCGATCTTGGGGAGCGGGGCGCCGACGGGCATGAAGACCGTGGCCTTGCAGCCGAGCATGGACGCGGCGAGCGCGACGCCCTGCGCGTGGTTGCCGGCGCTGGCCGCGACGACGCCGCCGGCCCGTTCCCGCGGGCTCAGCCCGGCGATCCGCACATAGGCGCCGCGGATCTTGAAGGAACCGGTGCGCTGCAGGTTCTCGCACTTCAGCAGGACGGGCCCGCCGATCTGCTCGGACAGTACCCGGGAGGGCACGAGCGGGGTGGCGACGGCGACCGTGCTGAGCAGGTCGTGCGCAGCGCGGACATCGTCAAGGCTGACGGTGGTCATTGTCCGATCCTCGCACCCGCCCCGCTCAGCCCGCACTCCAATAGCGATCTTGTGCGTAGACCAGGGCGGCGGCGCCGACGAGCCCGGCGGTCTGGCCGAGCTCGGCCGGGACGATCCGGACGCGGCGCGCGAACTCCATCCGGGCGTGCGTCCGGAACGCGTCCGCCAGGGGGTCGAAGAGCAGCGGCCCCGCCTGCGACAGGCCGCCTCCGATCGCCACGACCTCCAGGTCGCACAGGTGCGTCGCGGACGCGATCGCGATGCCGATGGCGCGGCCCGCCCGGCGCATCGCCGCGCCCGCGACCGGGTCCGCGCCGCGGGCGTCGGCGGCCAGCTCGACGCCGGTGGCGTCCCGGCTCCCCGGCCGCCAGCCCTGCTCCCGCGCCCACGCCACGAGCCCGGGGCCGCGCGCGACCGCCTCCAGGCAGCCGCGTCCTCCGCATTCGCAGGGCGGGCCGCCCGGGTCGACGATGATGTGCCCGATGTGCCCGGCGTTGCCGCTGGCGCCGTTCACCAGGCGCCCGCCGAGGATGAGCCCGCCGCCGACCCCCGTCGACACCACCATGCCGAGGACGTTGCCGTGCCCGCGCCCGGCGCCGAGCCAGTGCTCGCCGATCGCGACGCAGATCGCGTCGTTGTGGATCCGGACGGGCAGGCCGGGATACCGGTCGCGAAGTCGCTCGCGCAGCGGGAAGCCCCGCCACGCCGGGATGTTCAGCGGGGACACCTCGGCGGCCGGCCAGGTCATCGGCCCGCCGCAGCCGACGCCGACGCCCGCGAGCGGCGGGCCGCCCGCGTCGGCGACGAGCTTGCCGAGCAGCGCCTCCAGCGCCTGCCACAGCTCCTCGCCGTCCACGCCGGGCGCGTTCGGGGTGGGGGCACGGTCCTGGACGACGACGCGTCCATCGGGTTCGACCAGCGCGGCGGCCAGCTTCGTGCCGCCGATGTCCACTGCGAGCACGACGCTCAAGCGTGTCTCTTGCGGGGGGACGACCCCCCGCGCCCCCCGGTTCGCTTCGCTCAAGCCGTGTCCTCCGCCCTGCCGAAAGCCAGGATCGACGCGGTGAAGCCGTGCACGTGGTTGCGTCCCGCGACCGGCCCGATCTCACCGGCGGCGAAGAACCCGCCCACCCCGGCGGGGCCGAACGCGCGGTCGAGGACCTTCGCGTCGTGGTCGGAGTCGGGGAACATCGCCTGACCGCGCCCGTTGCAGGAGAACAGCAGCGCGCCCTCGACCGGTGCCAGGTCGAACCGCTCCAGGAGGGCGGCGAGGTCCTCCTCGGCGGCGCCCGCGTCCCGGACCTGGAACCGGACGGTGCGCCCCACGTCCACCACGTCGCCGATCGCGATGGCGCCGGTGTCGGTGTCGGCGCCGACCACGCCCCGGACGAGGAAGTCGCCGTGCTCGTGCACGTCGGCGTACTCGTCCATCGCGACGCCGATCAGCAGGCCGCGCCCCGCGAGCTCCTGCTCCTCCTCCGGCAGCTCGACGACGATCTGCTCCAGCTTCTCCAGCGCGGGCGCGCCGGCCAGCTCGTACAGGACGTTCTCCTCGGCCTTGGTGACCACCATGTCGGGGCCGATCGGGCGGGCGCCCTGGCTGACCACCGTGGCGGCGGCGACGTCCCCGCCGATCACCACGCCGACCGCGCCGTCCCGGTACACCTCGCCGCCGACGAACAGCCGTACCTCGCCGTGCCCGGTCTCGCCGAGCCCGCTGCCCTCGGCGAGCCCGCCGACCAGCGGCAGCCCGGGCAGCGCGTCGTCGGAGCGCTCCACGAACGCGTCCACCGGGAAGCTGTAGGGGTCGGCCAGCAGCACGCCGACCACGTCGTCGACCTGCCCCTCGGGCATCCCGACCACGATGAGCCGGTCGTCGCCCTTGAGGGTCTCCAGCCGGAACGCGTCCAGCCGCGCGCCGGGCAGCACCGCCGCCCACGCGCTGACCGCGCCGCGCTCCTCCACGCCGCGCCCGGCGCCGATCACCCCCGACGCGCTGCAGCCGAGCAGCAGCGCGGGCCCGGCCGCCTGCTCCGCGGCCACCGCCGCCTCCTCGACCTCGTCGGGGTCGTCCCCCGTGACGAACACGCACACCAGGTCGGGCGCCGCGCTGAGCGGCGCGAGCGCCTGCTCGACCGCCGCCGCGGCGGCGCTGGACAGGTCGGGTCCGAGGGCCAGGCCATCACCGAATCGCGCCATCGGCGCCGCCTCCCCCACTCTGTTCGCCCAATCGGTTCACACCGTCAGTCTCCCCCGCCGCACGCCCTCCACCCAAACACCGGCGGGCCGGGGCACGCCGGGCGAATCCCCGGCGGGGGTGCGATTCCGCGCACCGGCGACGTAGTGTCGATCGCGTGCGTTCATCCACACCACGCGAATCCACTCTGGACGAGCTGCGCAACAGCGGTCACGTCCAGCTTCCCGTCAAGGCCGAGATCCGCCGCAACCTGCTCGACCGGCTGCGCTCCGGGGAGCCTCGGTTCCCCGGCATCCTCGGGTTCGACGACACCGTCCTCCCCCACCTGGAGCGGGCCCTGCTCGCCGGGCACGACCTGGTGCTGCTGGGCGAGCGCGGGCAGGGCAAGACGCGGCTGATCCGCACCCTGGCCGGGCTGCTGGACGAGTGGACGCCGGTGGTCGCGGGCTGCGAGATCAACGACCACCCGTACGCGCCGGTGTGCGTGCGGTGCCGCAGGCTGGCCGCCGAACTGGGCGGCGAGCTGCCGGTCGAGTGGAAGCACCGCGACGAGCGGTACGGCGAGAAGCTCGCCACCCCCGACACCAGCGTCGGCGACCTCATCGGCGACGTCGACCCGATCAAGGTGGCGGAGGGCCGCACGCTCGGCGACCCCGAGACCGTCCACTTCGGGCTGGTCCCGCGCACCAACCGCGGCGTCTTCTCCATCAACGAACTGCCCGACCTCGCCGAGCGCATCCAGGTGTCGCTGCTCAACGTGCTGGAGGAGCGCGACGTCCAGATTCGCGGCTACGCGCTGCGGCTGCCGCTGGACGTGCTGCTCATCGCGTCCGCCAACCCCGAGGACTACACCAACCGCGGCCGGATCATCACCCCGCTGAAGGACCGCTTCGGCGCCGAGATCCGCACCCACTACCCCCTCGAACTGGACGCCGAGCTGGCGCTGATCCGGCAGGAGAGCGACTTCGCCGACCTCGCCGGGCTGCCCGCCGAGGTGCCCGACCACCTGGTCGAGATCATCGGGCGGTTCACCCGGCTCGTCCGGGAGTCGACGGCGGTGGACGCGCGCTCCGGCGTGTCCGCGCGGTTCGCGCTCGCCGGCGCCGAGACCGTCGCGGCGGGCGCGGTGCGGCGGGCGGCGCTCGCCGGGGAGGAGCGCGCCGTCGCGCGGATCTGCGACCTGCCCGCCGTCGTGCCGTCGCTGATGGGCAAGGTGGAGTTCGAGGTCAGCGAGGAGGGCCGCGAGCAGGAGGTGCTGGAGCACCTGCTGCGCCGCGCGGTCGCCGAGACCTACCGGCGGACGCTGGGCGCCGCCGACCTGAACGGGCTGCTCGACAAGTTCGACTCCGGGGACAGCGTCGAGTCGGGCGAGCTGGTGCCCGCCGCGGAGCTGCTGCGCCGCATCGGCCAGGTCCCCGGCCTCGCCAAGATCATGGAACGGCTCGGCATGAGCGGGGAGTCCCCGGGACAGGCCGCGGCCGCGCTGGAGTTCGCCCTGGAGGGCCTGTTCCTCACCCGGCGGCTCTCCAAGGACGCCACCGAGGGACGCTCCGACGGGACGGCCACGTACCGGACGTGACGCCGGAAACCGAGGTCTCCGGGCGCAAGGAGGTTCGATGAGCCGGTACCGCTACGGCGCCTACGAGGACGGGCCCGACCCGCTCGCCCCGCCCTACGACGTCCGCGACGCGCTGGAAGCCATGGGCGACTCGGTGCTGGACGGCACCCGCCCCGACGACGCGCTCCGCGAGCTGCTGCGGCGCGGCCTGCCGAACGCGGAGAACCGGCGCGGGCTCGACGACATGCTCCGCCAGGTGCGCGAGCGGCGCCGCGCGCTGCGCGACCGGGGCCGCCTCGACGGGACGCTGGAGCAGGCCCGCGCGCTGCTCGACACCGCGATCGGGCAGGAGCGCGCCGAGCTGTTCCCGGACCCGAGCGACGACGCGCGGCTGCGCGAGGCGGAGCTGGACACGCTGCCGCCCGACACCTCGCAGGCGATCCGCCGGCTGTCGGACTACGAATGGCGCTCCGACGCGGCCCGCCGCACCTTCGAGCAGCTGAAGGACCTGCTGCGCCGCGAGGTCCTCGACGCGCAGTTCCAGGGCATGAAGCAGGCCCTGGAGAGCCAGGACCCGGCCGCGATGGAGCGGGTCAAGGACATGATGGCCGCGCTCAACGAGATGCTGGAGCGGGACGCGCGCGGCGAGCACACCCAGGAGGACTTCGACCGGTTCATGCAGGAGTACGGGGACATGTTCCCCGACGATCCGCAGAACCTCGACGAGCTCGTCGACGCGCTCGCCCGCCGGGCCGCCGCGATGGACCGGCTGCTCGCCTCGCTCAGCCCCGAGCAGCGCGCCGAGCTGGCCGGGCTGATGGACCAGGCCATGCAGGACGCCGGCCTCGCCATGGAGATGACGCGGCTCGGCGACGCGCTGCGCTCCCGCCGCCCCGACCTCGGCTGGGGCCAGTCCGAGCAGATGACCGGCGAGAACCCGCTCGGCGTGGGCGACGCCACCACCGCGCTCGCGGAGCTGGCCGACCTCAGCGAGCTGGAGGCCGCCCTCGGGCAGGACTACCCGGGCGCGCGGCTCGACGACATCGACGAGGACGCCGTCCGGCGGGCGCTCGGCCGGCAGGCCGTCGACGACCTGGACGCGCTGCGCCGCATCGAGAAGGAGCTGGAGCGGCAGGGCTACCTGCGGCGCAACCGCGGCAAGCTGGAGCTGACCCCGAAGGCGGTGCGGCGGCTCGGCGAGACGGCGCTGCGCCGGGTCTTCTCCCAGCTGACGTCCGGCCGGCAGGGCGACCACGACCAGCGGGACGCGGGCCAGGCCGGCGAGCTGACCGGTGCGAGCCGCGAGTGGCGGTTCGGCGACGAGCAGCCCCTGGACGTCGTCCGGACGGTGAGCAACGCGATCCGCCGCAGCGCGATGGACGCGTCCCCCGGGCTCGTCCCGCGCCAGGCGACCGCGAAGGTCGTGGAGCCGAGCACCGCCGACGTCATCGAGATCAACGGCAACGGCTCGCGGCCGAACGGCGGGAAGCCCGGCGGGGTGCGGCTGGGCGTGGACGACTTCGAGGTGCACGAGACCGAGCGCCGCACCGGCGCCGCCGTCTGCCTCCTGGTCGACCTGTCCTACTCGATGGTGCTGCGCGGGACGTGGGCGGTCGCCAAGCAGACGACGCTCGCCCTGCACACGCTCGTCACCAGCAAGTTCCCGCAGGACGCGATCCAGATCATCGGGTTCTCCAACTACGCGCGGGTGCTGCACCCGACGGAGATGGCGGGCCTCGACTGGGACATGGTGCAGGGCACCAACCTGCACCACGCGCTGATGATCGCCGGACGGCACCTGGACCGGCATCCCGACTTCGAGCCGATCGTCCTCGTCGTCACCGACGGGGAGCCGACCGCGCACCTGCGCCCGGACGGCCGCTCGCTGTTCGACTACCCGCCGTCCACCGACACGCTCGTCCTCACCCTCGCCGAGGTCGACAAGATGACGCGGCGCGGCGCCTGCATGAACTTCTTCATGCTCGCCGAGGACCGGCGGCTCGTGTCGTTCGTGGAGGAGGTCGCGCGGCGCAACGGCGGCCGGGTCTTCGCGCCCGACGCCGAGCGGCTGGGCGAGTACGTCGTGAGCGACTACCTGAGAGTCCGCCGCGGCCGCCGCTGAGCCTCGCGAAAAGCCGGTCATCGTGGGGGGACGACCCTCCGCACCCCCCGGAAGTACGGGCTAGGGTCGGCTCATGTCGACTTCCGACCGCATCCTGCTCTTCCTGCACATCGGGTTCGCGATCTTCACGCTGGGGCCGCTGACGGCCGCGACCATGTCCACGCCCCGCTACATCCGCAAGCGCAACGTGGTCGTGGTGCGGTACCTGCACCGCACGACCCAGATCTACGGCGTCGCCACGCTCGGCATCTTCCTGTTCGGGCTCGGCCTCGCCCAGGGCGAGTTCGACCAGGTGTGGCTGACGGTGTCGATGACGCTGTTCGTCGTCGCGCTGGTGCTGCTGCTGATCGTCGAGCGCGACCAGCGGAAGGCCGCGCACCTGCTGGAGGTCGCGGCGGCGGAACGGCGCGAGGTCGTCCCGGCCCCGGCGGCGAAGGACAAGGACAAGGACAAGGACGGGGACGGGGACGGGGACGAGAAGGACGAAGCCGGTGCGGAGCCCGTCACGACCGCCGAGCCCACCGCCGCGGACGGTGAGGTCGCCGAGGTCGAGCGCGGCCGGCTGGCCGCCATGTCCGGCGTCGTCGCGCTGCTCTGGCTGGTGATCCTCGTGCTGATGGTCTGGAACGGCTGACCGCTGCCGGCGCACCGCTACTTCGGGGCCTGCTACTTCGGGGCCTGCTTCAGGTGCTTCTTCAGCCAGGCCACGATCGTCGGGTAGGTGTTCTCGTCCTCCAGCATCTCCGCGGCGTGGAAGTCGCCCTTGACGGTCTTCACCGTCGCCTGGACGCCCGCACCGCGCAGCGCGCTCGCCAGCCCGGTGCTCTGGGCGACCGGTACGAAGTCGCCGGTGGCGTGCATCAGCAGCATCGGCGCGTCGCCGGCGGAGACGTGCGTGACGGTGCTGGCGTCGTCCAGCACCGTCCAGCAGGCGGCGGCCGCGGCGGTGCCGGGCCTGCAGTGGACGAGGTCGACCACGGCCTGCCGCAGCCTCTGCTCCCGGGGGCCGGCGCCCGGCACCGCACCGTCCTTGAAGGCCAGGAACGGGTTGTTCGGCGGCGACAGGGCGATCACGCCGCGGACCTGCCGGGTGCCCGTCCCGAGCGCGCCGAGCTGGGTCGCGAGGTGCCCGCCGGCCGACGAGCCGAGCACCGCGACGCGGTCCGGGTCGACGTTCCACAGCCGGGCGTTCTTCTTGATGAAGTCGAGGGCGGACAGCGCGTCGTCGCGCTGGGCGGGCCACTGCGCGCGCGGCGCGAGCCGGTAGTTCGCCGACAGGACGACGAAGCCCTCCTCGGTGAGCCGCCGCGCGAAGTACTTCCAGCCGCCGGCCTTGTCGCCGCCGAGCCAGTAGCCGCCGTGCAGGAGCAGCACCGCGGGGCGCGGCGTGGCCCGCGGCCCCGCCTTGCGCCAGTAGGCGTCGATCTTCTGCGCGGACGCCTTGCCGTAGGCGTAGGTGCGGAACCGCGGCAGCCGCGGTGTGACCATGACGGCGTGGGCCGTGACGGTGCCGTCGGGCTCGCCGTCGGCGGCGGCCGGGCCGTTCTCGGGCGCCGTCGTGGACGACGCCGACGGCGACCCGGTACCGGGGGTCCCGGTCTCCGGTCCGCCGGGCGGGCCGGTCTCCCCGGCCGGCGCCGACGGAACGGACGCGGGCGGCGTCGGCGTCGGCGTGTTGGCCTGGGCCCCTACGGGAACCGCCACGGCGGACACACACGTCGCGGCGAACGCCGCCCCACACACGAGTACTTTGCGCACCCCTGGCCCCTTCTTTACGAACCTGGCGCGCCGAGTATAGATGTTTTGATCAACTCGGGTGGGGAATGGTCAGCTGATTCTCAGGAAAGCGCCTGGTCGAGATCGCGGAGCAGGTCGGCGGCGTCCTCGATGCCGACCGAGAGCCGCACCAGGTCGGCGGGCACCTCCAGCGGCGAACCGGCCGCCGAGGCGTGCGTCATCCGGCCCGGGTGCTCGATCAGCGACTCGACGCCGCCGAGCGACTCGCCGAGCGTGAACAGCTTCGTCCGCTCGCAGACGCCGACGGCGGCCTCCTCGGACTCCATCCGGAACGACACCATGCCGCCGAACCCCTTCATCTGCTTGGCGGCGACATCGTGCCCGGGGTGCTCGGGGAGCCCCGGATAGAGGACCTGCCGGACGGCCGGGTGCCGGGTCAGCATCTCCACGACCCGCTCGGCGTTGGCGCAGTGCCGGTCCATCCGCACGCCGAGCGTCTTGATCCCGCGCAGGGTGAGCCACGCGTCGAACGGGCCCGCGACGGCGCCCATCGCGTTCTGGTGGAACGCCAGCCGCTCCCCCAGGCCCGCGTCCGCGGCGATCAGCGCGCCGCCGACCACGTCGGAGTGCCCGCCCATGTACTTGGTCGTCGAGTGGACGACGACGTCCGCGCCGAGGTCCAGGGGGCGCTGCAGGTAGGGCGAGGCGAAGGTGTTGTCGACGACCAGGAGGGCGCCCGCGTCCCGGGCGACGGCGGCGAGCGCGGCGATGTCGGCGATGCCGAGCAGCGGGTTCGTCGGCGTCTCCACCCAGATGATCTTCGTGTCGGGGCGGACCGCGGCCCGCACCGCGCCGATGTCCCCGAGCGGCACCGGATCGAACGCAACGCCCCACGGCTCGGCGACCTTCGCGAACAGCCGGTACGTGCCGCCGTAGGCGTCGTTCGGGATGACGACGTGGTCGCCGGGCCGGCAGACGGCCCGCAGCAGCGCGTCCTCGGCCGCCAGTCCCGACGCGAACGCGAGGCCGCGTGCGCCGCCCTCGGTCTCGGCCAGGCATACTTCCAGCGCGGTACGGGTCGGGTTGGCCGACCGGGAGTACTCGTAGCCGCCGCGCAGCCCCCCGATGCCGTCCTGCTTATAGGTCGAGACCTGGTAGATCGGCGGAACGACCGCACCGGTGGCGGGGTCGGCCTCCTGCCCGGCGTGGATGGCCAGGGTCTCGAACCCCTGCTGAACCTCGTTGTCCATGGGTACGAGGCTATCCACTCGCCGCCCCTCCTAGAGGAGGAGAGTCTCCCCCGGAGGTATCACCCCCCAATTCAGCGCTGCGGGTGACCCCAAAGGGCCGGACGTTCTCTACCGTTTTACAGGTATCCCTACGACATTGATCTGAGGAAGTCCCATGTTCGCTCGGCTCGCGCGCTTCGTCGTGAGACACCCGTGGTGGACCATCGTGGCGTGGCTCGTCGCCGCGGTGCTCATCATCGCCTTCTCCCCCAAGCTCACCACCGAGTCCGACCAGGGCGACTTCCTGCCCTCCAAGTACGAGTCGGTGCAGGCGATGCAGATCGCCGAGAAGGCTTTCCCGCAGCAGGAGGACACCTCCTCGCTGATCGTCGTGAAACGGTCCGACGGGAAGCCGCTGACGGCCCAGGACACCGCGAAGGTGAACGAGGCCGCCAAGTCCCTCAACGCCCACAAGCCGCCGACGGTGCTGGCCGTCGCCACCGGTCCGCAGGCCGTGGCGCCCAACAAGGCCGTCCAAGTGGTCACGGTGCCCATGAAGGGCACCAGCATGGACGACAGCGAGAAGCAGGGCGACGCGGTCAAGCAGATCCGCAAGGACTTGCCCACGCTGCTGAAGGGCAGCGGCCTGGAGGCCAAGGTCGGCGGTGACGTCGCGAACTTCGTCGACAACGAGGACTCGTTCAACAAGTCCTTCGAGATCGTCGGCATCGCCACCTTCGTGCTGATCATCGGCCTGATCCTGCTGATCTTCCGGGCCCCGCTGGCGGCGGTGCTGCCGATCATCGTGATCATGGTGACCCTGCAGGTCTCGATGGGATTGATCGGCACCGCCTCGAAGATCTTCGGCTTCTCCGGTGACGACAGTCTCAGTACGATCATCCTGATCGTGCTCTTCGGCATCGGCGCGGACTACTACCTGTTCCTGATGTTCCGGTTCCGGGAGCGGTTGCGGGCCGGCGACGACAAGAAGACCGCGATGATCACCGCGGTGGAGCGGGTCGGCGAGGTCATCTCCTCGGCCGCCGCCGCCATCGCCGTCACGTTCCTGGTGCTGCTGCTCGCGACGTTCGGCGTGTTCAGCGCCTGGGGCCCGTCCCTCGCCATCGCCGTCATCGTCATGGGCATCACCTCGCTGACGCTGATGCCGGCGCTCGTGTCGCTGCTCGGCACCGCCGTGTTCTGGCCGTCCAAGGCGTGGAAGAAGGAGCCGAAGGGGACGGTCTCCGCGGCCATCGGCCGGGGCGTCGGCAAGCGCCCGGCGCTCGCCGCCGCCGCGTCCGGCCTCGTGCTGGTCGTGCTGGCGCTCGGCGCCCTCGGGTTCAAGGCCGACTACGACTTCGCCGCCGGCTTCCCGCAGGACACCGAGTCCGCCCAGGCGACCAAGGACATGGAGAAGGGCTTCCCGCCCGGCCTGACCACCCCGGTCCAGGTGTTCATCAAGAGCGAGAACGGCCAGCCGGTCTCGCCGCGGCAACTCGCCGAGTTCAGCCAGGCCGCCAAGACCGCGCCCGGCGTCGGCCAGGTGCAGAAGGCCATCCCCGGCCAGGACAAGTCCGTGGCCCGGGTCGACCTGGTACTGAAGACCAACCCCATGTCCAACGACGCGATCAGCCTGGTCAAGGACGACCTGGGGCCCGCCGTGCACAAGGCGGCACCGGACGGCACCCGCGCCTACGTCGGCGGCCCGACGGCGATCTTCTCCGACATCAACGCGGTCAACAACCGCGACCTGTCGGTGATCCTGCCGGTGGCGGCGGTGCTGATCGCGATCATCCTGGCGCTGCTGCTGCGGTCGGTGGTCGCACCGCTCTACCTGGTGGTGTCGGTCCTGCTGGGATTCGCCGCGACGCTCGGCTCCGCGGTGTACGTCTTCCAGGGCGGGATGGGCGAAGCGGGCGTCACCTTCCAGTTGCCGATCATCCTCTACCTGTTCGTGCTGGCCATCGGGACCGACTACAACATCCTGATGACCGCGCGGCTGCGCGAGGAGGCCAAGGAGGGGCACGACCCGCGCCGGGCCGCGGCCCTGGCCGTCCAGCACGGCGGCCCGACGGTCGCCGCGGCGGGCCTCATCCTGGCCGGCACCTTCTCGGTGATGATGCTCGCGCCGGTGTCCATGCTCAAGCAGATGGGCTTCTCCGTCGCGATCGGCATCGCACTGTCGGCCTTCGTCATGTCGACGTTCCTGGTGCCGGGCCTCACCGCGATGCTGGGCCACAAGGCCTGGTGGCCGGGCCACGGCGACGAGCCGAAGAAGGAGGTCCGGCCGGGCGACACCCGGGAGGACTTCGTCCCGACCGGATACCGCGGCTAGACCGCGGCGTCCCGAAGACGTCGGGTTGCGGATCCCGGCCCATTACGCCGCCCACCGGCCGGGCTCCGCAACCCGACACCCACCCGATCGGGGGGGTGCGGGGGCTCGTCCCCCGCATCGCGGGGAATGAGAAGAGCGCCCGGAGATCATCGCGATCTCCGGGCGCTCTTCTCATGTCCCCGTCAGGTCGGGCCCGGAGATCAGGTGCCGGAGTCGGAGAGGAAGGCGAGCAGGTCCTGGCGGGTGATCAGGCCCTTGGGCTTGCCGTCCACGAGGACGACCGCCGCGCCCGACTTCTCCAGGACGCCGACGGCCTTGCTGACCGGCTCACCGGAGCCGAGCGTCGGCAGCGGCGCCGACATGTGCGACTCGACGGACTCGGTCATCTTGGCCTGGCCCTTCACCATGATGTCGAGCAGGTCGGTCTCGCCCACCGAGCCGACCACCTCGGCCGCCATGACCGGCGGCTCCTCCTTCATGACGGGCAGCTGCGACACCTCGTACTCGCGCATGATGGCGATCGCCGTCTGCACGGTCTCGTGCGGGTGGATGTGGACGAACTCCGGCAGCGTGCCGCCCTTCCTGGTCAGCACCTCGCCGACCCTCGCCTCCTCGGTGGAGGGGGTGAAGAAGCCGTAGTCGGCCATCCAGCTGTCGTTGAAGATCTTGCCGAGGTAGCCGCGGCCGCCGTCCGGCAGCAGCACGACGATGACCGCGTCGGGATCGGCCCGCTCGGCGACCCGCAGCGCGGCGACCACGGCCATCCCGCAGGACCCGCCGACGAGCAGCGCCTCCTCGCGCGCGAGCCGCCGCGTCATGAGGAAGGAGTCCTTGTCGGACACCGCGATGACGTCGTCGCAGATGCCGCGGTCGTAGGTCTCGGGCCAGATGTCCTCGCCGACGCCCTCGGTGAGGTAGGGGCGGCCGCTGCCGCCGGAGTAGACCGACCCCTCCGGGTCGGCGCCGATGATCTGGACGCGCCCGCCGGAGACCTCCTTGAGGTACTTCCCGGTGCCGCTGATGGTGCCGCCGGTGCCGATGCCCGCGACGAAGTGCGTGATGCGCCCCTCGGTCTGCTCCCACAGCTCCGGGCCCGTCGTCTCGTAGTGCGACCGCGGGTTCTGCGGGTTGGTGTACTGGTTCGGCTTCCACGCGCCGGGGATGTCGGTGGCGAACCGGTCCGACACCGAGTAGTAGGAGTCGGGGTGCTCGGGGTTCACCGCGGTCGGGCAGACCACGACCTCGGCGCCGTACGCGCGCAGCACGTCGATCTTGTCCTTGCCGACCTTGTCGGGGCAGACGAAGACGCACCGGTAGCCGCGCTCCTGCGCGACCATGGCGAGCCCGATCCCGGTGTTGCCGGACGTCGGCTCCACGATCGTCCCGCCCGGCTTCAGCGCGCCGGACTCCTCGGCGGCGTCGATCATGCGGACCGCGATGCGGTCCTTCACCGACCCTCCGGGGTTGAAGTACTCCACCTTGGCGAACACCTGCGGGCGCAGGCCGTCGCCCACCCCGCCGGTCACCTTGCGCAGTCGAACGAGCGGGGTGTTGCCCATCAGTTCGACGAGCGAGTCGTGTACGTGCACCGCGACATCCTTGTCGTTCAGTGTGTTGATCTGAGCGTTGCGTCCCTTTTCCGCCGCCGGTAACGCGCGGGAGCGGACGCAGGTCAGGAAGGTTTCCCGTTTCGACGGTAGCCGAGATCGGCGCCGGCAGGTATCGATCCCCCTCCGCGCGGGTAGGAACTTAATCACGGAGGGTCAGCACCGCATGTTGAGAGCATTCACCGCGCGCCGGATCGCCTCGGCGGCCGCCTACGGCGGAGGGGGCATCACGGCCCTGGGCGGCATCACGTTCGGGCTGCTCGTGATGGAGGCCAGGCTCGCCCGCAGGATCATCCAGGCGACGCCGAACGGCGACCCGCCGGCGGCCGACGGGCTGTACGGCGAGACGCGCTCCGGCGCGCCGCTGTCGCTGGTCATGCTGGGCGACTCCACGGCGGCCGGGCTCGGCGCCGGCGCCCCGGAGGGGACGCCGGCCGCGCTCCTCGCCACCGGGCTCTCCGCGCTCGCGGACCGCCCGGTCCGGGTGACGAACGTGGCCCGGCCCGGCTCCCGCTCGCAGGCGCTCGGCGGCCAGGTCGACCGGGCCCTGCAGACGCGTCCGGACGTGGCCGTCATCATGATCGGCGCCAACGACGTGACCGGCCGGGTGCCGCCCGGCGAGTCGGTCCGGCATCTCGGGTACGCCGTGGAGCGGCTCCGCTCGGCCGGCGGCGAGGTCGTGGTGGGCACCTGCCCCGACCTCGGCTCGGTCAAGCCGCTGATGCCGCCGCTCCGCTGGATCGCGCGCCGCGCCTGCCGGCAGCTCGCCGCCGCGCAGACGATCGCCGCCGTCGAGCGCGGCGCCCGCTCGGTGTCGCTCG
Source organism: Actinomadura darangshiensis (assembly GCF_004349235.1). Lineage (GTDB taxonomy): Bacteria > Actinomycetota > Actinomycetes > Streptosporangiales > Streptosporangiaceae > Spirillospora > Spirillospora darangshiensis. The sequence continues at coordinate 25,114 of NZ_SMKY01000041.1, read as the reverse complement.
GCGACCTGCTCGGCCGCGAGTTCGCCGCCGACCCGCGCTCGATGTTCAGCGAGGACCGCTACCACCCGTCCGCCCGCGGGTACGCCGCCGCGGCGGCCGCCATCCTGCCGTCGATGGCGTCGGCGCTGGGCCTGGAGCCCGAGGTCGCGGAGAGCGTGCTGCCCGTCTCCCTGGCCGCCGCCGAGGCCGCCGAGGAGGCCGGCACCGAGGTCACCGGCGCCACCAAGGACGGCAGCACGCAGGGCCCGCGCGGCCGCTGGGCCGTTCTCCTGCGGCGCCGCGGCGTCCCGAGCCCCGACGGCACCACCGCACCGGCCGCCCCCGACACCGTCTGACTCCGGCACCGCCTGACCCCCGCCCGCCCGATCGGGGGGACCGGGGCCCGCCCGGTCACCAGTAGACGGGCCCCGGCCGTCCGGACGCACCGGCCGGTCCGGCACCCCCCGCAAGCGGCGGACCGGCCGATGGCGTCGCCTCCAGGGTCCGGCGCCCGGTGTCCTGGGCACATGGGGCGGCGGTCACCAGGACGCCGGGACTCAGCCCACGTGTAGATTGCTGGTGACCGGTGAGTAACGTGAACACCGTCCAGGCCGCTGAACAGGAGTCCCGCCATGCCCGAGGCAGTCATCGTCGCAACCGCGCGCTCGCCGATCGGCCGCGCCTTCAAGGGGTCGCTCAAGGACATCCGGCCCGACGACCTGACCGCTCAGATGATCACCGCCGCGATGGCGAAGGTCCCGGCGCTGCACCCGGACCAGATCGACGACCTGCTGCTCGGCTGCGGGCTGCCGGGCGGCGAGCAGGGCTACAACATGGCGCGCGTCGTGTCGGTCCTGCTGGGCTGGGACAACGTGCCCGGTGCCACCATCACCCGGTACTGCTCGTCCTCGCTCCAGACGACGCGGATGGCGCTGCACGCGATCCGGGCCGGCGAGGCCGACGTCATCGTCTCGGCCGGCGTCGAGACCGTCAGCCGGTTCGCCAAGGGCAGCAGCGACGGCCTGCCCGACACGCAGAACCCGAAGTTCGAGGAGGCGCAGGGCCGCACCGCCAAGGCGGGCGAGGGCGGCGCGCCCGTGTGGCACGACCCGCGCGAGGACGACGGCGCCCTGCCCGACATCTACATCGCGATGGGCCAGACCGCCGAGAACGTGGCCGGGCAGCGCGGCGTGTCCCGGCAGGCGCAGGACGAGTTCGGCGTCCGCTCGCAGAACCTCGCCGAGAAGGCCCTCGCCAACGGCTTCTGGGAGAAGGACATCACCCCGGTGACGCTCCCGGACGGCACCGTCGCGGCCAAGGACGACGGCCCCCGCCCCGGCACGACCTACGAGAAGGTCTCCCAGCTCCAGCCGGTGTTCCGGCCGGACGGGACGGTCACCGCCGGCAACTGCTGCCCGCTGAACGACGGCGCCGCCGCGGTCGTCGTCATGAGCGACACCAAGGCCGCCGAGCTCGGCATCACGCCGCTCGCCCGGATCGTGTCGACCGGCGTCACCGGGCTCTCCCCCGAGATCATGGGCCTCGGCCCGGTGGACGCGTCCCGCAAGGCCCTGGCCAAGGCCGGCATGACGATCGGCGACATCGACCTCGTCGAGATCAACGAGGCGTTCGCCGCGCAGGTGCTGCCGTCCGCCGAGGACCTCGGCATCGACCACGACAAGCTGAACGTCAACGGCGGCGCGATCGCGGTCGGCCACCCGTTCGGGATGACCGGCGCCCGCATCACCTCCACGCTCCTCAACGGCCTGAAGTTCCACGACAAGCAGTTCGGGCTGGAGACCATGTGCGTGGGCGGCGGCCAGGGCATGGCGATGGTCCTGGAGCGCCTATCCTAGAACGGCGGCCGGTTGAAACCGGTGTAGTAGAGCCAGATCGCATCGAACGCCGACGACGGCCGGTCGTTGAAGTCACCGCGCTCCGGCAGCCGTTCCAGGAGGTCGAGGACGGCGGAGATGTGCCCGCACTCCGCCGCGCTCTCGATCAGCCGCACGATCGGCTGCCGGCGCTGCGAGTGCGGCACCCCCTGGAGCCGGGTGAACTGACCGGTCAGCTCCCGGACGTCCTGGTCGGCCGGCGCCGGGGGCCGGACCGGTGGCGTGCCGCGGCGGGCCAGCTCTTCGAGCTCGTCGCCGATCGCCCAGTTGTGATCTCCCCAGGTCTTCACCAGATCGGCGCGTCCCTGCTCGGCGAGGACGGTCAGCGCCTCGTACGGGACGTCCCAGCCGGGAAGGTTCTGGAACTCACGGGCGAGGTCGAGGCGGCCGGTGCGCAGCAGGTACACGAGCCACTCCGCCTCCCAGAAGAAGCCGCCGTCCGGGTGTGCGGCACGGTCGTCCAAGAGGACGCGCACGAGGTCGTCGCGTCCGCACTCCAGCATCGGATGGATGACGGCGATGTGGTCCTGCCACGGGTTGGGCTCAAGGGTGATGGACGCGCGGGCGTGCCGGAACCACTGCTCGGCGGTACCGGTATCGCCCAGCGCCTGGCAGGCGGCGCCGAACGCGGCGGACCTGCCGGCGTCGAACATCTTCCGGTCCACCGAGGCGAACAGCGACTGGGCGAGGGCGAAGGCGGTGCGGGCGGAACCGGGGTCCCCGGCGCGGGCCAGGATCACGGCGACCTCGGACGCCGCGGCGAGCCGGTCGGCCGGCTCGGGGATGTCGCCGACCAGGACCATCGCCGCCGCGGGCTCGCCGTGCCGGGCGCGCAGCCGGGCGGCGGCCCGCAGGTGGTCGGCGATGTGCGTGCCCCAGGCGTGGTCGTCGAGGCCGGCGAGCGAAGCGCGCGCCGCCTCGAACAGGTCGTCCGCGCCCGCGGTGTTCGGGGGCGGCCACTCCCCGGGGCCGTCCCCGTCCTGCTCTTCCAGGTCCTCGCGGTACTCGCGGAGGATCTCGCCGTCCTCCGAGTCCAGGACGCCGGCGGCGGTGAGGGCGTCCGGCAGTACCCGGAGCTCACCCCAGCGCACCGGCCAGGCATGGCGCCGCCCGACTCCCCAGGCGAGGACGGCGTCCAGTTCCTCCTCGCGTCCGTCCGGCGCGATCACGGCGTCGGGCTGGAGGGTCATCGCCCAGTCGTCCTCGCCGAGGGCGAAGATCTGCCCCTCGAACTCCTCGGCCGCCTCGTCCTCCACCGGGCGCGGGCCCGGCGGGACGTACAGGGAGTAGACGTCGCCGACGACCTCGCCCGTCGCGACCTTGACGAACTGCATGACCACGTCGTCGAGGACCACCAGCGTGTCGTCCGCGCCCCAGTACACGGTGTCGGCGCCCCCGGCGAGCACGCTCCGCACCAGCACGGGGTTCGCCGGGTCGGCGAACGACCAGATCTCGGCGGACCCCGAGATGGTCAGGAAGGCGGCCCGTTCGCCGCCGGGCGCCCACGCCCAGGCGTTGTGGTCGCCCTCCCGGTTCTCCCATCCCGCGTGGGGGACCTGGGCGCTGAAGACCAGGCGGTCGCCGTCGAGGATGTGCACGCCTCCCGTCTCGGCGGTGCCGGTGGGCGGCGTCAGGACGGCCAGCCGGTTGACGGCGCGGCCGGGCGCCCAGTGCAGCGAGACGGGCCCGCCGAGCGCGAAGGGGCCGCAGCGGATCCGCCCGGTGGACGCCTCGCGCAGGAACAGGCCGCGGCGGGTGACGGTGGCGACGACACGGCCGTCGGGGCTGAGCCGCGCGAGTCTGCTCGGCGCGTACCAGGCGACCTCGCGTGTCCCGGTGTCCACGCTGATGGCGTTGGACCCGAACAGCCGGGTGCCGTCGGGCGACCACACCGGGTCGTCGATCCACTGCCCGACCTTCCACTCGCCGTCGCCCTGGTCGCGCTGCGCGAAGTCCTCTCGCACCGCCTCGGGCAGGCGGCGCGCCATCAGGTACGGGTGGTCGGTCTCCACATGGTTCGGCAGCCAGCTCAGGTGGCCGCGGTCCAGCGGGACGAGGCATCCCTGGAGGCCGCCGTCGCCGTTGGTGCCGCAGTGGAAGTAGACCTCGCGCCCGTCGGGCGAGAGGGCGAACTCCGACGGGCGCGAGTTGCCGTCCGACACGCTGACCGTGGCGAGCGGCTCGCCGTCGAACGTCCAGACGCCCACCATGTTCGTGCAGTGGGCCATGGCGATGCGGGACGCGTCGGCGGACCACTGGATCGTGCGCGCGTAGCCGGGCCACCCGATGCCGCCCTCGATCCGGCGCACGGTGTTGACGCACCGGCCGGTCGCGATCTCCCAGATCTGCAGGACGCCGCCCGCCTCGTAGTCGTCGCCGACCCAGCTGCCGGTGGCCAGGTAGCGGCCGTCCGGGCTCATCGCGTGGGCGACGATGGCCGTGTCGTGCCCGTACGGGTGCAGGAGCCGCGTCGCACCGGACTCGATCAGCCGCCGGGTGGCCAGCCGGTGGGCGTCGGTCACGCCCTCGGCTTGCTCCAGCTCGGCCAGCCGGGCGCGCAGCGGCGGGACGTCGCGCTCGGGGACGAAGGCCGACCAGTCCGCCCCGTCCAGGAGCGCGTGCAGACCGCGGGACCCGTGCGCCCCGGCCGGCTCCGCGGCCGCCGCGAACGGCCGGGCAGGCGCCTCCACCGGCGCGGCGGCGCCCTCCGCCCGCTCCAGCATGCCGATCAGCGCGTCCTCGTCGAAGTACGGCGTGCGGAGCATCGCGTCGGTGCGGGGAACGGGCCCCCGTTCGCGCGGGGCGAGGAAGATGAGATCGGTCTGCTCGGTCACGTCCGCCGCGACCCGTGCGCCGAGCGCCTGGAGCCGCCGTATCGCGGACGCGCGCTCGATCTCCCAGAAATCCCCGTACAGCACGACCGTGCGCCCTCGCAGCTTCATGATCGCCGGACCCTACCAGCGGAAGCCGGAATCGCCCGCCCGCGGCGGCACGCGGGTCACCTGCGCGTTTCCGGGGATCATCCCCGTTACCGATGATCTACGTAACGTCATAGATAGGTCCCCGTTAGGGGGTTGTCACATGCGGAGAGGTGTTGCAGAGTCGGCAGGAAGAGCCCCGCGACCTGGAGGTGCCAATTGTCACTGAACCACTCGCCGGAGACGCACAGCAAGCTGATAGCCCGTATTCCGCAAGTCACAGGACGTGACATCCCCGAGTGGTTCAACGCCATCGAGAACGGCCCCTCGTTCACCCGCTGCGAGGAGCGCAGCACGTGGCTGGCCGAGGAGCACAACCTCTCTCACGGCTACGCGGCCGCGCTGGTGCGCGAGCACGAGCGCACCCGCCGCGCCCGGCACTACTGACGCGGCCTCCCCGAGAGGGCGCGCCGAGCGAACTTCATATGGACGTGGTGGGATCCCGTCAGCGGATGCCCCCGCCGTCGTGCCGCCGAGCACGACCCTGACGCGGAGATCCCACACAGATCAGCCCCACGCCGTCCGGCGCGGGGCTGATCATTGCGTGCGCTAGTCGCGGCCGCTGAAGTAGCTGAGCAGCCGCAGGATCTCCAGGTAGATCCAGACCAGGCTGAGGACCAGCCCGAACGCGCAGTACCAGGCGAACTTCTCCGGCGCGCCCTGCCGGACGCCCCGCTCGATCGCGTCGAAGTCGAGCAGCAGGAAGAAGCACCCGACGAGGATCGCGACGGCGCTGAACACGTAGGCGAGCGGGTTGCCGGGGTCGCGGATGCCGATTCCGTGCTCCCCGCCGAAGACGCTCACCAGCAGGTTGACGAGCATCAGCCCGATCAGCGCGGCGCCCGCGGCGAGCACGAACTTGGCGAACTTCGGGGTGACCCGGACGATGCGCAGCGCGTAGACGGCGAGCGTGCCGCCGAACGCCAGCGCGGTCCCGATCACGGCCTGGAAGACGATCCCGTTGTAGACGTCGTTGTAGGTGTGGCTGATGATGCCGACCACGACCCCGTAGACGGCCGCGAACGCCAGCACCGTCGACGCGTTGGCCTTGCGGCCGAACGAGATGAAGGCCCAGATCCCGATCTCGGCGATCAGCGCCACGACCAGGACCGGGACGGCGATGTCGGTGGGCACCAGCGCCCACGCCAGCGCCGCGGTGAGCACGAGCGTGGCCAGCGTCAGGAATCCCCGGACGACGACGTCGTCCATGGTCATGGTCCGGGCGGCCGGCGGCGCGAGTCCCGGAGTACCGTACGGATGCGTCCCGTACCCGGACGTCCCGTAGGCGTTCCGCTGACCGAAGGTGTCGCCCCGGAACGCGGGGTTCCTGCTCTCCATCGAAGTCACCACTTCCGCCGAACTGGACCGCCAGTCTAAGCGGCGACCCGCGAAAGATCAGCGAGCACCCGCGAGGGCGAAGCCCTCGCCCGGGGGGGTTCCAGGGGGTCGCCCCCCTGGGCAGATACAGCGGGCGCCCGCGAAGTTGATCGAAGATCAACGAGTAGGAGGTGCTGCCTCGTGCCCCTGGTCGGACTCGAACCGACACGTTGGCTCTTTTAGGGAGCCCGCCTCTGCCGTTGGGCTACAGGGGCGGCGTCATCATATCGAGTCAGTTGCTGACACCGGTGTGTCCGAGGACCACTGGGGTGGCTCTGAGGCGGCCGGGTCCGGCCAACGGAACGGCCCCGACGGTCAAGCCGGGCGGTCAGGTGTCCTGCTGGCGGCCGGCGGCGAGTTCGAATTCCTGGCGCGGCCATTCGAGTTCGCCGAGGGAGACGATCTCGCGCTGGAAGAAGAGCGCGAGCGTCCAGTCCATGGTGATCCGGAACTTGCGGTTGACGGTCGGCATGCGGGACAGGTGGTAGGTCCGGTGCATGACCCAGGCGGGAAGCCCGCGCAGCTTCACCCCGTAGACGTTCGCGACGCCCTTGTGCAGGCCGAGGCTCGCGACCGAGCCGACGTAGGCGTGCACGTAGCGTTTGCGCGGCTTGCCGTGCAGGTCGGCGGCGATGTTGTCGGCGAGCCGCTTGGCCTGCCGGACGGCGTGCTGGGCGTTGGGCGCGGTGAAGTCGCCCGCGTCGGTGAGGTCGGGGACGGCCGCGTTGTCGCCGGCGGCGTAGACGCCTTCGAGCCCGTCGACGGTGAGTTCGGCGGTCGTCTTGATGCGGCTCTTGTCGTCCAGCGGGAGGTCGCTTTCCTTGACGACGGGGTGCGGTTTCACGCCGGCCGTCCAGACGAGGGTGCCGGCGTCGAACTCCTCGCCGTCGCTGAGCACGATGCGCCGTTTCTCGGCGGACTTCAGCAGTGTCTCCATCTTGACCTCGATGCCGCGGCGGCGGAGCGCCTCGGCGGTGTGGCGGCCCATCTCGGGCCCGACCTCGGGCAGGATCCGGTCGGTGGCCTCGACCATGATCCAGCGCATCTCCCGCGCGTCGATGGTCGGGTACCACTTGCAGGCGTCGCGGGCCATGTCCTCCAGTTCGGCCATGGCCTCGATGCCCGCGAACCCGGCCCCGACGAACACGAACGTGAGCGCCCGTTTGCGGACCTCCTCGTCGCCCGCGTTGGACGCGGCGATGTCGAGCTGGTGGATGACGTGGTTGCGCAGGAAGATCGCCTCTTCGACGGTCTTGAAGCCGATCCCGCAGTCGGCGAGGCCGGGGATGGGCAGCGTCCGCGAGATGGAGCCGAGGGCGACCACGAGCATGTCGTAGCCGACGTCCCGGTCGGCGACGCCCGCGGTGCGCGATCCCGCCGGCTGGACGGTCACCCGCTTCGACGCGTGGTCGATGCGGGTCACGAAGCCGTTCAGGATCTGGCAGCGATGCAGGACCTTGCGCAGCGGGGCGACCACGTGCCGGGGTTCCAGGTTTCCCGCGGCCGCCTCGGGCAGGAACGGCTGGTAGGTCATGTAGGACTGGGGGTCGATGACGGTGACGGCGACCTCGCCACGGCGCAGCTCGCCGCGCAGCCTCTTCTGCAGCCGCAGGGCCGTGTACATGCCGACGTACCCGCCGCCGACGATCACGATCTGTTTCGTGCGCTCGGATGGCATATCGGGAGCGGTACCCGCATCCGCGGCCCGCTCACTTCATCGCCCGACTTGCGAACTTCATGACCACATCTGGCATCTCACGGGATGTACCACCAGAAAGGAGACGGCGAGGTCAGGGCCGGACGGGGGCGCCCAGCGACCGCGGGGACGGCGGCGGGCCGGTGCAGGGGCCGGTCCGCCGCTCCACGGCCGCTCGGCCAAGGCCCTGCCTCGTCGTCGGACCCATCACTGGGGGGAGGCATCATGCCACGACTGATCTTGGGGACACTCGCCGCCGCGGCCGTCGCCACCGCGCTCGCGGGATGCGGGTCGGCCTCGAACGCGAGTCCCGCCTCGGCGGGCGGGAGCGGCTCGTCCACGCCGCCCGGCACGTCGTCCACCGCCGCGAACCCGGGTTCGCCCGGCGGCGCAACGGGGAGCGGCGGCGCGAACGGCGGCTCCGGGAACGCGAACGCCGGGGGCGGCGCGAACCCCGGGCGGCCGCAGTGCACCGCCGGGATGCTGGACGCGTCCCTCACCGACCTCGGCGCCGCCGCCGGGAACCGCTACGCGACGCTCGTGCTGACCAACAAGTCCGGGAAGCACTGCACGACCGGAGGCTGGTCGGGGCTCCAGCTCGCGGGCGCCGGCGGGACCGTCCCGACGAAGGTCGTCCGCGAGGGCACGCCGCACACGATCACGATCCGCAACGGCGGCCACGCCTACGAGCGGCTGCACTGGGCGGCCGTGCCCGCCGGCGACGAGACCGGCGACAACTGCGAGCCCGTCGCGTCCGTCCTGAGGGTGATCCCGCCGAACCGGACGGAGCAGACGGACGCGACGTGGAAGTACGGTCCCGCCTGCCAGCACGGCCAGATCCGGCTGACCCCGCTCACCTCGAACCCGGAACCGCGCTAGCGGTGGTCGCGGGCGCGGATGAAGACCGAGTCCAGCATGTCCTCGGTGACCCGGCCGGTGAAGGTGTTCTGCTGGCTCGGGTGGTAGCAGCCCAGCAGCAGGACCGGGTCGCGCCGGGCCGCCGAGGGCGGCGGCGCCAGCTCGGCCTCGGCGCCGTGCCCGAACCTGGGCCGGGGCCGGGGCACCTCGTAACCGGCCTGCTTGAGGGCGGGCCACACGCCCTGCCAGGCGAACCCGCCGAGGCAGACGATGCAGCCGACGCTCGGCGCGACCATCTCGACCTCGCGGGCGAGCCACGGCAGGCAGGCCGTGCGCTCCAGCGGCGTCGGCTTGTTGTCGGGCGGGGCGCACCGGACGGTCGCCGCCATCCGCGCGCCGATCAGCCGCTGCCCGTCGCCCGCGCGGACGCTGGTCGGCCGCGCGGCCAGCCCGACCCGGTGCAGGGACGCGAACAGCCAGTCCCCCGAGCGGTCGCCGGTGAAGATGCGGCCGGTGCGGTTGCCGCCGTGCGCGGCCGGGGCCAGCCCGACGATCAGGATGCGCGGCTCCGGGTCGCCCCATCCCGCGATGGGACGTCCCCAGTACTCCTCGCCGGCGAACGCCCGGCGGCGCTGGACGGCGACCTTCTCCCGCCACTCCACGAGCCGGTCGCAGGCGCGGCACACCGACTGGCGGGCGCACAGCTCGTCCAGACCGGGCGCCTTCGCGGCCAGCTCGGCGACCTCGCCGGCGCCGCGGGCGACGGGGGTCGCGGGGACGGCGGGGTCCTCCGGCCATCCTGAGCCGGGCGGCACGAACGGGGCGTTGGCGGACGGCATACCACCGATCGTCCCACGCCACAGGACATGGCCGGGTTCCGCCCATGGCCCGTGAAAGGCGGGTCCGGTCGATACGATGCGTTCGCCGGTCGGGGAGGCGGGTGTCCGGCACGCCGTTTTGTGCGAAGCGGGAGGCAGGCAGTGTCGCAACCGGGCTGGTACCCAGACCCCTACGGCACTGGAAGCCTGCGCTGGTGGGACGGCGAGAGCTGGACCGAGCGGCTCAACCCCGAGCCCGACCGGCCGCCGCGGATCCCGCGGCGCGAGCAGCGGGTGGGCGAGGAGACCGCGGGCGGCGACCACTACGCCGCCCCGCACATCCCGACGTGGGACCGCGCCCCGTCCGTCCAGGCCCTTGACGTGCACGTGGGCGGCCGGCACCTGTACGCCGACGACCAGGTCGTCGTCTTCGGGAACGCCTCGCTCGGCTGGGAGCGGGTGGAGTGGGTGGCGTACTGGGCGGCGGAGCGCCCGGCCGGATACGGCCACGCCGCCGGCACCCAGTGGATCTTCCAGGCGGGCCGGTTCCCCTTCCGCGGCGGCCCCCGGCTGGAGGTCGTGATGGAGCCGGGCCCGGGCGGTGAGCCCGAGCGCGTCTGGGGGCGGCTGATCCAGCTGTGCCAGGAGTACGCCGAGCAGCGGCTCGTCGCCCAGTTAGCCAAGCGGGTCCGCGCGGGCGAGTCGGTGGACGTCGCGCAGGGCCTCACCGTCCACCCGGGCGGCGTGCGCGGCGACCGGGTGTCGCTGAGCTGGTCGTCGATCTCCGGCGCGACCGTCGACCGGGGACGGGTGTGGATCCAGCAGGCCGGCAGCGCCGCGCCGATCCTCTACGTCCCGCAGCAGAACCCGAACGCGGTGCTGATCCCCGCGCTCCTCGCGCAGCTCAAGTACTGACCGCGCTCAGACCAGCGACCAGGCGATGCCGTCCAGGATGTCGTGCTCGCTGACGACGACCGCACCGAACCCGTACTCCCGCATGATCCGGTCGAGGATCAGCGCGCCCGCGCCGATCACGTCGACCCGGCCGGGATGCATGACGCCGAACTCGGCCCGCTCGGCGCGGGTGGCGTGCAGCAGCCGCCGCGTCACCTCGTGCACCTGCGCCGCGGTGATCCGCGACAGGTGGATCCGGGACGGGAGGTACTCCGGCAGGTCGAGCGCGATGCCGGCGACCGTGGTGACGGACCCGGCGAGCCCGACGAGCGTGCGCGCCTCGTCCACCGGCACGGTCTCCCGGACGGTGGCCAGGGCCGCGTCGATGTCGGCGGCGGCGTTGGAGATCTGCTCGGGCGAGGGCGGGTCGTCCTTCAGGTGCCGCTCGGTCATCCGCACGCAGCCGATGTCGATGGAGCGGGCGGCGTCCGCCGACGTGCTGCCGACCACGACCTCGGTGGACCCGCCGCCGATGTCGACCACCAGGTAGGGGCGGGCCGGGCGCAGCGCGGCCAGCTCCCGGGTGGCGCCCAGGAACGACAGCCCCGCCTCCTCGTCCCCGCTGATCACCTCGGGGACGACGCCGAAGATGTCGACGACGCCGCTGACGAAGTCGGCCCGGTTGGCGGCGTCGCGGGTCGCGCTGGTCGCCACCACCCGGGTCTTGATCGGCCCGTGCTTGCCGGCATCGTGCCCGGCGCCGGCGCCGTGCCGCTCGATCAGCTCGGCGTACCCGCGCATCGCGGCGAAGGTGCGCTCCAGCGCGGCCGGCGACAGCCGCCCGGTCTCGTCGACGCCCTCGCCCAGCCGGACGATCTCCATCCGCCGTTCGACGTCGGCCAGGGTGCCGCCGCCGTTCTCCTCGCCGTGCCCGGGCTCGACGTCGGCGATCAGCAGGCGGACCGAGTTCGTCCCGCAGTCGATGGCCGCGACCCGGGTCACCGCGCCTCCCCCGGCTCGGGTTCCGGCCGGACGCAGGGCCCGGAGCGCCACCATTCGGGGAGCGCGTCCAGGGCCTCGCGGCCGAACGGGCTGACGCCGGGCACGGCGAGCTCGTGGGCGACGAGGGCGTGCAGGCACTTGATGCGGCCGGGCATGCCGCCGGCGGACTGCATGCCCTCGGGGAGCGGCTCGGTGCCGTCCTCGCGGGCGGCTTCGTCGCGGCGGTGCAGGTAGTCCTCGTGGGCGGCGGTGTACCGCGCCTGCAGGGACGGATCGGCGGCGAGCCTGGCCTGCATGTCGCGCATGACGCCGCCGCCCTCCAGCGTCCCGATCGCCGAGGCGGCCTTCGGGCACGTCAGGTAGAAGAGCGTGGGAAAGGGCGTGCCGTCCGGGAGCCGCGGCGCCGTCTCGATCACGGCGGGCAGCCCGCACGGGCAGCGGCTCGCCACCGCGCGGACACCGCGCGGCACCCGTCCGAGCTGGGCCGCCACGGCGGCCGTGTCACCTGCTTCGATCATCCGTCCCCACCCGTGGATCCCGCGATCCCGTTCCCGCGCCCTGCCGGTCCTCGTGCGCCGTCCGTCCTCGTGCGCCTTCCGTTCCCGCGACGTCGCGGCGGCGGCCTCCGGCACGCCCGGCCCCTCCGCCGGAAGCGTCGCCGCCTGGGCTCGGCACGGATCCGCCCCGCACGGTCAGCGCGGCCGGTCGGCGGCCTCCACCGACCGCCACAGCGTCTCGTACCAGGGCGGCCGGGCCGCCGTTCCGCCCTTGCGGGACTGCTGCCCGTCGCCGCCGCTGCCGTCCAGCACGATGTAGCACTTTACGCCAGGACGGCAGTAATGGAGCCTTCGCGTCGCCTCACGCTCAATGTACGACTTATCGCCCAATTGTTGCTTGCGTTGGGCGAGGATCTCCACCTGCCGGCGGGACGCGGCCTCCTGCCGGCGCAGGTCGGCGATCTCCTTGCGCTGGGCGATGTACTCCCGGACAGGGTAGGCGAGGCTCAGCGCGATCGCGCACACCACGACCGCCAGGATGGCGGCCCGGCTGGTGAGGGCGGGGTTGCCCCGGCGCGCACCACCGCCGTGCTCGCCGGGGTCGTGGTCGTCGACACCGTGATCACCGGCACCGTTGTCGGAACCCTGGCCGGTGTCGTGGTCGTCGTCCTGCGCCATCGTGTCCCCTGCCTGTGGCTCGGCCGCACGGCCCCCGCGGACGCGGTGCCCCGCGGACGGGGGCCCGGCGGACGGGACGGCGCCCGCCCGCCGGCTCACATGGTCTCAGCCCTGCGCGTCGAAGCGCGGGAACGCCGCGGCACCGGCGTAGCGCGCGGCGTCGTCCAGCAGCTCCTCGATGCGCAGCAGCTGGTTGTACTTGGCGACGCGGTCGCTGCGGGCGGGGGCGCCGGTCTTGATCTGGCCACAGTTGGTCGCGACGGCCAGGTCGGCGATCGTGGTGTCCTCGGTCTCGCCGGACCGGTGGCTCATCATGCAGCGGTACCCGCTGGTCTGCGCGAGCGACACCGCGTCGAGGGTCTCGCTGAGGGTGCCGATCTGGTTGACCTTGACCAGCAGCGCGTTCGCGGCGCCGGACTTGATGCCGCGGCCGAGCCGCTCGGGGTTGGTGACGAACAGGTCGTCGCCGACGATCTGGACGCGGTCGCCGACGGCGGCGGTGAGGCCCTCCCAGCCGGCCCAGTCCTCCTCGTCGAGGGGGTCCTCGACGGAGACGAGCGGGTAGTTGCCGAGCAGCTCGCCGTAGTAGGCGGCCATGTCGTCGGAGGACCGCTTGGTGCCCTCGAACGCGTACTGGCCGTCGGCGTGGAACTCGCTGGCGGCGACGTCCATGGCGAGCGCGATGTCGCGGCCCGGGGTGAAGCCGGCCTTGCGGATCGCCTCCATGATCAGGTCGAGCGCGTCCCGGTTGCTCGGCAGGTCGGGCGCGAAGCCGCCCTCGTCGCCGAGGCCGGTGTTCAGGCCGCGCGACTTCAGCACCGACTTCAGCGCGTGGTAGGTCTCGGCGCCCCAGCGCAGCGCCTCGGCGAAGGTGGCGGCGCCGATCGGCGCGACCATGAACTCCTGGACGTCGACGTTGCTGTCGGCGTGCGCGCCGCCGTTCAGGATGTTCATCATCGGGACGGGCAGCAGGTGCGCGTTCGGGCCGCCCACGTACCGGAACAGCGGCAGCCCGGCGGAGTCGGCGGCGGCCTTGGCGACGGCCAGGCTGACGCCGAGGATCGCGTTGGCGCCGAGCGCGGACTTGGCGGGGGTGCCGTCCAGGTCGATCAGCAGCTGGTCGATCAGCCGCTGGTCGGACGCGGGGTAGCCGACGAGCTTCTCGTCGATGGTCTCGTTGACGGCCTTCACGGCGTTGCGGACGCCCTTGCCGCCGTAGCGCTCCCCGCCGTCGCGCAGCTCCACGGCCTCGAACTGCCCGGTGGACGCGCCGCTCGGGACGGCGGCGTGCGCCTCGGTCCCATCGGCGAGCAGCACCTCGACCTCGACGGTCGGGTTGCCGCGGGAGTCCAGGATCTCCCGGGCGAGTACGGCCTCGATCGACGACACGGGGAACCCCCTGATGGTGCGGACGGTCTGGTGCGATCACCGAGCCTACTGCCGGACCGGGCGGTCCGGCGCCGCCGGGGCGCGGGCGGGTGCCCCGGCGAATCTTTTACCCGTCCGCCACGGTGCCGTTTGCCCTGTTCAGGCAAGTAATCCCGGGTACTGGCAGCAGCGGACCCGGGGAGGTCGTCATACGCGTCCGGCTCCGCCGGCCGTCCACCGGCCCGAGCCGCTGGATCTGGCAGGCCGTGCTGCGTCACCCGGAGATCCGGATCCGGGTGACCGTGACGGCCGTGCTGATCGCGTTCGCCCTGTCCACGGCGCTGTGGATCGTACTGCTGAACCTGGTCAGGGGGGACGCGATCGTCGACGCGACGCGGGCCGCGTCCCGCGAGGCGCGGCGGACCAGGACCTCGGTCGTCGACGGGACGCTGTCCGACCCGATCAAGTCGCGCCCCGGCCGGCTCCTGCAGGTGCAGGACGTCGAGGGGCGGGTGATCGCGGCCTCGCCCGGGATGCAGGGCCGTTCCCCGGTACGCGTTCCACCGCCCCCACCGGACGACGACCGCCGCGTCAACCGGACCTGCGACGTCGACGCGCCCCAAGGGGAGTGCTTCCTCGTCGTCGAGCTCCGGGAGGATCAGGGCCGCAGGACGAAGTTCGTGTTCTCGCTGGAGCCGGAGCCGGGGCTGGTGCCGCGCCCGCTCACCGCGGCGCTCCTGGCGCTCGGGATCCCGTTCATCACCGGTCTCGTCGGCTACGGGACGTGGCTGGCCGCGAGCCGCACGCTGCGCCCGGTCGACGAGATCCGCCGCGAGCTGGACGAGATCACCGCCACCGACCTGCAGCGCCGCGTCCCGGTGCCGCCGCGGCGCGACGAGGTGGGGCGGCTCGCCGAGAGCGTGAACGCGACCCTGGACCGGCTGGAGCAGGCGGTCGCGCGGCAGCGCGGGTTCGTCTCCGACGTGTCGCACGAGCTGCGCAGCCCGCTCACCGCGCTGCGGATGGAGCTGGAGCTGGCGCTGTCGGCCCCGGACGACACCGAACTCCCCGACACGCTGCGGGCCATCCTGATCAACGCCGAGCGGCTGTCGGCGGTGGTGGACGACCTGCTGGCGCTGGCCCGGCTGGACGCCGACCGCAACTTCACCCGGGAGCCCACGGACCTGACGGAGATCACCGACCAGGAGGTGCTGCGCCGGCCGCGGCGCACCCAGGTGACGGTGCTGTCGGAGGGCCCGGTGACGGTGCGCGGCGGGCGCAGCGAGCTGGCCCGGCTGCTCACCAACCTGCTCGACAACGCCGACCGGCATGCGGCGTCGGAGGTGACGGTGATGCTGCGGGTGGAGCGGCCCGACACCGCGGTGGTCGAGGTGATCGACGACGGCACGGGCATCGCCCCGGAGGACCGCGAGCGGGTGTTCGAGCGGTTCGCGCGGCTGGCGGACGGCCGGCACCGGGACGCCGGCGGCACCGGCCTCGGGCTCGCGATCGCCCGCGACATCGCGGTGGCGCACCGCGGCTCGCTGATCCTCACCGACCGGATCGACGGCGTCCCCGGCGCCCGCTTCGTCCTCCGCCTCCCCCGCGACTAGCGCACGGCGTGCCTCAGTGCAGGTCGGCGGCGGTCACGGATACCTCGGTCCGCTCGGCGGGGGCGACGCCCATCGCGCGGGCGAGCTTGCGGAAGGCGCCGGCCTCGGCGGTGCGGCGCTGCCGCTCCAGGGTGCGGGCGAGCGCCTCGTGCGCCCAGCCGTTGCCGGGGTCCAGCTCGACGAGCCGGCGGAACGTCTCCTCGGCGCGGCCGAGCTGGGCGCTGTGGAAGTACGCGCGGCCGAGCAGCTCGACCGCGGCGCGGTTGCCCGGGTCGCCGGCGGCGATCGGGGCCAGCAGGCGGGCGGCGCCCGCGTAGTCCTTGGCGTCGAAGAACAGCGTCGCGCGCTCGAAGTCCTCGTAGGTGGTCATGCCGCCCCCTTCCTGGGTTGCTTGACACGACCCGCTAACCGGGGGGCGCGGCGCTTTGTTCCCGGCCCGTCTCCCTGCCCCGCCTCCCGGCGGGGTCAGGTCATGCCGAGGGCGGTGCGGAGGCGTTCGCGTTCGGCCTCCAGCAGCTCGATCTGGCCCTGCAGCTCCTCGCGCGCGGCGAGGTACTGGCCGGAGTCCACCATGTCCGTGGCGTCGCCGGACGGCGCGGGAAGGTCGGCGTGCAGCCGCGCGAGCGACTCCTCGATGTCGCGCAGCCGGGTGCGCCGGTCGTCATCGGGCTGGCTCTGGTTCATGTGCTCCTCCTGTGCCTCTGCATGCCCGGACCGGCGCCGTCCTCACCTGTGCCGGGCGGTCAGATCCGCAGGACGGTCTTGCCGCGGGCGCCGCCCGCCCGGTTCTCGGCGAGGGCGTCGGCCGCCTCCTCCAGCGGCACCTCCCGCTCGACCCGGACGCGCAGCCCGCCCGAGTCGATGAGGTCGGAGAGCCGGTCCAGCAGCTCGGCCGAGGACTCGCCCTCGAAGTTGATCCCGCGCAGCCCCTTGGCCTCCATCGCGTCGGGATGCACCGACCAGGTGGTGGTGATGTAGGTCCCGCCGGGGCGGAGCAGCTGCGCGAGATGCTCGGTCGCCCGGGTGTCGCCGACCATGTCGAGGACGGCGTCGATCCCGTCGGAGTGGACGGCGAGGACCTGCCGGTTGAGGTCGCCCGCGGAGTGGTCGACGGTCTCGTTCGCGCCAAGGCGCCGCATCGTGCCCGCCATGTCGTCGCGGGCGGTCGCGATGACCTTCGCGCCCGCGCGGGACGCCAGCTGCACCACGCCCTGCCCGACCCCGCCGGTCGCGCCCACGACGAGGACGGTCTGGCCGGTGTCGACCCGGGCCTCCTCGACCATGGCGAGCGCGGTCGCGCTCGCCGTCGGCACCGCCGCCGCCTGCGTGTAGAGCATCCCGGCCGGCATCTTCGCGACCGGCCCGTCGTCGCGGGCGACGGTGTACTCGGCGTAGCTGCCGAGCCCGCGCTCCACCCCGCGGAACGACCCGTAGACCTGCTCGCCGGGCCGCAGCCGGGTGACGCCCTCGCCGACCGCGTCCACGACGCCCGCGCCGTCCTGGCCGAGGATCAGCGGGAACGGCGCGTCCACGGAGTCCTTGAGCATGCCGTCGGCGATCTTCCAGTCGAGCGGGTTCAGCCCGGCGGCGATCACGCGCACCAGGATCTCCCCCGGTCCCGGCTCCGGGACCGGCAGGTTCATCGGCGCCGGCGTGGCGCCGTACTCGGACACGGCGATGGCTCGCATGACGATCGTCCCCCCGAACGGATCGGCGCGCGGTGGGCACGCCCCGCCGGTGATCTACCCGGTGATCACACGGTCACACGGGTCACGCCGGTGCCTGCTGCCGGCCGCCGGGCAGGGGCGGGATGGTCACCGGCGGGACCGGCGGCCGCGGGTCCCCGTCCCCCGGGCCGCCGCCGGGCTCGTCGCGCCCGCCCTTGCTGACGTGCAGGGTGATGGTCGCGCCCGGCTCGGCCGACCCCGGCGACTGGCCGGCGACGGTGCCCTCGTCGTACTTGCGGGACTCGACCGGCTTGCCCACGCGGGTCTTGAAGCCGGCGCCGCGGAGCTTGGCGACGGCGTCGCCGAGCTCCATGCCGCGCACGTCCGGCACCTTGGCCCTGTCCTCGCCGGACCCCTTGCTGAAGTAGTGCGACGGCGGCCGGTCGAACGAGGACGCGGGGGTGCCCGACAGCGCCCCGAGCATGCTCTGCTTCCAGATCGGCGCGGGGATCGTCGCCCCGAACACGGCGCCGTAGCACCGGCCGTCCATGCAGAGGCTCTCCATCGGGTGCTTGTAGCCGCCGCGCGGGTCGCCGACCCACACCGCCGAGGCCAGGTCCGGGGTGTATCCGGCGAACCAGGCGGCGGAGAAGTTGTCGACGGTGCCGGTCTTGCCGGCGGCGTCGCGGCCGAGGCCCATACCGCGCGCGGTGCCCTTGGTGAGGACGCCGCTCAGCACGTAGCTGACGGCGTCCGCCACGCCCTCGTCGATCGCCTGCTCGCAGTCGCGCCCCGGAACCTTCAGCTTGTGGCCGGACACATCCCGGATCTCCTTGATCGCGAGCGGCTTGCAGTACTTGCCGCGGGCGCCGAACGCCGCGTAGGCCGCCGCGAGCCGCAGCGGTGAGACGGGGTTGAAACCGAGCGTGAAGGCCGGGTACTCCTCCAGCGGCTTCCCGTTCGCCTGCTTCATCCCGAGCCGCTCGGCCATCCGCACGGTGTCGCAGAGGCCGACCTTCTTCTCCAGCGCGAGGAAGAACGTGTTCACCGAGTGCTGCGTGCCGGTGACGATGCTGAACTGCTTGCCGCCCTCACCGTCGGCGGCGTTGCGCAGCGACGCGCCCGGGTCGCCGACGCGGTCGCCGTCGCAGTTGCGGTACCCGACGGGCGTGTACTCGCGCGGCGCCATCAGCCGGGTGCCGAACGGGAGGCCCTCGTCCAGCGCGGCGGCCAGCGTGAACGCCTTGAACGTGGACCCGGCCTGCATCCCGATGCTGGAGCCGTGGCCGGCGTCGGCGGCGAAGTTGATCCAGGTCTTGCCGCGCTCCTTGTCGGGGCCGAGGTCGCGGTCGACGACCATCGCCTTGATCTCCCCGGTGCCCGGCTCGACCATCGCCTCGGCGGCGGCCTTGTGCGCGGAGTTCTTCGGCGGGACGTGCTTGTCCACGGCGCGCTGCGCCGCCTTCTGCGCCCGCCGGTCCAGGGTGGTGCGGATGGTGAGCCCGCCGCGCTTGAGGAGCTTCTCCCGGTCCTTGGCCGTCTTGCCGAAGACCGGGTTGGTGAGGATCTCGCGCTGGACGTAGTCGCAGAAGAACGGCGCCTTGCTGGATACGCAGCCGCTGTGCACGTTGTCCACGTCCAGCTTGATGGGCTGCTCCTTGGCCGACGCCGCCTTGGCCGGGTCGAGCCAGCCGAGCTGGGCCATCCGGTCCAGGACGGTGTCGCGGCGCTTGCGGGCGTCGCCGGGATGCCGCGTCGGGTCGTAGGCGTAGGGGTAGCGGATGACGCCGGCGAGCAGCGCCGCCTCGGTCAGGTCCAGCTCGGAGGCGTGCTTGGAGAAGTAGTGCCGGGCCGCCGCCTCGATGCCGTAGGCGCCGTCGCCGTAGTAGGCGATGTTGAGGTAGCGGCGCAGGATCTCGTCCTTGCTGAGCCGCTTCTCCAGCGCCACCGCGTACCGCAGCTCGCGGATCTTGCGGGCCGGGGTGACCTCCTTGGCCTCCGCGCGCTCGGCGTCGGAGTCGGCCTGGGTGAGCAGGAGGTTCTTGACGTACTGCTGGGTGATGCCGGAGCCGCCCTGGGTGACCTGGCCGTTGGACAGGTTGCTGCCGAGGGCCCGCAGCGTGCCCTGCAGGTCGATGGCGCCGTGCTCGTAGAACCGGTTGTCCTCGATCGCCAGCACCGCCTGCCGGACGATCGGGGCGATCTTGCCGAGCGGGACGTCCACCCGGTTCTGGTAGAAGAACGTGGCGATGGTGTCGCCGTTCGCAGCGAGGATCTTCGAGCGCTGCGGGACGCCCGCGGTGGTCAGCCCCGCCGGCTCGGACTCGAACCAGCTCGCGGCGTCGCGGGCGCCGACGCCCGCGGTGCACGCGGTCGGCAGCAGCATGAGGGCGACGAGCACGCCGGCGAGGCCGCCGAGCGCGCCTAGCCCGCGCAGCGCGCGGGCCTTCTCGGCGCGGGTCGTCGACCGGGTGAGCAGCCGGCGCGGCGGGCGCGGCGGCACGGGGGTTCCGCTCCCGGGATCCCCTGCCTCGCCATCGGCCTCGATCGGCACGCGCTCAGAGTAGACGCGCCTCCCCGGCCGGACCACCCCGTCGGCGATGTTCCGGTCGATATCGCCCGAATCAGCCGCGCTGCTCTCGTCGTTCCCACGCTCGGACACGATCGCGGAATACCCGGGAAACGGCGCGCAACTCCGCCTCCGGGTCGGCTCCGCGCCCGGTCGCCTCCCGAACCAGGGCGAAAAGGCGTCCGCCCAGGTCGTCCGGGGCGTCGGCGAGGCCACCGGCGAGGTCGTCGGCGAGCCCCGCCGGGGCGTCCAGCCGGGCCGCGCGGCGCTGGAGCTGCGCGGCCAGCGACAGCGCGGGCTGCCCCATCGGCACGCCGTCGAGCGCCGACGCCTCGGCGCCGCTCTTCTCCGCCCGCTCGGCCGCCTTGATCTGCTCCCAGTTGGCGTTGACCTCGTCGGCACCGGAGACGGTCACGTCCCCGAACACGTGCGGATGCCGCCGGACGAGCTTGTCGACGATCGCGCCGGCCACGTCGTCGATGGTGAACGCGGTCTCGTCGTCGCGCTCGGCGGCCACCACCGAGTGGAACGCCACCTGCATCAGCACGTCGCCCAGCTCCTCGCGCAGCGCGCCGAAGTCGCCGGACTCGATGGTGTCGAGGACCTCGTACGCCTCCTCGAGCAGGTACGGGACGAGGCTGACATGCGTCTGCTTGCGGTCCCACGGGCACTCGCGGCGCAGCGTGTCCATCACCGAGACGAGGTCCAGCAGCCGCGCGCCCGGCAGATCGTAGGAGCCGTGCAGCACCTCGACGTCCAGCGGGTCGTCGACGACGAGGGCGCCGATCTCGCGCATCAGGTCTTCGTCGCCTTCGGGCGCGGCGACCCACAGGGCGTCGGCCTGCCGGGCGTCGGCGACCAGGCCGGCCGGGTCGGGCGCGTCCACCGGGTCCGAGACGACGCCGGCGTCCAGGAGCGCGGGCAGCAGCGGGTGCCCGGCGCGGAGCCGGACGGCGTCGGCCGAGCGGAGCGCGTCCCAGGCCCGCCAGGTCAGCAGGCCGGGCGCGACCCGGTGCGTGGTCGCGAGCAGTGTCAGGCCCATGCGCCTCAGATACCCGAATCCGGGCTGGACAGCCGGTAGGCGATCGGGGCGATCTCGAACTTGGCCGGGTCGTAGTGCCCGTAGCGCGGGTTGACCTCGATGTGCATGCCGTCCGCGGTGCGGCGGAACAGCTCGTTCCACTGCTCACCGGCCCGCTGGTTCGCCGGGTTCAGCCGGTTGTTCGGGTCGGCGCCGAACCGCTGCATGACCGCGGCCTGCGTCGCGACGAGCCGCGCGAGGTCGCGGGCGTGCTCGCGGGGCAGCCCGCTGGCGAGGGTGATCGACGCGGCCCCGCCGCCGTGGTCGAGGGCCTCGACGGCGCCGTCCACCTCCCCGCCGGTGACCTCGATGCCCGCCCGGTCGGCGACCTTGCGGGCGACCTTGAAGTTGATCAGGAGGGTGAGCGCGCCCTGCAGGTCCGACTCGGAGTCGCCGGCGACCTGCGGCGCCGGGTTGGCCGGGTTCGCGCGCAGCTCGTTGGCCGCCGGGTCCGCCCGGAACTGGGTGCGCCAGTCGCGGACGGTCTGGCTGAGGGAGGTGACGGTGATGCGGTCGTCGCCGACGAGGGCGGCGGTGCCGACCTTCGGGGAGCCGCCGCAGCCGGCCAGCGCGCCGGCCGCGAGCACGACCGCCACCGCTGCCTTCACGGACTTACCAGGCACGGATTCCTCGTCTCGTCATCGAGCTCGTCTGGGGTGAGCTTGGCTGGGGTCGCGCCAGACTATCCCCGCACGGGGGCATCCAGGAAAAGGGCGCCCACCAGGCCGGCCGCCCACGTCAGCAGTTCCTGGTCGCGCAGCGGACGGCCGCCGAGCTGCGCGGTCTTCGGCGCCGGGACCAGCAGGGTGTCGGTCGCCGGCTTCAGGATGCTCTTCGGGTAGAGCCGCTGCAGCCTGACCTGCTTGGAGTCGGGCAGGTCCACGGGCGTGAACTTGATGAAGTTGCCCTGGAGGGTGACGTCGGTGAGCCCCGCCTTGCGGGCCTTGGCCCGGAACCGGGCGACTTCGAGGAGGTTCAGCACCGGGACGGGCAGCGGCCCGAACCGGTCCTTCAGCTCGTCGTGCACGGCGCCGATCTCGTCCTCGGACGTGATCGCGGCGATGCGCCGGTAGGCGTCCAGCCGGAGCCGCTCCCCCGGCACGTACTCGTGCGGCAGGTGCGCGTCGACGGGCAGCTCGACCTTCGTCTCGACGGCCTCCGGCTCGCCGCCGCCGCCGTCCTTCAGCTCCCGGACCGCCTCCCCGACCATCCGGACGTACAGGTCGAACCCGACGCCCGCGACGTGCCCGGACTGCTCGGCGCCCAGGATGTTGCCCGCGCCGCGGATCTCCAGGTCCTTCATCGCGACGTACATGCCGGCGCCGACCTCGGTGTGCTGGGCGAGCGTCGCGAGCCGCTCGTGCGCGGTCTCGGTCAGCGGCTGCTCCGGCTGGTAGAGGAAGTAGGCGTAGGCGCGCTCCCGGCCGCGTCCGACGCGCCCGCGCAGCTGGTGGAGCTGCGACAGCCCGTACACGTCGGCGCGGTCGACGATGAGGGTGTTGGCGTTCGGGACGTCCAGCCCGGACTCCACGATCGTCGTCGCGACCAGGACGTCGTAGTTCTTCTCCCAGAAGTCGACCATGACCTTCTCGAGCTCGTGCTCGTTCATCTGGCCGTGCGCGATGCCGATCCGCGCCTCCGGGACGAGCCGCGCCAGGTTCGCCGCGACCTTGTTGATCGACCGGACCCGGTTGTGCACGAAGAACACCTGGCCCTCGCGCAGCAGCTCGCGGCGGATCGCGGCGGCGATCTGCTTCTCCTCGTACGGGCCGACGAACGTCAGGACGGGGTGCCGCTCCTCCGGCGGCGTCAGGATCGTCGACATCTCCCGGATGCCGGTCAGTCCCATCTCCAGGGTGCGCGGGATCGGCGTCGCGGACATGGCGAGCACGTCGACCTGCGTCCGGAGCCGCTTCAGCTCCTCCTTGTGCTCGACGCCGAACCGCTGCTCCTCGTCGATGATCACCAGGCCGAGGTTCTTGAAGCGGGTCTGCGCCGACAGGATCCGGTGCGTGCCGACCACGACGTCCACGGTGCCCTCGGACAGGCCGCGCAGCGTCTCGGTGATCTCACCGTCGGACTGGAACCGGCTGATCGGCTTCACCACGACGGGGAACGCCGCGAACCGCTCGGTGAACGTCGACATGTGCTGCTGGACGAGCAGCGTCGTCGGCACCAGCACCGCGACCTGCCGCCCGTCCTGGACGGCCTTGAACGCCGCCCGCACCGCGATCTCGGTCTTGCCGTAGCCGACGTCGCCGCAGATCAGCCGGTCCATCGGGACGGGCCGCTCCATGTCGCCCTTCACCTCGTCGATGGCGGCGAGCTGGTCGGGCGTCTCGTTGTAGGGGAACGCGTCCTCCAGCTCCCGCTGCCACGGGGTGTCGGCCGTGAACGGGTGGCCGGGGCTCGCCATCCGCGCCGAGTACAGCCGGATCAGCTCCCCCGCGATCTGCTTGACGGCCTTGCGGGCGCGGGACTTGGCCTTCTGCCAGTCGGCGCCGCCGAGCCGGTGCAGGCCGGGCGCCTCGCCGCCGACGTAGCGGGTGAGCTCTTCGAGCTGGTCGGTCGGGACGAACAGCCGGTCGCTCTTGGCGTACTCCAGGATCAGGTACTCGCGGGTGGCGCCCTGCACCGTCCGGCTGACCATCTCCACGTACCGGCCGACGCCGTGCTGCTCGTGCACGACGTAGTCGCCGGCCTTGAGCTGCAGCGGGTCGATGCCGCCGCGCCGCCGCGACGGCATCCGCCGCGCGTCCTTCGTGGACGACTTCTGCCCGGACAGGTCGGTCTCGGTCAGCACCGCCAGCTTGACCGACTCCCAGGTGAACCCGTTCTCCAGGAGCCCGGTCGTCACGTTGACCAGGGCCGGAGCGGGCGCCTCGGCGACGTCGGTGAGCCGCGCGCCGATGCCCTCCTCGCCGACGAGCTGGACGAGCCGCTCGGCGGGGCCGTGCCCGGCGGTGACCATCACGACCCGCCAGCCGCCGTCGATCCAGCCCTTCAGGTCGCCGACGACCCGGGACGTGTCGCCCCGGTAAGCCTCCGCCGGCGTCACCCCCAGGTTCAGCGCGTCGCCCTCTTCATTCAGGGGGGACGACCCCCCTGTACCCCCCGCGCTCGCTCCGCTCGCCGTTAGTGGATTGAGCGCTGTCACGCTCCATCGGGGCAGGCCCAGCTCGGTGCTGTGCTCCCGGACCTCCTCCAGCGAGCGGAACGCGGCGGCGCCGAGGTCGATCGGCGCCTCTCCCCCGGCGGCGGCGTTGACCCAGCTCGCCTCCAGGAACTCCTGGCTCGTCCGGACCAGCTCCACCGACCGGGTGCGGATCCGCTCCGGCTCGCACACCAGCAGCGCCGAGCCGTCCGGCAGCAGGTCGGTCAGCAGCTCCATGCTCTCGGCGAGGACGGGCGAGAACGCCTCCATGCCCTCGACGGTGTCGCCGTCGGCGATCCGGCCGAGGATCTCCGCCAGGGCCGGGTGCTCCTCGGCGAGCAGCTTCGCGCGCTCGCGCACCTTCGGCGTCAGCGGCAGCTCACGGCACGGCGGCGCCCACAGCCCGCCTTGTGCGACCTCCAGGGACCGCTGGTCGGCGGCCTTGAAGTAGCGGATCTCCTCGACGGTGTCGCCCCAGAACTCCACCCGGAGCGGGTGCTCCTCCGTCGGCGGGAACACGTCCAGGATGCCGCCGCGCACCGCGATCTCGCCGCGCTTCTCCACCAGGTCGACGCGGCCGTACCCGGCTTCGACCAGCCTGCGGACGGCGTCGTCCATGTCGGCGTCCTCGCCGGAGACCAGGCGCACCGGCTCCAGGTCGGCGAGCCCGGACACGATCGGCTGCAGCACCGCGCGGACCGGCGTGACGACGACGTCGAGCGCGCCGCCCTTGCCCTCCTCACCGGGCTGGGCGGCGTCCGGGTGGACGAGCCGCCGCAGCACCGCCAGCCGCTGCCCGACCGTGTCGGAGCGCGGCGACAGCTTCTCGTGCGGCAGCGTCTCCCACGCCGGGAAGTGCGCGACGCGCGCCTTCGACATCGTGCACGCCTCGTACCTGATCGAGCGCGTGCCGCATGCCGAACTGGTGCTCGACCGGTTCGTCGCCGCGCTGAAGCCGGGCGGGCTGCTGCTGGTGCATCTGCGCGACCG
>NZ_SMKY01000419.1 GCF_004349235.1 Actinomadura darangshiensis | reverse complement strand
GCGCCCGGCACACCGCCCCGCCGTACCGGCTGGGCCGCTGCGGCAGCAGCTCCTCCGCCAGGTCCAGCAGCGCCAGCGTCCGCCGCCGGCCCAGCTCGAAGATCGCCGCGATGGACCCCTCGCCCCGCCGCCGCGCGAGGTCCAGCAGCTCGGCCTCGCTCTGCCCGTCCCGCCCCGGGGCCGTGACCACCGCCCGGCGCGCCGCCCGTCCCGCCTCCCGCTGCCGCGCCAGCGCCGCCGCCACCCGCGGCTGCCGCGCCGCCCACGCCTCGATCACCGGATTGAACCGGCCGGGCACCAGCAGCGCCAGGTCCGCGTCGTCGCACCGCGCGGCGACCAGCTCGTCCAAACCGACGGTCAGCGATGGATCCGAAAGGTCGATGAGCTCGGCGACCGCGTCGAACCACTGCGCGCCCTCCTCGGCGTACCGGCGCAGCGGCACGGCCGCCTCCCGCCGGCTCAGCCGCACCAGGTCGGCCAGCACGCCCAGCGCCAGGTCCACCCGCCACTCGTCCGGATCCGTATGGTCGGACGGGTCGAAAAGATGCTCCGCCACCGGACCCGCCGGCAGCTCGAGATCGACCATCAACCGGGCGTAGTACAGCCGCCGCGACTCGCATTGGCGGTCCCACCGCGGATCACGCCGGATGCAGGCGTACACGTACTCGCCCGCACCGGGCCTGTCCGCCGCGCGCCGCGCGGCCCTCCCGAGCCCCCGCTGCATCTGACCGTGCAGCGTGCCCGCCGATTCCAACACGACCTCGTTGCTCACCCCAGCAGAATGCGCACTGGACCAGATAACGGGCAAGTGCTTTACCCCAGGTAGTCATGTCTTCATAGGGTGCGCTGGGCGGTCCAGGAGGCGTGCAGGTCCGCGTAGACGCCGGGTTCGGCGACCAGGGCGGCGTGCGGGCCGCGCTGGACGACGCGGCCGGCCTCGAACACGATCACCTCGTCGGCGGCCTCGGCGGTGGAGAGGCGGTGGGCGATGGAGATCGCGGTGCGGCCGCGGGTCACGCCGTCCAGGGCGCGCTGGATCCGGACCTCGGTGGCCGGGTCGACGGCCGAGGTGGCCTCGTCCAGGACGAGGAGGTCCGGGTCGGCGATGTAGGCGCGGGCCAGCGCGACGAGCTGGCGCTCGCCCGCCGACAGCGACTCGCCCCGCTGGCCGACGGGCGTCGCGAGGCCCTGGGGGAGGCCGTCGAGCCAGTCGGCGAGGCCCAGCTCGGTCAGCGCGAGGACGAGGTCCTCGTCGGACGCGTCCGGGCGGCCGTAGCGGATGTTGTCGGCCAGCGAGGCGTCGAAGAGGAAGCCGTCCTGCGGCACCATGACGATCCGCTCGCGCAGGGAGGAGAAGCGGACGCGGTCGAGGGGGACGCCGTCGACGAGGACCCGGCCGGAAGCGGGGTCCATCAGCCGGGTGAGGAGCTTGGCGAACGTGGTCTTGCCCGAGCCCGTCTGCCCGACGATCGCGACGCGGCTGCGCGGCGCGATGCCGGCGTTCACGTCGTGCAGGACGGGCGGGCCGCCCGGGTAGGCGAACCCCACGGACTCGAACCGCACCTCGATCGGGCCGCGCGGCAGCGTCTCGCCCGCGTCGCCGGGGTCGGCGACGTCCGGGACGGTGTCCAGCACGCCGAGGACCCGCCGCCACCCGGCGATCGCGTTCTGCGCCTGGTTGAAGACCTCGGTGGCGGTCTGCATCGGGCTGACGAACAGCGTGACGAGGAACAGGAACGCGACGAGCCGCCCGGCCGACAGCTCGCCGGCGATGCCGAGCAGCGTCCCGGCGATGACGACGGCGCCGGTGGCCAGGGCGGCGACCAGCTCGCTGACGGGGAAGGTGAGCGCGACCATGGCCTGGGCGCGGGTCTGCGCGACGCGGTGGGCCTCCACGGTCTCGTCCACCCGCCGGCCGGTCCGCTCCTCCGCGGCGTGCGCGCGGATGACCGGGGCGCCGACGACCGACTCGCTGACCGCGGCCAGCAGGTCGCCCATCCGCTCCCGCACCAGCATGTACGCCTTCGACAGGATCGACTGGAAGCGGCGCAGCGCGAAGGCGAGGGGCAGGAACGCCGCCCACACCAGCAGCGCCAGCTGCCACGAGTAGACGACCATCAGCAGGCTCGCCACGAGCAGCTGCCCCATCGACACGATGAACATCAGCCCGCCCGACTGCATGAACTGGCTGATCTGGTCGACGTCGCCCGTCACCCGCGACACCAGCGCGCCGCGCCGCTCGCCGCTCTGCGTGAGCATCGACAGGTCGTGGACGTGCCGGAACGCCTTCACCCGCAGCGCGGCCAGGCCGCCCTCGGACGTCCGGTACAGCCGCACGTTCATCAGGTACGCGCACACGGCCGTCACGAGGACGGCCCCCGCGCACAGCAGCACCGCCGTCCGGATGAACGCGATGTCGGGGCCGTCCGTCCCGCTCAGGCCCTTGTCGATCGTCTGCTGGACGGCGATGGGCACCACCACGCGCCCGGCCGTCGACACCAGCGCGAGCAGCAGCGTCCCGGCCAGGCCGGCGCGGAACTCGGGGCTCAGCCGCAGCCCGCGCCGCAGCGTGCTGACCGCGCCCTCGTCGGCGGTGTCGCTCAGCCCGGCCGTTTCCGTCACCGTCGTCATGTCAGGGCCCCCTCGCCGCCTTCGACCGCTTCCTGCTCGGCCATCTCTTCGGCCTCCTGTTCAGCCTCGGCGCGCTCGTAGGCGTTGACGAGGTTGCGGTAGCCCTCCGAGCCGTCCAGCAGCTCGGCGTGGGTGCCGCGCGCGGTGACGCGGCCGTGCTCCAGGTAGACGACCTCGTCGGCCAGCGCGATCGTGGCCTTGCGGTAGGCGACGACCACGACGGTCCCGCCTTCGGCGCCGCCGGTCTGCGCCTCCCGGAGGCCCTCCAGGATGCGCGCCTCCACCTGCGGATCGACGCTGGACGTCGCGTCGTCCAGGACGAGGAGCCGGGGCCGCCGCACCAGTGCCCGCGCGAGCGCGAGCCGCTGGCGCTGGCCCCCGGACAGCGTCGCCCCGCGCTCGCCCACCAGCGCGTCGAGCCCATCGGCGAACGCCGCGACGAACCCCTCTGCCTGGGCGAGGCGGAGCGCCTCCCAGACCCGCTCGTCCGGTACGTCGAGGCCGAGCGCCACGTTGCCGCGCACGGTGTCGTCGAACAGGAACGTCTGCTGCGGGACGAGCGCCGCCGTCGCCGCGACACCGCCGCGCGCCACGTCCCGCAGGTCGACGCCGTCCAGCAGGACGGACCCGTCCGCCGGGTCGACCAGCCGGACGAGCAGCGAGGTCAGCGTCGACTTGCCGGAGCCGGTCGGCCCGACGATCGCGATCGTCCGGCCGGGGGACGCGGCGAACGACACGTCGTGCAGGACGCGCCGCCCGGCGCCGTCGCCCGCCGCCTCGTAGGCGAACCTGACCTCGCGGACCTCCAGCTCGGCCGGCTTCCCGGACCCGTCCAGCGAGCCGTCCCCGTACGGGAGGGACCCGGTCGCGTCCAGGACGACCCGGACCCGGTCCCACCCGACGACGCTGCGCGGCACCTCGCCCAGCACCCAGCCCAGCGCGCGGATCGGCCACGACAGCAGCGTGAACAGGTAGGCGACGTTGACCAGGTCGCCCGCCGACATCGCGCCCGACTCCAGCCGCACCGACCCGATCAGCAGGACGGCGAGCACGCCGAGGTTCGGCAGCGCCTCCAGCACCGGGTCGAACAGCCCGCGGATGCGGCCGACCGCGATGTTGGCGTCCCGCAGCTCGTTCGCCCGCTCCTCGAACCGCCGCGTCTCCGCCGCCTCCCGGCCGAGGGTCTTGACCACCAGGCCGCCCTCGAAGCTCTCGTGCGCGACCTCGCTGACCTCCGCGCGCAGCTGCTGCGCGCGGGTCGCGACGGGGGACAGCCGCCGCTGGTAGACGACGTTGATCAGGGCGACGGCGGGGAAGACCAGGAAGCCGACCCCGGCGACGACGACGTCGGTGACCAGGATCGACACGGCCGCGATCAGCAGCATGAACACCACGCCGACCGCCATCGGCAGCGGCGCGATCGGCGCCCACACCGCCTCCACGTCGGCGTTGGCGTTCGACAGCAGCTGACCGGTCGGATGCCGGTGGTGCCACGCGAGCGGCAGGCGCAGGTACTGGCGGGTCACCGACCGGCGGTAGGACGCCTGCAACCGGTACTGCATGAGCCCCGCGTAGAACCGGCGGCCGGCGACGCCGAGCGCCTTGAGCAGCGCCACCGCCATGATGAGGGCGGCGGCCCCGGCGAGGACCCCGGCCGTCGTGTCCCCGGACTCGAACGCCGGCAGCACGACGTGCCCGGTCGCCCAGCCCAGCACCTGCGCGGTCGCCACCGTCATCGCCGCGTACAGGGCGCTGGCGAGCACCGACGCCGTGAAGACCCGCGGCTCGGCCTTCACCGCCACCCACAGCACGCCCATCCCCTCCCGCAGGATGTGCGGGCTGACGCGTCTGGAAGCAGGTGGCACGGCTACTCCTCGTTCACGGCGGCGCCCGGGACAGGGCCCCCTGCGACCGGGGCGGGGGGATTGCGGGCCTCGATATGCCTACCATCCGGTCAGGGCGCTTATTCCCGGCCGCCGGGCGGCGGCCTACGATCATGTGATGAGCACGCCCGAGGACGTCCCCGTCCCGCCGGTCCGCCGGGAACGGCTGCTGCTGGCCGGCGCGCTGGCCGAGGCCGGGCCGGATGCGGCCACCGAATGCGCGGGCTGGACCGCGCGGGACCTGTCCGCCCACCTGGTCGTCCGGGAGGGGCGCCCGGACGCCGCGCCCGGAATTGTGCTGTCCCCGCTGTCCTTCTACACCGAGCGCGTGCGCCGGCGGACGGCGCGGACCGTGCCGTTCGACACGCTGGTGGAACGGTTTCGCCAGGGGCCGCCGAAGTTCTCGCCCTACGCGGTTCCGGGAGTCGACAAAATCGCGAACGGTGTCGAGTTCTTTGTTCACCATGAGGACGTCCGGCGTGCACGCCCGGACTGGGAACCCCGGGACATCTCGCCGGAACTCGGGGAACTTCTCTGGCGCCGGATAAAAATTGCCCGCTTTGTCCTAAGAAAGGTTCATGTCGAGGTAACACTGGTCCAGCCGGACGGCCGCAGTGCCCGCGTGTCCGGCGGCGGCCGCGGCTCCCGCGGATCCGTCCGGGTGCACGGGCCGGTGGGTGAACTCGTCCTGTGGGCACTGGGCCGCGGGGACGTCGCCGACGTCCGCCTCACCGGCGCCACGGACGCTGTCAAGACCCTGACCGAGAGCGGTTGGAGTCTTTAACGGGCAGGTAACGGCATGGTTCGCCGAGAGGAGAATCGCAAGCGTTGCGGCTCCTCCGCTTTACGCGGAAGCGGTGATACGGTGGTCCGGTCGGTTGCAGTCGTGGTTCTCGATCGTGCAGACGCCCGCGGACTGATGGCAGCGGGCGTTTTGGCTTTTCCGGGACCGTACCGGGAGGCGAGGGCGTTCCGCAGCGACCGCACGGGCCCGCGAGGTGTGGGCCCAGGTTTTGCCGCAAGGAGAAAGACATGCCCCAGCAGGGCACCGTGAAGTGGTTCAACGCCGAAAAGGGCTTCGGTTTCATCGCCGTGGACGGCGGCGGGCCGGACGTGTTCGTGCACTACTCGGCCATCCAGTCCTCCGGATACCGCACGCTGGACGAGAACCAGCGCGTCCAGTTCGAGGTGACGCAGGGTAACCGGGGACCGCAGGCCGACCAGGTCGTCCCCCTGTAACACCCGCAGTCGTACGGCAAGGCCCACCTTCCACCGCCAGGAAGGTGGGCCTTGTTCATTTGCAGTGCTGTGGCCTCGGGCGCCTGGGGCGCCCGAGGCCACAGCACTGCGGTGCGATCGCTGCATCGCATCCGACTCGCCTGGCGGCTCGCTGCGCGATCAGTTTCTCGCAGGCTCGAAACTGCCTTCGGACGCGATCGCGATAGTCGGCGTTGTTGGGGGCTGGGGTCGGTGGCCGGGGTCGCTGCAATAAACTTCGCGTCATGTCTGTACGAGCGTCCGATTCGTTTGGTGAACGCCTCGGGTTCGCCTCATGACGCCGGGGCGTGAGCGGGGGGTGGCGGCGTTGCTGTGCGCCGCGGGGGCCGGGCTTGTGCTGCTC
>NZ_SMKY01000418.1 GCF_004349235.1 Actinomadura darangshiensis | reverse complement strand
CTCCAAGGGCGAGCCCGCCGTCCCCACCGACTTCGTCGACGCGGGCCCCCGCCGCTGACAAGCCCTCCGCTGGGGGACGGGCGGGGCAGATCCGGCGGGGCAACCGGGTAAGGGAGCGGTCGTGGGCAAAAAGGCTCTGATCATCGGTGATGTGCAGAAAGACTTCTGCGAGGGCGGCTCGCTCGCCGGCGGCGGCGGGGCCGCGAAGGAGAAGCCCAAGGCGACCGTGCCGGCCGCGCCGCCGGCGTGGACGGTCGCGGCGGGCCGCAACCTCACGTCCGGGACGGGCCTGCGCTACGACGGCCCCCTGTCGGCCGGCGGTCAGCCCGTCCAGGCGCATCTGCGGGTGACCCCGGCGGGTGCGGCGACCGGGACGCTCACGGCGGGCTTGACGACGGCCGACGTCGTCGCGATCGACGGCGTGACGTACATCAAGGCCGGCCTCTCGTTCTGGCAGACCTACGCCAGTGGCGTCGTGCATCCGGAGTACTTCGCGGGGCGCTGGGCCAAGGCGCCCGTGTCGGTGCCCGGTTTCGACCTGCCCGATGTGCTCGGCCCCAAGGCGATCGCCGCGAAGCTCGCCAAGGCCCCGGCGGAACCGCCGACCGAGAACGTGAACGGCGTCCGCGCCTACAAGGTCGAGACGGCGGGCGCGGAGTACCTGCTGGCGGCCACGGCACCGTACCGGCTGCTGTCCGTGCGCCCCAAGGGGCAGGATGCGCCGCGGATCACGGTCGCGCCCGTGGCGGCGCCGGCGACGGTGTTCGCCGAGCTGCGGCCGCGGGTGGGCAGGCTCGGCGGGGCGCTCGACCCGAACCTCCACTTCACGCCGGGGACGCTGACGTTCAGCAACTGCGACCAGAACACCAACGGCTGCACGGTGAACGTCCCGGCCGCGATGGCCGAGCCGGCGGGGGCGGTGCCGGACGGCGCGCGGGCCGCGCTGCGGGCGTCGATCACGTCCCGCGGCGAGGCGCTCGGGTCGTGCACGGGGTCGGGGCCGGTCCCGGCCAACCGGGCGATGGTGCTGCGCTGCACCGTGACGGGCAAGCTGTGGCGGCACTGGATGAAGGCGGCCCTCGACAACCCCGGCTCCTATCCGTACGAGGCGTCGGCCCGCGTCGTCGGCGAGGCGCTGGACGCGTCCGCCGTGCCCGCGCTGCTCGCCCGCGTCGACCGCGAGCGCAAGGCGGTCGTGAAGCCGAAGCCGGCCACGCCGGGGCCGTCCGAATCGGGAGAACCCGCGGTCAAGCACTCGGAACGGCCGGAAGTCGCCACATCACAGACACCGGGGGCACCTTAGGCCCCACCTTCAGGGGCGGTGCCCTCGAACGGAATTCTGCCTGTCTACACTTCGGGACGTGAACTCCACGCCCCTGGGGAGCCGCGGTTCCTCGACGAGTCCCGCGAGGCTGCTGGTCCGGCGTCTGCACGTCGACCTGTGCCGGCAGCGCAGCAGCCTGTGTTCGGGATGAACTCGGAGACCCGCCCAGGTCGTATCACGGGATAGGACCTGCGGAGCGGCCGCCGCCCGCCCATGCCTCCATGGCCCGCGGTGACCGGCACCCGGACGAGGCACGCTCATTGTTCGAGCGTGCGGCGTTCCAATGTGCGCCCGTCCCCGATAACACCATCCGTTCCCGGACATACCATGAAGGTAAGCCTTAGTAGCATCACGATCCTGGGTGCCTCCCCCAGGACGGATGCTGCGCGTCGAGGAGGTCTTCCTCTGTGACCAAACAGGTCCAGCAGCTCGACCGCGTCATCATCCGCTTCGCCGGGGACTCCGGCGACGGCATGCAGCTGACCGGCGACCGCTTCACCCAGGAGACCGCGGCGTTCGGCAACGACTTGTCGACGTTGCCGAACTTCCCGGCCGAAATCCGCGCCCCAGCCGGGACCCTCCCCGGCGTGTCCAGTTTCCAGTTGCACTTCGCCGACCACGACATCCTGACGCCGGGCGACGCGCCCAACGTCCTGGTCGCGATGAACCCCGCCGCGCTCAAGGCCAACCTCACCGACCTTCCCCGCGGCGCGGACCTGATCGTCAACACCGACGAGTTCAGCAAGCGCAACCTCGCCAAGGTCGGCTACGCCGCCAGCCCCGTCGAGGACGACTCGCTCTCGGAGTACCGGGTGCACGCGCTGCCGCTCACCTCGATGACGGTGACGGCGCTGACGGGCTTCGACATCTCCAAGAAGGACGCCGAGCGCGCGAAGAACATGTTCGCGCTCGGTCTCCTGTCGTGGCTGTACCACCGTCCCACCGAGGGGACGCTGGCCTTCCTCGAGAAGAAGTTCGGCGGCAAGCCCGAGATCATGAAGGCGAACATCGCGGCCTTCCAGGCGGGCTGGTCGTACGGCGAGACCACCGAGGCGTTCTCGGTGCAGTACGAGATCAAGCCGGCCGAGCACGAGCCGGGCCTGTACCGCAACATCACCGGGAACATCGCGCTCGCCTACGGGCTGGTCGCGGCGGGCGTGCAGAGCGGGCTGCCGATCTTCCTCGGCTCGTACCCGATCACCCCGGCGTCCGACATCCTGCACGAGATCTCCAAGCACAAGAAGTTCGGCGTCCGGACGTTCCAGGCCGAGGACGAGATCGCCGCGGTCGGCGCGGCGCTCGGCGCCTCGTTCGGCGGGTCGCTGGGCGTCACCACGACGTCCGGGCCGGGCATCGCGCTGAAGAGCGAGACGATCGGCCTCGGCGTCGCGACCGAGCTTCCGCTGCTGGTCATCGACGTGCAGCGGGCCGGTCCCTCCACCGGCCTGCCGACCAAGACCGAGCAGGCCGACCTGCTGCAGGCCATGCACGGCCGCAACGGCGAGGCGCCCGTCCCGGTGATCGCGCCGCAGTCGCCGTCGGACTGCTTCGACGCGGCGCTGGAGGCGGCCCGCATCGCGGTGAAGTACCGCACCCCGGTGATCCTGCTGTCGGACGGCTACCTCGCCAACGGGTCCGAGCCGTGGAAGCTGCCGGACGTGGCGAAGCTGCCGACGATCGAGCCGAACTTCGCGGCCCCGTCGCCGGACGGGTTCCAGCCGTTCGAGCGCGACCCGGACACCCTCGCCCGACCCTGGGCGATCCCGGGCACGGCCGGGCTGGAGCACCGGATCGGCGGCCTGGAGAAGGCCGACGTCACCGGCAACATCTCCTACGACCCGGCCAACCACGACCGCATGGTCCGGCTGCGCCAGGCCAAGGTCGACGGCATCGCGAACGACATCGAGCCGCTCGCCGTGGACGACCCGTCCGAAGCGGCCCGCGTCCTGGTGCTCGGCTGGGGCGGGACGTACGGGGCGATCTCCGCGGCCGTCCGGCGCGTCCGGGCGAGCGGGCGCGGCATCGCGCAGGCCCACCTGCGGCACCTCAACCCGTTCCCCGCGAACCTGCCCGAGGTGCTGCGGTCCTACGACAAGGTGATCGTCCCTGAGATCAACCTCGGCCAGCTCGCGCTGCTGCTGCGCGGCCGGCTGCTCATCGACGTGATCGGCTACAACCAGGTCCGCGGCCTGCCCTTCAAGGCCGAAGAGCTGCAGGGCGTCATCCAGGATGTGATCGACAGTGAGTGAGAACGGCAACGGCAACGGGGCCGCCAACGGGCACGGTCTGCTTTCTCTCGTCCCGAAGACGGACGAGAAGCAGACGATGAAGGACTTCAAGACCGACCAGGAGGTGCGCTGGTGCCCCGGGTGCGGTGACTACGCCGTCCTCGCGGCCGTCCAGTCCTTCCTGCCCGAGCTCGGGCTGCGCCGCGAGAACATCACGTTCGTCTCCGGCATCGGCTGCTCGTCGCGGTTCCCGTACTACATGAACACCTACGGGTTCCACTCGATCCACGGCCGCGCGCCCGCGATCGCGACGGGGCTCGCGACGTCCCGTCCCGACCTGTCGGTGTGGGTGGTGACGGGGGACGGCGACTCGCTGTCCATCGGCGGCAACCACCTGATCCACGCGCTGCGCCGCAACGTCAACCTGAAGATCCTGCTGTTCAACAACCGGATCTACGGGCTGACGAAGGGCCAGTACTCGCCGACGTCCGAGCTCGGCAAGATCACCAAGTCGACGCCGATGGGCTCGCTGGACGCCCCCTTCAACCCGCTGTCGCTCGCGATCGGCGCGGAGGGCACGTTCGTCGCCCGCACCATCGACTCCGACCGCAAGCACCTGCAGTCGGTGCTGCGCGCGGCCGCGCAGCACCGCGGCACGGCGCTGGTGGAGATCTACCAGAACTGCAACATCTTCAACGACAACGCGTTCGAGCCGCTGAAGGACGCGTCGGTGCGCGACGACGTCACCGTCCGGCTGGAGCACGGCGAGCCGATCGTGTTCGGTGCGGACCGCACCAAGGCGCTGCGCCGCACCCCGACCGGGTCGTTTGAGGTCGTGGACGTGGCGGACGTCGACCCGTCCGAAATCGCCGTGCACGACGCCCGCAACCCGGACCCGTCGCAGGCGTTCGCGCTGTCGCGGCTGGACCAGCCGGCGTTCGAGCACACCCCGATCGGCATCTTCCGGGACGTCGACCGCCCGTCCTACGACGAGCTGATGCGGGCCCAGCTCGACGAGGCCGTGCAGACGCAGGGCGAGGGCGACCTCGCCGCGCTGCTCGGCAGCGGCGACACCTGGCGCATCGACTAGCCACGCGCGCGAAGGCCCGGCCCCGATCCCCCGGGGCCGGGCCTTTCCGCGCTTCGGACACCCGCGAACGGGCACGGTTCATCGGCAACGGGCACAGAGATGCAGGGGCGATTAACTGATCTTGTTATACGATGTGAGATATGGCGTGCACGGTGAAGCGGGCGTTCAAGTACCGCTTCTACCCCAGCGATGAGCAGGCGGCCGAACTCGGCCGCACGTTCGGCTGTGTCCGCCTGGTTTACAACCGGGCACTGGCGGAACGCACCCGCGCCTGGTACTGCGAACAGCGCCGCATGTCCTATGTCGACACCTCGGCAGCACTGACCCAGTGGAAGAAGACCGAGGAACTGGCGTTCCTGTGCGAGGTGTCGTCGGTCCCGCTCCAGCAGGCGCTGCGGCATCTGCAGGCCGCGTTCTCCGCGTTCTTCGACAAACACGCCAAGTATCCGCGCTTCAAGTCACGTAAAAAGTCACGGGCCTGCGCCGAATACACTCGTTCGGCATTCCGGTACCGCGACGGTGAGTTGACGCTGGCCAAGATGGGCGGCCCGCTGGGCATCGTGTGGTCGCGTCCGCTGCCCGAGGGCGCGCGGCCGTCCACGGTGACGGTGTCCAAGGACAGCGCGGGCCGGTGGTTCGTGTCGATTCTGTGTGAGGACACCATCGCCCGCTTGGACCCGGTCGGCCGGGCCGTGGGTGTCGACGCGGGGATCGGCTCGCTGGTGACGTTGTCGACGGGTGAGAAGGTCACCAATCCCCGGCACGAACGTCACGACCGTGAACGCCTGGCCCGTGCGTACAAGGAGTTGGCCCGTAAGCAGGAGGGGTCGGCGAACCGGGAGAAGGCCAAATGGAAGGTCGCGCGAGTCCATGCCCGGATCGCCGACCGGCGCCGCGACTTCCTGCACAATTTGTCGACTCGGCTCGTCCACGAAAACCAAGTGGTCGTGATCGAGGATCTGAACGTCCGGACCATGGTGCGAAACCATTCCCTGGCTCGCGCGATCTCGGACGCGGCCTGGCGGCAGTTGCGGGCGATGCTGGAGTACAAGGCCGCCTGGTACGGCCGCGAACTAGTGGTTGTCGACCGGTGGTTTCCCTCCTCCAAGACGTGCTCGCAGTGCGGGACTATCCGCGAGAAGATGCCCCTGAACGTACGGGAATGGGAATGCCGGTGCGGCGCCCGGCACGACCGGGACGTCAACGCCGCGAAGAATGTTCTGGCCGCCGGGCTGGCGGTGTCGGCCTGTGGAGCCGGTGTCAGACCTCAACGGGAGTCATCTCGGACGGGGCAGTCGGTGCCGAAGCAGGAAACCCAACCGGCGACGGTTGGAATCTCCCGCCTTTAGCGGGGGAAGAGGTCAAGCTGACAGACTGAGGATCAAAGTCAAGAGCCGGGGAGGTGACGATGCGGGTCGTTCCGCGCCGCAGCAAAGGTCGTCCGCAAGACGACGAGCCCGCACCCCCCGCACTGAAGCAGCCGGCCCCGCCGCCCGTATCACCGAAGGACGGCGCGACGACCCCCATGACC
>NZ_SMKY01000417.1 GCF_004349235.1 Actinomadura darangshiensis | reverse complement strand
GGTCATGAGGGCGTCCAGCCGAGGATTCGCAGGGTCGTGGCGGCGGCGGGGGACGCGCGGAGGTCGTCCACGTCGTCCTCGTGCGGATGGGACGTGCCTGTGGCGGGCTTGTCGTGGCGGCGGAGCTGCTCGCCTATCGCGCGGCGTTCGGCGGCCGGGTAGGCACCGAAGGTGCGGCGGAGGAGGGGGAGGACGTCGGTGAAGGAGCCGTCCGGCAGGGCGGAGATCCACTCGTCGACGAGGCGCAGGAGGGCCTCGTCGTGCATGAGCAGGAGGCCGCCGCCGGCCAGGAACCCCTCGACCCACGCGGCCGCGCGGTCGGGGGCGGCGCCGACGGACACGGCGCGCGCCATCCGGTCGGGGACGTCGGGCAGGCGCCCTGCGTCGAGGAGGAGGCGGGTGAGGCGGCCCTCGATCAGGCCGTGCAGGGTGTCCGGGCGGGTGAGCAGGGCCTCCAGGGTACGGCGCCAGCGCTCGACGTGGCCCTCGTCGGCCAGGAGGGACAGGGCGCCGTGGACGGCGTCGACGTGGGTGAGGAAGTCGCGGGCCGCGTCGTCGTCCAGGCCGGTGATCGCCGGCGGGAGACCGACGCACACGCGGACGACGAGGCCGTCGACGACCGTGCGGAGCGGGCCCGTGGAGGTGCCGCGGACGTCGCCGTAGCGCAGCGCGCGGACGATCGCCGGCATCGCCGACATCAGGTGCGCCACGTCGGTGTCGACGGCGGCCCGGTCGGCGAGGGCGCGCATGACGGTGGGGAGCGCGTCGCCGAGGTCGGCGAGCAGGCAGCGCTCGGCCACCGACGTCAGGTCGGCGAGGGTGGCGGCGCCCGTGGCGAGCGCCTCGGCGCGGGCCGTGGTCGCGCCGCGGACGGTTGTGCCCCACGCCCCGGCCTCGATCAGCTCCACGTCGAACTCGGGGCGCCAGGCCAGCGTCCACGTCTCCCGGAACGTGCCCTTGGAGGTGCTCTCGGACAGCACGCCCCAGTCGACGTCCAGCATGCGGAGCCGGTGCAGGAGGCGGCTGCGCTCCAGGTCGGTGGGCTTGCGGAGGTCGAGGTCCTGCTCCCTGCCGAGCGCGGACGGCTTGAGCCGCAGCCGCCGCTGCTCCGCCTGCAGGTCGCGCTGGAGCGGCACCATCGGGGTCCGTTCCGGGACGGCGCCGAGCCGCTCCCCGACCACCATGCGCTTCTGGATCAGCTCGACCGGCAGGTCGGCGCCCTCGCACAGCACGGCCCGGGTCGCCTCGGTGACCTCGTCCAGCCCGGCGAGCGGACGGCCGCGCAGCGCGGCCAGCGCGTCGGCGAGCCGGACGGCCTCGATCACGTGCGCGGAGGAGACGTGCAGGTCCTCTTCGCGGAGCACGCGGGCGGCGGCGGTGAGCCAGCGCTCGATCGGGCGGTCGCGCGCCGTGAACAGGTGGTGGTACCAGCCGGGGGAGCGTACGCCGGCGCCGTAGCCGGAGCGCCCGGCGAGCCGCCCGTGCGTCCACGGCACCCACGTCATGGCGATCTTGGTCTTCGGGAGGCCGCGGAGCGTCCGGTCGTCGTGGGCCGCCGGGACCCTCGCCCGCAGCGCCGGGACGTGCCAGGCGCCGCAGACCACCGCGACCCGGTCGTGCCCCTCCTTGACGGTGCGGCGCAGCGTCCGCCGCATGTGGGCCTCGCGCTGCTCCTCCCGCCGCAGGTGGCCGGGCGGCAGCCCGGCGGACGCCTGCTCCGCCGGCAGCGCGGCCAGCTGCTCGCGCAGCTCGGCCATGGCCTCCGCGATGGCCGGGAACGGGGACGGCCCGTCGCCGCGGTGCTCGACGACGTCGTCCCACCAGCGCTCGGCGTCGTCGTATCCGGCCGCCTTCGCCAGCCAGCCCAGCGGGTCGAGCCTGATGCCCTCCGCGGCCGGCTCGGCCTCGGCCGGCTCGGGCTCCTCCGACGGGACGAGCTGGTTCGCCGCCGGCAGGTCGCAGAACCGGACCGGCGCCCCGGCGGCCAGCGCGTACCGGATCGCCTGCCATTCCGGGCTGAACTCGGCGAACGGCCAGAACGCGGCCTTGCGGCCGCCGTCGCCGGGCGCGGGGGAGTAGGCGAGCAGCGCGACCGGCGGCACCATCGCGTCGTCGCCCGCCAGCTCCACGATCGCGTCGGCCTCGGGCGGGCCCTCGATGAGGACCGCGTCCGGCTTGAAGTCCTCCAGCGCACCGCGCAGCGCACGGGCCGACCCCGGCCCGTGGTGCCGGATGCCGAAGACTTCGACCTGGCTCAAGAGACCTCCCGGCAGGCACGGTAGAAGTCGCGCCATTCCGGGCGGTCCCGGACGACCGCCTCCAGGTACTCCTGCCACACGACCCGGTCGGACACCGGATCCTGGACGACGGCGCCCACGATCCCGCCCGCGACGTCGGCGGCGCGCAGCACCCCGTCGCCGAAGTGCGCGGCCAGCGCCAGCCCGCTGGTGATCACCGAGATGGCCTCGGCGGTGCTGAGCGTCCCGCTGGGCGACTTGAGCTTGGTGCGCCCGTCGGCCGTGGCCCCGGACCGCAGCTCCCGGAACACCGTGACGACGCGCCGGATCTCCTCCAGGCCCGCCGGCGTCTCCGGCAGCTCCAGGCCCGCGCCGATCTGGTCGACGCGGCGGGCCACGATGGCGACCTCGTCCTCGGCGGTCTCCGGCAGCGGCAGCACGACCGTGTTGAACCGGCGGCGCAGCGCGCTCGACAGCTCGTTCACGCCCCGGTCGCGGTCGTTGGCGGTCGCGATCACCGTGAACCCGCGGCGGGCCTGCACCTCGGTGTTCAGCTCGGGCACCGGCAGCGTCTTCTCCGACAGGACGGTGATCAGCGTGTCCTGGACGTCGGACGGCATCCGGGTCAGCTCCTCGATGCGGGCGACCTGTCCGCGCCGCATCGCCCGCATGAGCGGGCTCTCCACCAGCGCCTTCTCCGACGGGCCCTCGGCGAGCAGGCGCGCGTAGTTCCACCCGTAGCGGATCGCCTCCTCCGCCGTCCCGGCCGTGCCCTGCACGAGCAGCGTCGAGTCGCCGCTGACGGCGGCGGCGAGGTGCTCCGACACCCACGTCTTCGCCGTCCCGGGGACGCCGAGGAGCAGCAGCGCCCGGTCGGTGGCGAGGGTCGCGACCGCGACCTCCATCAGCCGGCGCGGCCCCACGTACTTCGGGCTGACCGCCGCGCCGCCGGGCAGCTCGCCGCCGAGCAGGTAGGTGGTGACGGCCCACGGCGACAGCCGCCAGCCGGGCGGCCGCGGCCGGTCGTCGTGCTCGGCCAGCCGCGCCAGCTCGCCGGCGTACTCCTGCTCGGCGTGCGGCCGCAGAACGGCGGCCGCCTCTCCGGGGGGACGCCCCCCGAGACCCTCCGGCAGTGCTTCTTCTGTCAAGGGGACAGCTCCTTCAGCATCTCGTCGCGGAACCGCAGGGTCGCGATCAGGTCGGTGACGGCGCGCGGCGCCGCCGGCCCCAGCTCTTCGAGCCTGGACGCGGCGGCCGGGTCGAGCCGCTGGTCGGCGAGCCGGCACAGCTGCGTGATCAGGTGCTCGTCGTGCCGGGTGGGGCGCTCGGCGGACGCGGTGACCGTCGCGACCACCGCCGACGCGAGCGGCCCGGCCCACGGCCCGGGCACCCGTTCGAGGACCCGCAGCAGGTCGGGCCGCCCCTCCACCCACCGGATCAGGTCGGCCGCCGCCGCGTCGCGCTCCCCTCCCGGCAGGACCGGCAGCAGGTCGGCGAGCGCCTCCGGCTCGTCCACCATGACCCCGCCCTTGAGCAGCGCCCGCGCCCATCCGGCGTCGCGCTGGCCGAGCGCGGCCCGCGCCCACCCGATGTGGACGTCACGCCCGTCGGAGTCGGAGACGGGCAGGCAGACGATCTCCATGGGCGGCAGCCCGAACAGGCCGGTCCACGTGGACAGCGGTGTGCGGGCGAGGATCTCGCGCAGCCACGCCGCCCGCGTGCCGACCGG
The DNA here is from genome assembly GCF_004349235.1 of Actinomadura darangshiensis. Lineage (GTDB taxonomy): Bacteria > Actinomycetota > Actinomycetes > Streptosporangiales > Streptosporangiaceae > Spirillospora > Spirillospora darangshiensis. The sequence goes on along the minus strand of NZ_SMKY01000417.1, from coordinate 2,216 downwards.
CGCGCCACCGCTCCGCGGCGCGAACGACCCGCTCGGATGGAACGGGACGCCGTCGCGTGCCAAGTCGTCGCCATGCGTGTGCGGCGGTTCGACCTGGATCCAGGTCTGGTTCCGGCCGCGGACCGTGCGTGCCTTCGGGGCCAGGCAGGCCCGGGCACGCGCCGCCATCCGCTCCCCGTACGCCGACCCCGGCATGCGGGCCAGCAGATCGGACGCGATCTGGCGGACGTCCTTGCCCCGGTCTTCCAGGGCCGCCTCAAGGAACTCCTCGTCATCGGGCGAGAGCCCGTGATCGAACGTGGCGATGAACGCCGTGCGGTCGGGTGCGGGCTCCTTGGCCCACGTTTCGCAGAGCAGCTCCCGCGCGCGCTCCGGCTCAGTGTTGCGCAGCCCGGTCAGATACGCCACGCGCCGGTTCCTCGTGCCGGTCTCCCACACCTCCGGCCCGCCGCCGGGGTCGTCGCCCGACCCCACCAGGTACGCCCAGTCGGTGTTCTGGAGGGCGAGCCACACACCCCGCCGCCCGGACGCCCGCGCGATCGACGGCCGCAGCACCCGGTCGCTCCGCCCCCGTTCCAGCAGGTCGGGAAGCGACTGCGCGGGCACCCGGAACCCCCGCGCCGCCGCGTCCAGCCACTCCGGCAGCACCCGGATCTGCTCACCGCCCAGGATCCGCCGCAGCCGCGCCGCCGCGGCCTTCGGCACCACCGGCACGTCCTCCACCGGGGCGAGCGCCACCGGCACGGGGGACGCGCTCGCGGGCCCGCGCCCCGCCCGCCGCCGGACGGCCAGCAGCGCCGCCTGGTCGAGCAGCCGCCCCGCCTTCTCGCCCGGATCGGCGGGAGCCTCCGCCAGAACGGGCGGATCGCGGCGCTCGGTGCCGAGCAGCGCCGCCGAGACGTGCTCGTTCCACGTGCTCACAGGATCACCGCCCCCTCGTCCTCGTGCCACGCGGCCAGCGGGCTCAGGCCCCGCGGCCTCCACTCTCCGGCCATCGTGACCGGACCGCCTCCGGACAGCGCTAGGAGCCGCCACGGATCGCCCATCCGGAGCGGCAGCGCGTCCCCGGCGCCGTCGACCACGTACAGGTCGCCGCCTTCGGCCCGGGCCAGCCTGACGCTCTCCAGCGTCGCCGGCCAGCGATCCAGCCACGGATCCCGCGCCAGGGCCGCCGCGTGCTCGTCCAGAAACGCCTGCACCGACGTCCCTGCGGGCATGCTCGCCCCGGCGGCCCCGAACCGTTCCGCGACCAGCGCCCGCAGCGGCTGCGACCCCGGGTAGAAGGCCAGCTCCGCATCGACCTCCGTCCCCACGACCAGCGACGTGTCGAACGAGGTGCCGGGCGCGGCGAACGACAGCACGAGTGCGGGACGCCCCGTCCGCCGCCCCCGCAGCCACACCCGCCGCGTGGTCAGCAGGTCTTGCGCCGTGTCACGCGCCCCCGTCACCCACCATCGATCACGGACACGCTCCCCGCCGCCCAGAACATCTTCCTGGGCCACGGTGAACCCGACCCGCGACCGCACGGTCTCACGCAATCCCTCGGGCAGCTCGCCCCGCCGCTGATAAGCCCGGACGAGCAGCCGCAGCAGGGCGTACTCCTCCAAGAGCCGGTCCGGCCACCCGGGCCTCCGCGGCACCGCCGCGAGCCCCTTGACCTGCCCGGCGAGGCCGCCCGCCTGCGCGTCGACGAGCCGCCGCGCCGCGTCGTCCCACAGCCGGTAGGGCGCCTTCTCCGCCTGCGCGAGCCCGTGCGCGACCTGGTCGCGGAGCCACTGGTCCAGCTCGGCGAGCCCGTCGCCGACGCGCCGCTCCCGCCGCTCCACCGTCTTCGGATCGCGCGCCTTGGCCGCCGTCGCGGCCCGCCGATCGGCCGCCCGGCCGGCGCGTTCGCGCCGCTCCTCGATCCACTCGGCGACCCACCCGGGCCGCGGCCCCTCGTCCACCACCGAGTCGGCCCACAGGAACAGCAGCGCCAGCCCGTGCTTGCACGGGAACTTCCGGCTCGGGCAGGTGCACCGGAACGCGGGCTCGGTCAGGTCGGCGCACGTCCGGTACACGGACGTGCCGCTGCCCTGGCACTCACCCCACACGGCCTCGTCATCGCACCCCGAGCGCCCCCACCTGGCGGGCTTGGCGATCCCGCCGGCGGCCTTGGCCGACGCCGCGTCCGGCGCGAGCCCGGCCACCTGCTCCCGCCCCCATCGCTCCCTCAC
>NZ_SMKY01000416.1 GCF_004349235.1 Actinomadura darangshiensis | reverse complement strand
GGGCGACGCGGTGACCGTGGGTGTCACGTTGGGAGGCAGTACGGGATCCCTGCGCCCCGCGGTTCAACTGAGGCCGTTTCGCCGCGGATTTTCCGATTCATCCCTTACTTGTTCGCCACCTTTTCCTTACCTCGGCCACCGATGGAGTGTGCGCCGCGTCTCAGGTGCGTACGGGGCGGCGACGACCCCACCCGCGCCGGGGGACTCGCCAGGGCGACACTCACTCCACGCATTGGAGCGAATGAGGGCAGCAGGCCCATTCGCCCGACATGACCGAGGGGCGGAGTCGGCACAGTGAAGGAGAACGGGAAAGTACAGCTCAGCTACCGCCTGCTGCTGGCGGTGGACATCCAGGGGTACAGCAAGCGCGACACGAGCGAGCAGCTGGTCGCGCAGCAGCTGCTCTCCGACGCGCTGGACCGCGCCGCCAGCGGCGTCGGTCTCGACCGCGCCGGCTGGGACAAGCAGGTCGGCGGGGACGGCGAGCTCGCCACCCTGCCGGAGGGCGTCGACCCGGCGTCGGTCGCCGGCGACTTCGTCATCCGCCTCGGCCAGGCGCTGGCCGAGGTCAACCGGGACGCCGGCCGGTTCCGGCTGCGGGTGCGGCTCTCGCTGCACCACGGCACGCTGACGGCCGGGCCGTTCGGCCCCGCCGGCGACGCGCCCATCGTCGTCCAGCGGCTGCTGGACGCGATGCCGCTGCGCCGCCTGCTGACCGACGACGCGGACCGCGACCTCGCCTACGTCGTGTCGGACTCGCTGTTCGACGACGTCGTGCGGACGGGCCTGTGCGCCCTGCGGCCGGGGGCGTTCACCGCGGTCAAGGTCGCCGCGAAGGGCGCGACGTTCCGCGGCCACATCCTCACCGGCCGCGTCGCCGACGGCGACGCGGCCGGCGACGGCGCCGCGGGCGGGCGGAGCGGCCCGGGCGGCGGCGCGTCGTCGCACGCCCGCGTCCTGGACTTCCCGGCGCTCGCCGCCCGCTGACACCGCGCCGGGTCCCCGTGCACGCGGACCCTCAGCGGACCTGGCCCGACGGCCGCACCACGACCGAGTTGATCTCGACGCCCGCGGGCTGCGCCAGCACCCACGCGATCGACTCGGCCACCTGCTCCGAGGTCAGCGCCGGACCCTCGGGCATGCCGTTCTCCCGCGAGTCCCAGAACGGCGACTCGACCCGTCCCGGCGCGACGAGCGTGACGCCGACGCCGGACCCGGTGAGCAGGACGCGGGCGTTCTCCGCGAGCCCGGTCACCGCGGTCTTGGTGACCGAGTACATGCTGCCGGGGGTGCTCTTGATCCCGGCGACGCTGCCGACCAGCACGACCCGGCCGCGCGTCCCGCGCAGCGCGGGCAGCGCCGCCCGGATCAGCAGCGCCGGGCCGAGGACGTTGGTGAGCAGCATCGCCCGCCACTCCCCGGGATCGCCGTCGGCGAGGGTGTCGTGCGTGGAGTACCCGGCGTTGGCGACCACGTGGTCGAGCCGGCCGAACCTCCGCACCGCCGCGTCGACGGCCGCGGCGACCGCGCCGGGCTCGGAGGTGTCGCCGGGGACGGCCAGCAGCGCGTCCCCGGCCGCCGTCTCGGCGGCGAACCCCTCCAGCCGCTCGGCCGACCGCCCGGTGACCGCCACCCGGTGCCCCCGGCCGAGCAGGAGACGCGCCGCCGCCGCCCCGATCCCGCTGCCGCCGCCGGTCACGAGGGTGACGGGTCCGTCGGCTGTGCTCATGGCGTTCCTCACTGTACGTTGTGGCGATGATCGAGGTGTCCGCCACCACAACCGCCGCCCCCGAGGAAGTGTTCCGGCATCTGGCCGTGCCCGAGGCGTGGAACGCCTGGGGGAGGTTCCCCACACCGGCCAAGCAGACGCGCGAGGGCGACACGAGCGCCTACGGCGTCGGGTCCGTCAAGCGGATCTGGCCCGCCAGCGAGCAGACCGTCGCCTACGAGCCGTACACGCACTTCGGCTACATCGCGCTGTCCGGGCTGCCCGTGCGCCGCTACCGCGCGGACGTCCACCTGGAGGCCCGCGGCACGGGCACCTCCATCCGCTGGGAGGCGGCGTTCCAGCCGCTGATCCCCGGCACCGGGCGGCTGATCGGGGCCGCGCTGCGGCTCATGCTGAAGACGTTCGCCCGGCGCCTGCCCGCGCACGCCGAGCGGTGCCCGCCCGACTGCCCCGCCCGCCGCGCCGGCGACATATAAGCCGCCCTGCGGCGGAAGCGCATTCCGCAACAACCTCGGCCTCGCACAGGCCAGGTCACGGAGTGAGCCGCTAGGCGAGCGCAGTGGGCCTGGCCTGCAATAAGCAGGGCCGGTCTCTTGTGGGGGGACGACCCCCCACGCCCCCCGGAAGTGGCGTCCGGCCCGGCTCCCTCCGTTCCGCTGGCGCTCCACTCCGGGAACCGGGCCGGAGACCGTGCGACCCCCCGCACGGCCTCCGGCGAAAAGGTGCAGGCCGAGAGCACCCCGCAGTTCCCTCGGCCTGCACGACCTTGGCCCCCCATGGACCCCTCAGGCGGGATCCGGGCCGTAGACCTCCCACAGCTCGCCGGCGAAGAACCTCCCGAAGTCCAGGAGCTTGCCCGCCCCGTCCGGGCCCGACGTGCGGAACGTCGTCAGCTGCCGCGCGAAGTCCGTCAGCTGGATGTGCAGCACCCCCGCGCCGACCACATCCGCGCCGTCCTCCTCGTCCACCCCGACGTGGCCGTCCAGCAGCCGCACGTAGAGGGTGGAGGTGTCCGGCCAGATCCGCGTCGGCGGACCGTGCAGGACGTTCTTGTGCCCGGTCAGCGTCCGCCGCCGGCCCTCGCCGTCGGTGTAGAACAGCCGGTACTTCATCAGCCGCCGGTCGTCCTCGCCGTCGGCGACGAACAGGTTGAACGTGCCCTGCTCGACGGTGCGGCGCCCCCCGTGACCGGCGGCGTCGACCCATCCCTCGGCGGCCGCCTCGTGGTCCGGCTCGGCGAGGAACCGGTCGGTGTCGGCCGCGGTGATCGTCAGCCGGAACGACAGGTGCCGGCGCCCCTCCGCCAGCTCGCCGATCCGCGGGTCGCTCTCCCCGTAGCTGACGAACCCCTTCATCTCCTCGGTGAACGACAGCGACGTACGGTCCGGCGCCGCGGCGGACGGTCCCCGCCCCCCGCCGCGGCTCCCCGAAACCGGACCGTGCGCCGAGCCGTTCCCCGCCCCGTCCAGCGAGCCGGCTCCCCAAGCCGGCTCGGCCCCCGTGGCAGACGGGACGGTGGCGGCGGAACCGCCCGCACTCCGTTGTGCGGACGCGTCCTCCAGCAGCCGCGTGGCCAGCCGATCGGCCTGCGCGGCGATGGTGAGCGAGGGGTTCGGGCCCACCGGACCCGGCATCGCCGCCCCGTCGGCGATGTAGAGGCCCGGGAACCCGAACACCTCGCCGAAGGCGTCGCAGACGCCCTCGCCCGGGTGCGCGCCCATCGGGGCGCCGCCCAGCGGATGGACCGTGATGATGCGCTTGCGGAACCACATCGGGTTGTCGGCGTAGTCGGCGCCGAGCACGTCCGCGATCCCCTGCATCGTCTTGCGGACGCGGTTGAACAGCTCCTCGCTGGTCTCGGCCGACCAGTCGGCGCTGAGCCGGCCGTCCCTCAGGTGCAGCCGCCCGTCCGCGGTGTCGCGGCCCATGCCGAGCAGCGGCAGCGAGCTGACGGTGAGCGCGCCGTCCCCGATCAGGTCGGAGATCTCCTTGGACAGGTTGGTGTCCGGCGCGTCCCTGAAGTACTCGGTGAAGCGGTTCCACAGGAACTTCACCGCGCGCTCGAAGTCGTTGCCGACGTCGAGGCTGTCGACGATCCAGTCGGTGAACCCGGGGTAGCCGCCGTCCTGGATGTAGGCGCCGCGGCCCGCGCCGGGCACGCCGTCCAGCTCGTCCGGCAGCCGGATCGCCGTGGTGATCACCGGGCCGCGGCTGGCGTTCAGCGGCCGCACCCGGTTGCGGTCCTTGGCCCGCAGCAGGAACGTCAGCAGGTCGCCGTTGCCGCTGAACCGGGTGCCGAGCGCGTCGCTGAGGCCGGGGAACGCGTCCCGCGACTTCAGCAGCAGGAACGTCGTGCCGTAGGTGCCGGCGCCCAGGACCAGCCGATCGCAGGAGATCGTCTGGACGGGCGGCCGCCGCCTCTTGATCAGCCGGGGCGGGAGCTGCGGGACCCTGTGGTGGACGTAGTCGACCTCGTACCCGCCGCCCGGCCGCGGCCGGATCTCCTTCACCTCGTGGGAGGTGCGGATGTCGGCGCCGTGGTGCGCCGCCGCCGACAGGTAGGTGTGGTCGAGGCTGTTCTTGGCGCCCTCGTTGCAGCCGATGTCGCACTCGCCGCACAGCTTGCACGTGCGGCGCTGCACCTGCGGGCCGTGGACGCTGCCGTAGCCGGCGTCGGCGATGGGCAGGCTCACGCCGGGCGTGCCGCCCGGCTGGGAGGCGAAGCTGACCGCGAGCGGCGGCAGCGTGCAGTGCAGGCCGAGCTCGGCGGCCGCGTCCTGCATCGCGTGCGTCTTCGGGGTGTCGTCGAAGGGGACCTGCTCCAGCGGGTACGGCGTCGCGCCGAGCATCTTCTCGACCACGTCGTAGTGCGGGTCGAGGTCGGCGCGCGAGACCGGCCACGACTCGTATCCGCCGCCGGGGATGGGCTGGTCGTGGACGAACCAGTGCTCGTCCTTGCGCAGCAGCACGTTCGCGTAGATGAGGGAGCCGCCCCCGAGGCCCGCGGACACGACCGAGTCGCAGCCCTTGAAGCCCCACACGTCGAACATCCCGTACAGGCCGGCGGCCGGATCCCAGAACGCGCGCCCCATCTCGGCGGGCGACCGCGGGAACGAGCCGGGCGGGTACGGCTGCCCGCGCTCCAGCAGGACGACCCGCTGCCCGGCCTCTGCCAGCCGGTACGCGGTGACGGATCCGCCGAAGCCGGATCCGATCACGACGGCGTTGACATGTTCCATGGGTCAGCCTGCCTTCCGCTGCCTCGTGTCGGTCTTCCTCATGAGGAGTGGCGCTTGAGGAAGTCGACGACACGCGGGAAGACGTCGATGTGCGAGTTCTTGCCGATCAGGGGGTCGAGGTGCCCGTAGCCGGGCAGCAGGGCCAGTTCGTGCCGTCCCGGCGCGGCCTTCTCCAGGATCTTGTGCAGGTGGATGTTGGAGTCGGTGAAGACCCGGTTGTTGCCGGGGGCCAGCAGCAGCATCGGCGTCTGCACGTCCGCGGCGTTCTCCAGGTAGTTCTCGGGGAGGCGCCTGTAGCGCGGGTTCTGCGGGGCGTACTTCACCGAGTGCCCGGCGTTGACCATCTTGCGGACGTGCCGGTAGTAGTTCAGCCCGGACGCGGCGCAGATGTCGGCGACGCGCTCGTGCGTCTCGGGAAGCAGGTTGGCGTGCTCATACATCGCCGGCTTGCCCGCGCCCCACTGGAAGCTCTGCATGTGGCAGGAGCGCGTGCTGCACTCGTTGTGGAACAGCGAGACCAGGCGCGACAGCATCCACGGGCGGGTGAAGCGCGGCGCGTTGCCGAACCGCGGGTCGAGGAACGGCAGGCCGAACACGTACTCCAGGAACCAGGTGCCGGGGCCGAGCTTGACCTTCGACCACGCCGGCACCCGCGGTGTCAGCGAGACGCTGTTGCAGGTGAGGGTGGCGATGTCCTCGACCATCCCGGCGAACAGGCTCATCGAGAACGACACGGCGCCCAGGCAGTGCGCGAAGACGTGCAGCTTCCGGTCGCCGATGTGCTTGCGCAGCTCCGCGATCGCGGGCGGGAAGTCGAACAGCGCGATGTCGTCGAGGGTGTAGCGGTGCGTCTCGGTGTCGTACGGGTACCGGCCGCTCATCCGGAAGTCCAGCGCCCAGACGTCGGTGAAGCCGTTGTCGAGCAGGTGCGAGGCCAGGTTCTCGATCTCCGGCATGATGAACAGGTCGCTGGAGGAGGTGAGGCCGTGAACCAGCAGGACGACGTTGTCGCTCTCCTCGCGCAGGAACCGCGTCAGCTGCAGCCCGAGCCCGTCCTCGGTGGTCACGGGATACGTCGAAACGTTCGCATCCTTGACGCCCTCAAGAGTGAACCGAGGGATCAACTGGGTCATGTCCTTCACCTCCCTTTCCCGCAGCAATGATGGGGTGACCTGCTGATACACAACATCGTGGTAAACCCTTACTTCTTGCACGGAACCCTGGGGAACACGTACTGAGACGTTGATACGGA
>NZ_SMKY01000415.1 GCF_004349235.1 Actinomadura darangshiensis | reverse complement strand
CACCAGCACCGGCCGCGTGATCCCCTGGTGGCCGAGCAGCGCCTGGATGCGGTCGGCGGCCCGCGCGATCCGGTCGGTGACCGCGGTCCGGCCCCAGAGCCCCTCCTGCCGCCCCTCGTCGGGGACGATCTGGTCGGGCGCCAGCTCCACCCAGGTCACACCGCCCCAGACGTCATCGGCATTGCCGCCCTGCCCTGCCGGCTCATGGGCCGACAGCTGCCACCGCACCCGCTCGGCCACCGCCAGCGCCGACAACCCGTCGTGCCGCCACAGCCGCCGCAGCACGTGCCCGTCGGCGAACCCGACCGCGACCTCCAGCCGGACGCACGCCAGCCCGCCCGCCGCGAGCCCCTCGTGCAGCTCGCCCGCGAGCCGCTTCGCCGCGAACACGACGCGTTCCGCCTGCTCGGCGGGCGGATCGAAGTCGCCGCGCACCGACAGGTCCGCGGCGGGGCGGACCGGCGCGAGCGGGCGCGGCTCCTCGCCCCGCGCCAGCCGGTGCGCGAGCGCCCCGTCCGTCCCGAACCGGCCGGCGACGTGCCCGGACGGCAGCGCCGCGAAGTCGCCGAGGGTCTTGATCCCGAGCCGCCGCAGCAGGTCGGCCAGCTCCGGCCGGTCCAGCACCGCCAGCGGGTACGGGGCGAGGAACGCCGCCGCGCCGCCCTCCGGCACGACCGCTCCGCCCTGCCCGGCCCGCGCCGCCAGCTCCGCCGCGAACAGCCCGTCCGCGACGCCCGACCCGCAGTCGTGGCCGGCCTCGACGACCGTGTCCTGCACAAGGACGCGCAGCGCCTCCTCGCCCCCGTAGAACCGGGCGGGCCCGCGCGCCGGGATCGCGCACAGCCCCGGCCGCACCACCTCCACGCGCGGCGTCAGCTCCGCGACCGCCGCCACGACGGTTTCGAACAGCCGCCCCTCGGCGTCGGCGTCCCGCTCCCGCACCACCAGCTCCGGGCAGCGGCGCTGCGCGTCCCGCACCCGCTGCCCGCGCCGCACCCCCTCGGCCCGCGCCGCCGCCGAGCAGGCCGCCACCTGCCCCTGCACCACCACGGCCCCGGGGACCGCCGCGTCGACCCCGACCGCCGTGACCGGCCAGTCAGGGCACCAGGCCACCAGCACCCGTGTCATGCGATCCCCTCCTCGACCGGCACCCGCACCAGCGGCGCCGCCCCGTCCGGCCGCGGATGGACGGGCGAGCCGGCGGCCACGGCGCCCGGCACGAGTTCGAGCGGCGGCCGGGCCGTCTCGTCCGGCCGGACGGTGCCGTCGGGCGCGGGAAGCCAGAGGCGGGCGCGGCGGCCCCGGCCGGGGGCGTCGCGGCCCTCGGCGACGATCTCGACGCGGCGGCCGGTGAGCCGGCCGTGGCCGTCGGCGAGACCCTCCCAGGCCACCTCGTCCAGGCGGAGCCGGAGCCGGGTGCCCGGCCATTCGCGGGCGAACGCGCCGGTCAGCGTGATCACGCATCCGTGCTTGCGGGCCAGCGCCGACAGGCGGCGGACGGCGGCGGCGCCCGGACGCTCCGGCGGGCACAGCAGGACCAGGTCCACGGCCTCGGCCAGCGCGGCGACCACGTCCGGCCAGCGGTCGCCGGGTTCGTCGACGAGGAGCAGGCGCTCGGGGGCGGCGCCCATCCCCGCGGCGGCGGCCACGCCGAAGCCGGGGACGCCGACGACGCCGCACCAGCCGCCGGTGCCGTCCTCGCCGCCGTGCCGGGAGACGCCCGCGACGAGCGCGAGGCCGAGGGAGGCGGCGCCGGGGCCGTCCAGCCCGACGACGGAGCCGGGCCGCAGGCCGCCGCCGGGGACGACGGTCCGCAGCGCGGGCAGCACGGGTACCGTCGCGTCGCGCGGCGCGGTGTCCAGCCCCGTGCTCTCCAACGCCGTCACGAGGTCCCGCAGGGCCGCCTCCGGCACGCTCCGTCCCTCCTCTCAAGCCTCCCGGAACAATTTCGAACATGAGTTCGACCTCTGTCAAGTTCCCGCAGGTCACGCTACGGAGTCGCCGGGGCGGAAAGCCTGATGGCATAGGGGTTCGCGGTATTTTGCGGGCATGATGGGCGGTATGACGAACGACGTGCGGACCGTCGAGTGGACGGGCGACGGGCTGCGGCTGCTGGACCAGACCGTGCTGCCCGGCCGGGTCGAGTACGTCGTGGTGCGCGACGTCGGCGCGCTCGTGGACGCCATCCGGCGCCTGGTCGTGCGGGGAGCCCCCGCGCTCGGCGTGACGGGCGCCTTCGGCGTGGCCATCGCCGTCCGGCAGGCCGCCCGCGAGGGATGGGACGACGCGGGCCGCGACGCCGCGATCACCCGCGTCCGGGAGGCCCGCCCGACGGCGGTGAACCTCGCCGCCGGCGTCGACCGCGCGCTGCCGTTCGTCGCGAAGGGCGCCGACGCGGTCGCGGCCGAGGCCCAGGCGCTGCTCGACGAGGACGTGCGCGGCAACCACGCCATCGGAGCCTTCGGCGCCGACTGGATCCTGCGCCGGTCGGCCGACCGTCCCCTGCGCGTCCTCACGCACTGCAACGCCGGCGCGCTCGCCACGGCCGGGTGGGGCACGGCCCTCGGCGTCATCCGGGAGATGCACGACCGCGGACGCGTGGAGATCGTCTACGCCGACGAGACCCGCCCTCTCCTGCAGGGCGCCCGGCTCACCGCCTGGGAACTCGACCAGGCCGGCATCCCCTGCCTCGTCCAGGCGGACGGCGCCGCGCCGAGCACGATCCTGCGCGGCCTCGCCGACGTGGCCGTCATCGGCGCCGACCGGATCGCCGCCAACGGCGACACCGCCAACAAGATCGGCTCGGTGGGCGTGGCGCTGGCCTGCCACGCCGCCGGGATCCCGCTGGTCGTGGCCGCGCCGTGGAGCACCGTCGACCTCGCGCTCGCCGACGGCGGCGGCATCCCGATCGAGGAGCGTCCCGCCGGCGAGATCACGACCTGGGGCGGCATCAGGACCGTCCCGGATCGGGTGGGCGCGTTCAATCCCGCGTTCGACGTCACGCCCGCCCGTCTGGTGACCGCGCTGGTCACCGAGACGGGCGTGCTGGAGGTCTCAGCGGGCGTGACCCCGCGTCAGCGGGCGGCCGAGAAACCGTAGACGGTGGTGGAGTCGAACGACTCCCCGGGCCGCAGGACGGTCGACGGGAAGCCCGGCTGGTTGGGCGAGTCGGGGAAGTGCTGGGTCTCCAGCGCGAATCCGTCGCCCTGCCGGTACACGCGGCCGCTCGTCCCGGCGAAGCTCCCGTCGAGGAAGTTGCCGGAGTAGAACTGCACGCCCGGTTCGGTCGTGCTGATCTTCAAGACGCGGCCGGAGTGCGGATCGGTGACCCGCGCCGCCTCGGTGAGCGCGCCCGGGTGCCGCTGGTCGAGGACGAGGTTGTGGTCGTAGCCCTGCCCGATGAGCAGCTGCGGGTCGTTCGCGCGGATCCGCTCGCCGATCGCGTGCGGGCGGGTGAAGTCGAACGGCGTGCCCTTCACCGCGGCGATCTGACCGGTCGGGATCTGGGTCGTGTCCACCGGCGTGTACCGGGACGCGTTGAGCGTCAGCCGGTGGTCGTAGACGTCGCCGGTGCCCTCGCCGGCGAGGTTGAAGTACGTGTGGTTGGTCAGGTTGACGACGGTGGCCTGGTCGGTCGTCGCGTGGTAGGCGACGTGCAGCTCGTTGCGGCTGGTGAGCGTGTAGGTGACGGTGGTCTTGAGGGTGCCCGGATAATGCTCCTCGCCGTCCACGCTGGTGTAGTCCAGGCGCAGGCCGACGCTGTGGCCGCTCTCGATGGGCTCGGCCTTCCACACCTTGGTGTTGAAGCCCTTGAGGCCGCCGTGCAGGCTGTTCTCGCCGTTGTTGATGGCGAGCTGGTACGTCTTGCCGTCCAGCGTGAACCGCCCCTTGGCGATGCGGTTGGCGTAGCGACCGATGATGGCGCCGAAGTACGGGCCGCCGTTCAGGTCGACGTAGTCCTTCAGCGTCGGGAAGCCGAGGACGACGTTGGTCCGGTGCCCGTGCCGGTCCGGTGTCTCCAGGGTCTGGACGATGCCGCCGTAGGTGATGATGCGCACCCGGACGCCGCGCCCGCTCGTGAGGGTGTAGCGGTCGACCTTCGTGCCGTCCTCCAGCGTGCCGAACGCCTCCTTGGAGATGCCCGGACGGTCGTGGGCCGGCGAGGCGCCCGCCGGCACGGCCGAGACGGCAAGGGCGGAGCCGACCACGGTGGCGGCCGTGATCGCGAGGATTCTCTTCATGGTTACTCCTCGGGGGCGAGGGTGCGGGTCGCGGCGCGGAGGCTCTGGAACAGCCGGGCCTCGTACGCCTTCGCGGTGCGGACGTCGTGGTCGATGAAGAGGGCGTCGTTCAGCGCGGGGAGCCGCTGCGTGGCGTAGCCGGTGTCGATGCCGGGCGCGTATATCTGGTGCCGGTACCAGGGGCGGCCTGGCAGCCCGGCCTGGGTCAGCAGGTCCCGCTCCGTCTGCATGATCTTGGTGTTGAGGCGGCGGAACGCCCGCGTGTCGCCCTTGCGGAGCGCCTCGTCCGCGCGCGCTTGCAGCGCCTCCGCAGCGCGTTGCCACGCCTCGGCCTGCTTGATGTCGCGCGAGACGTCCACGACGACGGAGCCCAGCCGCGTGCGCTGCTCGTCGGTGAAGTCGGTGAGGTACTGGGCCGTCTCCGCCGCGTACGGGCGATAGCCGATGGCGACCACGTCGGCGTTCGCCAGCCGCAGCGTCGCGATGCCCACCACCCGCGACATCGCCGCGTGGTACTGCCAGCCCGGATCGCCGAAGTGCGACATCCAGTAGAAGTCGTCGCACGAGCAGTGGTAGTTGCCGGACGATCCCGGCGAGGACGAGCCCAGGTCCATCGCGGGCACCCCGTACCGCTGGAAGAACGCCTGGAAGTCCGAGCCGCCGCCGATGCGGCCGATCGGGGTCTTGCCGTCGTTCTGTGCCTTCCACGCCTCGTACAGGGTCCCGTCCGTGCCGGGCCAGTCCACATCCTTGGACGCGTCGATGACCGATCGGTCCAGCGCGGGCGTCGCCGAAGTACCGAACTCCGAGCCGCCGGCGCCGTCCATGTTCACGTACGCGACCGCGTTCCGGAGCTGCTTCGCCCGCTGCTCGGCGTACTCGGTGGAGCCGAACAGGCCGTACTCCTCGCCGTCCCAGGTGGCGAGCACGACGGACCGCTTAGGCCGCCACCCCTTCTTGAGGAGCTTGCCCAGGGCGCGCCCCACCTGGAGCACGTTCTCCGTACCGGACAGGTTGTCGCTGCTCCCGTACGCCCACGCGTCGTGGTGCGCGCCGAGGACGACCTCCTGCTCGGGGTGCTCGCTGCCGGGGATGCGCACGGTCACGTCCCACAGCGGACGCACCTGGAACTCGTTCTTCAGGTCGAGGTGGACCTTCGTCCCGCCGGGCCCGATCCGGTAGGTGAACGGCAGGCCGCCCTGCCATTCCTCCGGCGCCTCCTCGCCCTTCAGCGCGCGCAGCAGCGGCTCGGCCGCGCCGTAGGAGATCGGCGTCGTCGGGATGAGCCCCGTCAGCATCGGGGCCTCGGACGGCGGGATCCGGTGCGCGCCCTTCACCGCCGCCCAGCCGGGCGTCTGCGGGTCCCCGGCCGCGAGCTGGATCTGCGCGATGCTGCCGCGCTGGATGCCGTCGGCGGCGCGCCACGGCCCGTCCGGGTAGACCGGGCCCCGGACGAAGCCGTCGTCGGCGGGGTCGGAGTAGATGAGCATGCCCTTCGCACCGCGCTTGGCGGCCTCGCGCGGCTTGATACCGCGGAACACCGCCCCGTACCGGGCGAGGACGATCTTCCCCTTGACGGAGACGCCCTTCGCGTCGAGCAGTGCGAAGTCCTCCGGCCGGCCGTAGTTGGCGTAGACGACCTCGCCCCGGACGTTCCCGGACGGCGACATGCCGTTGTGCGACGGGATGACCTCGTCGTAGTGCTTCTGCCAGGGCTGCTTCTTCTCCTTGACCGGCAGCGTCCGCTCCCGCGGCGCGGTCATCTCGACCCGCACGCGCTTCGGCAGGGACAGGTAGGCGTAGTAGGTCCTGACCTCGGGTTTCAGGCCGTACGACCGGAACCGCGCGACGATCTTCTCGACCCGGTGCCGGTCACCGGTGGTCGTGGTCAGCGCGGGCTCGGCCGACAGGTCGGCGTCCAGGTCGCGGGCCACTCTCGCCGAGGGAACGGCCTTGAGCAGCTTCTCGTACTGCCGCTGCCACCTGG
>NZ_SMKY01000414.1 GCF_004349235.1 Actinomadura darangshiensis | reverse complement strand
CACCGGCCGCTCCCCCGCCGCCCGCCGCACCGCCCGTCGCACCCGCGGCGCACGGCGTCCCCGGCGGCGGGTCCGACACCGACGGCCACAAGCTCCCGACCGTGGACGAGCTGCTCCAGCGCATCCAGACCGACCGGCAGCGGACGTCCGCGCCCCCGCCCGACACGGGCGGCTACGGCGGCGGCTCGCTGAACGACCCGCTGGGCGACCCGCTCGGCACCGGCTCGTACGGGACGTCCGCGCCTAGCGCGCCGAACACCGGGAACACCGGTCCGTGGCCGTCGCCCGGCGGCGGCCAAAGCGGCGGATACGACCAGGGCGGCGGATACGACCCGGGCGCCGGCCAGGGCTACGACTCCGGGTTCGGCGCACCGCCCGCGCCCGGATACGGGCAGGGCCAGCAGAACGACGGCTACCCGACGGCCCCCGCCTACGGCGAGTCGCCGCGCTACGACGACCCGCTCGGCGCGGGCGGCGCAGGCGGCGGCCGCGAGCCGTTCGGCCCGTTCGGCGGGGCCGACAACGGCTCCGCCGGCCCCGGCCAGAACGGTGGCGGCCAGAACGGCGCCGGTCAGAACGGTGGCGGCCAGAACGGCGCCGGCGTCTACGGCGACTTCAGCGGCAGCAGCTACAACGGCGGCGACCCGCTGGCCGCGCCGCACGACCCGGGCGCGCACGGCGGCTACAGCGACCCGAACGCCACCCAGGCGTACGGCTCCGGCTTCTACGGCGGCGGGCAGCAGGGCGGCTACCAGCAGGGCGGCCAGCCGAACGACAACAACGGCCCGTACGGTTCCCGCCAGCCCACCGACGACTGGGAGAACTACCGCCGCTAGGCACCACGGAACGTTCGCAGCAGGGCCGCCGGATCCCTCCGGCGGCCCTGCTCGTGTCCCGGGGGTGGAGCGGCGCGAAACCTGGTTATATACGTTGAGTGACTTCAAAGACACTCAACGTGTCCATTCTCCGGCGCGAACTGCTCGCGTCGTTCGTCGTGTTCCTCGTCGCGCTCCCGTTGT
Organism: Actinomadura darangshiensis; assembly: GCF_004349235.1. GTDB lineage: Bacteria > Actinomycetota > Actinomycetes > Streptosporangiales > Streptosporangiaceae > Spirillospora > Spirillospora darangshiensis. The sequence continues at coordinate 5,212 of NZ_SMKY01000414.1, read as the reverse complement.
CACTGGGCATCGCGGTCGCGTCCGGCGCTCCCATCGCCGCCGGGCTGATCGCCGCGGTCGTGGGCGGTGTCGTCGCGGGCCTGATCGGCGGCTCCCCCCTCCAGGTCAGCGGACCGGCCGCCGGGCTGACCGTCCTCGTCGCCGAACTGGTGCAGACCTACGGGTGGCGCGCCACGTGCACCATCACCATGCTCGGCGGGCTGCTGCAGATCCTGCTCGGCGCGAGCCGGGTCGCCCGCGCCGCCCTCGCCGTCTCGCCCGCCGTCGTGCAGGGGATGCTCGCCGGGGTCGGCGTCGTCATCGTCCTGGCCCAGGTGCACGTGGTGCTCGGCGGCACCCCGCAGCAGTCGGCCGTGGCGAACCTGCGGGAGCTGCCCGGCCAGGTCGCGCACCCGCACACGCATCCGGCGCTGGTCGGCGGGCTGACCGTCCTCGTCCTGCTGTGCTGGTCGCGGCTGCCGAAGGAGGGGGTGCTGCGGCTCGTCCCGGGTCCGCTGCCCGCCGTCGCCCTCGGCACCGCCGTCGCCTGGCTCCTCGGCTGGCAGGTGCCGCGCGTGCACCTGCCGGACTCGCTGCTGGACGGCTGGCGCACCCCCGTCCTGCCGCACGGGTCCCTGACCGGGATCATCGGCGCGGTCATCTCCGTCGCGCTGGTGGCGGCCGTCGCGTCGCTGCTGTGCAGCGTGGCCGTCGACCGGCTGCGGCCCGCCGGGTTCCCGGCCGCCGACCTCGACCGGGACCTGCTCGGGCAGGGCGCCGCGAACGCGGTGTCCGGCCTGCTGGGCGGGCTGCCGATCGCCAGCGTGATCGTCCGGAGCACGGCCAACGTGGACGCCGGCGGCCGCACCCGGCTGTCGCCCGTCCTGCACGGCGTCTGGGTGCTCGTCCTCGCGCTGGCCTGCGGGCCGCTGATCGGGCAGGTCCCGCTGTCCGCGCTCGCCGCGCTGCTGGTCGTGCTCGGCCTCCGGCTGACCGACCTCGCCCAGGTGCGCGACCTGCGGCACCACCGGGAGGCGCCCGCCTACTTCGGCACCCTCGCCGGCGTCGTCCTGCTGGGGCTCGGCGAGGGCGTGCTGCTCGGCATCGGGATCGCCGCCGTGCTGGCGCTGCGGCGGCTGACCCGGCTGTCGGTCCGGACGGAGCGGCTCGTGCCCGCGCCCGGCGACGGGCCCGTCCCGCCCCGCCGGCACGTGGTCGTCGAGGGGACGTTCACCTTCCTCGGCGTGCCCCGGGTGACGCGGGCGCTGCAGGAGATCCCGGCCGGTTCCAGCGTCGACCTGGACCTCAACGTCGACTTCATGGACCACGCCGCATTCGACGCCGTCCACCGGTGGCGGCTGGCCCACGAACGCCAAGGGGGGAGGGTCGACATCGACGAGGTTCATGAGGCTTGGTATGAAAGAGCTGTGACAGGCGATATGTCTCAGCCGCGGAAGACTCCTCCACCTGCCCGCTGGTGGGCTCCCTGGGGGAACCGGCGGCGGCGTCCGGAGACCGAACTAGATGCGCCCGAGATGTCCCCCGCGGACGTCATGCTGAACGGCGTCCGCGAGTACCACGGCAACACGGCCCGGCTCGTCCGGCCGATCATGGCCGAGCTGGCGATGGAGCAGAAGCCCCAGCACCTGTTCATCACCTGCGTGGACTCGCGCGTCGTACCCAACATCATCACCGCGAGCGGGCCCGGTGACCTGTTCATCAACCGCAACGTCGGGGCGCTCGTCCCCCGGTACGGCTCCCGGACGCCCGACGACTCCGTGTCCGCCACCGTCGAGTACGCCACCAGCGTGCTCGACATCCGGACCATCACGATCTGCGGGCACTCCAACTGCGGCGCGATGGCCGCGCTGCTCGCCGCCGGCACCGAGGTCGAGCATCTGGAGGGGCTGTCGCGCTGGCTGCGGCACGGCAACCACAGCCTCGCCCGCTTCCTCGCCGAGGAGCCGTCCGGTGACGAGCCGCCGCTGACCCGGCTCTGCAAGATCAATGTGATGCAGCAGCTCGACAACCTGCTGACCTATCCGTGGCTCCGGGAGCGGGTCGAGGCCGGCGAGATCGAGCTGGTCGGCCTCTACCTGGACCTCAAGTCCGCCACTGTCGAGGTCCTCGACCCCGGCAGCGGCACCTTCGCCCTCGTCCCCGACGAGGCCCCGCGGCAGGCCCGCACCCTCACCTGAGGCGCGCCCCGCCGCGGGGGCGGCCCTGACCGGCGGTATCCGGGGCCGCTGCGCTCGCCGTCCGGTGCGGCTCCGCGAGGACGACCCCCCGTCCCGCGAAGCCCGCACCGGCCGCCGATCCCCGGGCCGGCCGCCGGTCAGGGCGGTTTCTCACCAGCGGCCGACGAGCTCGTCGTCGCGCTGGGTGTAGTCGCGGACGTACATCCCCGCCACCCGGCGCGCCCGCCGCGCGCGCCGGTCGGACGCCGGAAGGAACAGCGCGTCGCGCCGGCTGGCGCGCGAGAAGTCCCACAGGTACACCAGGCCCCCCAGCATCCCGGCGAGCACGAGGGCCACGAACACGATGACGATCATCTGCGCTCCTCTCCACGGGGCCCTGCACCCCGGCCCCGCGTCGTCATGGATCTAGGCGATCAGCTCTTACCTGGACGGTAAGCGCCTTCTATCGGACCCTCTGTGTCGTGTGACCCGATTCGAGGGAGTCTCATGCCGCTCGGTGCGCAAAGTAGGATGTCCCACGTGTTCGATGCCGACATCGCCGAGTGGCTCGCGCAGCGGAGCCTGGACCCGACGGCCGCCGACACCACGGTCGCCGGCGCCCGGCGCCACTCGCTGGCGGTCAACGCCCGCTCCCTGGCACTGCTCCCCGACCCGCCGGTCCCGGCCGCCGAGCACGAGGTCACGCTGGGTTCCGTCCCGGCCGTGGTGATCGAGCCGGCGACCCGGTTCACCGACGCGACGATCGTGTACTTCCACGGCGGCGGCTGGATCGCCGGCGACCTGCGGACGCACCGCCAGCACATGCGCAGGCTCGCCGTGGAGACCGGCTCCACCGTCGTCGCCGCCGGCTACCGGCTGGCCCCCGAGCACCCGTTCCCGGCCGCCTTCGACGACTGCCTGGCGGTGACCCTGCACGTCGCCGGCGCGTCGCCGGGGCGGACGGCCGTCGCGGGCGACAGCGCGGGCGGGCAGCTCGCCGCGTCCGCCGCCATCGCCTGCCGGGACCTGGACGTGCCGCTGGCCGCCCAGCTGCTCGTCGTGCCGGTCACCGACGTCGCGGGCGGGTACGCCGGCCCGGGTGTGAACGCGCGGTACCCGTCCCGGGCCGAGCGGGCCGAAGGGTACGGCCTCACGCTCGCCGGCATGCAGCGGTTCAGCGAGCTGTACGGTCCGCCCGGCGGCGGGGAGGGCTGGCAGGTCTCGCCGCTGCGCGCCGGCGACCTAGGCGGCGTCGCGCCCGCGGTGGTCCACACGTCCGGCTACGACCTGCTGCGCGACGAGGGCGACGCGTACGCAGAGGCCCTGCGCGCCGCCGGCGTGCCGGTGGTCCACCGGCGATGGCCGACGCTCAACCACGGCTTCTTCGGGCTCGGCGGCGTCTCGGCGGCCGCGGACCGCGCCGTCCGCCAGGCCACCGCCGACCTGCGGACCGTCCTCACCGCCGGTCAGGGCGGCCCGAGCGCGGCGGCGAACCTGGACGCGATCCACTGAGGGTCGGTGATCGCGGTGCCGACGACGACGCAGGTCGCGCCCGCCTCCAGCGCCGCCGCCGCCAGCTCCGGGGTGTGGTAGCGCCCTTCGGCGACGATCAGGGCGTCCGGTAGCGCGTCCCGCAGCGCGCGGACGAGATCCAGGTCGGGGCCGTCCGGCGGCGGTCCGGGCAGGGTGTGGCCGGCGAGGGTGGTGGCGACGGCGTCGGCTCCGGCCTTGGCGGCGGCCACCCCCTCGTCGAGGGACGACACGTCCGCCATGAACAGCGCGCCCGCATCGTGCACGGCCTCGGCCGTGGCGGCGACGGGGCGGCCATCGGGACGCGGACGGAACGTGGCATCGGCGGCCACGACATGCGCGCCCGCCGCGGCGACGGCGCGGGCGGCCGCGACCGTGGGCGTGATGAAGACGCCGCCGGTCCCGTCCTTGGTCAGGCCGATGACGGGGACGTCCACCGCGGCGGCGACGGCGGCCACGTCGGGGACACCGCCCACTCCGCCGCAGCGGATCGCGGCGGCGCCGCCCCCTTCCGCCGCCCGCGCCATCCGGGTCAGGGCGGCGGTGTCGCGCAGCGGATGGCCCTCCCCCGCCTGGCAGGACACGATCAGGCGCCCGGCGACGGCCGCGGCGAAGGTCTCGGGGGTCATCGGTGGCTCCCTTGGCTTGTCACAACGAACGGCTAGTCACAACGAACGGCTTGTCACAGCGAACGGCTTGTCATCGCGAGCATCGCGGCGCCGACCAGCGGCGCGTCGGTGCCGAGGCGGGCGGGGACGATCGGTGTCGCGCGCAGCGGCGGCAGCGCGTCCGCCCGGAACGCGGCGGTGACGGCGTCCAGGAACGGGGCCCCGATCTGGGCGACACCGCCGCCGACCACGACGGCGTCCGGGTCCAGGACGGCGAGGAGACCGGCGAGGGCACGTCCCAGCACGCGACCGGCGTGCGCCGCGTCGCCGGCGGCCTCGATGGCCGGGCCGGAGACGACGGCCTCCAGGTGGTCGTACCGACCGCAGCCGCACGGCACCGGCCCCCGTTCGGAGACGAGCAGATGCGCGATCTCCCCGGCGGTGCCGTGCGCCCCGTGTTCGAGACGCCCGTCCGTGGTCAGGGCGCCCCCGACGCCCGTGCCCACGGACACGTGCAGCACGCGGTGATGTCCGGCCCCCGCACCGGCCTGGGCCTCGCCGTAAGCCATGGCGCGAACGTCGTTGACCACGACGACGGGGAGGCCCGTCCGTTCGGCGAGGACCTCCCGCACGCGCGTCCCCGCCCATCCCGGCAGGACATCGGTGGCGGCCACGACTTGCCCGGACTCCGGGTCGACGACCCCGGGCGCGCCGACGCCGAGCGCCCGGACGGCGGAGTCGCCGAATCCTTCCAGGAGGCGGGCCGCCGCGCTGAGCACGGCCTCCCCTCCCCCGGCCGGCGTGGGTACCCGGCCCCGCCGCTGGATCGTTCCATCCCGGTCCACGAGCGCCGCGGCGATCTTCGTCCCGCCGATGTCGAGCGCCGCGAACGACTCCCCGCTCGACGCGTCCCCGCAC
>NZ_SMKY01000413.1 GCF_004349235.1 Actinomadura darangshiensis | reverse complement strand
GGTTCGGGACCCAGGACCACCAGCACGACATGTACGTTCCCGCGTTCCAGGAACACGCCGGGTTCGAGGTCGTGGAGAGCGGGCTTCCCGACCTGCCCGGCGCCGTCCGCGAGTCGGGCGCCGAGGTCGTGTGCGTGTGCGCGCCGCCCGCCGACCGTGCGGCGCGGGTGATCGAGGCCCTGCGCGCCGGGTGCCACGTCCTCGCCGACAAGCCGCTCGCGCTGGACGCCGCCGGTGTCGAGGCGATCGCGGCCGCCGCCGACGAGACGGGCCTGGTCTGCATGCCCGCGCACCACCACCGGTTCGGCGCCGCCGTCCAGGCCGCCAAGGGCGCGCTCGCCTCGGGACGGATCGGGCTACCCTGGAACGTCCAGGCCGACTTCCTCGTCGACGGCGGCGACCCGTGCCCGGACGGCGAACTCGTCAACTTCGGCCTCTACCCCGTGGACGTCGTGCGGGCCCTCACCGGGCAGGCGGTCCGCCGCGTGCACGCGCTGCCGGGCCGCGAGCAGGGCCGGCTCACCGTCCTGCTGCTCGACCACGAGCACGGCCTGACCAGCACGATCACCGTCGGACGGCTGCGCGGCACCGCGGACGCTCCCGGCATGGCGCTGCACCGCTACCGCGTCAGCGGCACCGGCGGCGTCATGGACGTCGACGCCGCGAAGCCGGGCGCGTCCGTCCGGACGGTGACGGGCGACCGCACCGCCTGGCACGGCCCCGGCACCGTCGCCCGGATGCTGACCGCCCTGCACACCGCCGTCGTCACCGGCCGCCCGCCCGAGGCGGGCCCGGCCGACGCCCTCGCCGCGCTGCGCGTCACCGACGCCGCCGCCCGCTCCCTCGCCCTCGGCACGCCCGTGCCGATCGACTCCCCGGAGGTCTGATCCATGAAGCTCGCGACGTACCGCCTGCCGGACGGCGAAGTCCGCCACGGCGAGGTCGTCGACGGCGGCCGCGTCACCGACCTCGGCGCCGGCGACCTCTCGGCCCTGGCGGGCGCGCTCGGCTCGGTGCCGTCCGGCGAGCCGGCCCACGCCCTGGACGAGGTGACGCTGCTCGCGCCGCTGCTGCGTCCGGGCAAGGTCCTCGCGGTCGCCGCGAACTACCAGGAGCACGTGACCGAGACGGGCGGGGACGAGATCGACAAGTCGCGGATCTCGCCGCGGCTGTTCATCAAGCCCGGCACGTCCGTCAGCGGCCCCGGCGAGGACATCGCGCTGCCGTCCGTCAGCCCCAGCATCGACTGGGAGGCCGAACTGGTCGCGGTGATCGGGCGCGGCGGCAAGGACATCCCGGTCGAGGACGCCCTGACCCACGTCGGCGCCTACACGATCGGCAACGACGTGTCGGCCCGGAAGATGGACTACGGCCACGACCGCGACACGGGCGACTCCGCGGTCGCGTTCTTCGACTGGCTGAACGGCAAATGGCTCGACGGGTTCGCCGCGCTCGGCCCGTACCTCGTCACCGCCGACGAGGTCCCCGACCCGCAGAAGCTCGAAGTGATCCTTGAGGTCAACGGGCGGGTCCGGCAGCACGGCGACACCGGTCAGATGATCTTCAACGTCGCGGAGCTGGTCGCGTTCGCGTCCCGGCTGATGACGCTGGAGCCCGGCGACGTGCTGTACACCGGCACGCCGTCCGGGGTGGGGATGGCATCGGGGGAGTTCCTGTCCGCAGGCGACGAGATGACGGTCCGCGTGACCGGGCTCGGCAGCCTGGTGAACCGCGTCCGCTGAGCGGACCAGTGGCCGGTACCCCGGCCACCGCCGAGAAGAGGCAAGTCAATGACCATTCGCTCCGGCAGAACGAAGGCCGGCAGATCCGGACGGGGAGCCGCCGCGGCCGTGCTGGGCGGCGTGCTCGCGGCGGGCGCGCTCGCCGCCTGCAGCTCCGACCCCACGCAGAAGTCGTCCGGCGGGGACGCGGGCGTGCTGAACATGTACCTGTACCAGAAGCCGAAGACGTTCAGCCCGCTCGCGCCGAACAACGGGCCCGACCAGCTCGTCATGTCGTTCATCTTCGACTCGCTGTACGGCGCGGACGCGTCCTACGCGCTGAAGCCGCACCTGGCCGCCGCCGCGCCCGAGATCTCCGGCGACGCCAAGACGATCACGCTCAAGCTGAAGCCCGGCCTGAAATGGAGCGACGGGAAGCCGCTCACCGCCAAGGACGTGGTGTTCACCTTCACCGCCCTCGCCGACCCGGCGACGGGCAGTGCGCAGGCGGGCAAGTTCGCCGCGGTGACCGGCGCGAAGGACCTCGCCGACGGCAAGGCCGACTCCCTCAAGGGCGTGACCGCGCCCGACGCCGCCACCGTGAAGATCACCACGACGCGGCCGGCGGCGGGGCTGCCGGGCCTGATCGGCAACACCCCGATCCTGCCCGAGCACGTCCTCGGCGCGGAGCCGGCGAAGGGGCTCGGCGACAACGGCTTCTTCACCAAGCCGACCGTGGGCTCGGGCGCGTTCACGTTCGTCGACTACAAGACCGACCAGTACGTCGAGCTGAAGGCCAACCCGAACTTCCGCGAGCCGGTGTCGATCAAGAAGGTGTACCTGAAGCCGGTCACCTCCGACGTGGCGACCGCCCAGCTCCGCACCGGCGAGATGGACCTCACCCAGGTCTCGCCGACCGACCTGCCGACCGTCAAGAAGATGGACGGCGTCAAGGTCGTGTCCGCCAAGAGCCCCGGCTTCACCCGGATCGCCCTCAACCAGTCGGAGGCCCGGTTCAAGGACGCGCGCGTCCGGCAGGCGTTCCTCACCGCGATCGACCGCAAGGGCCTGGTCGGCAAGGTGCTCGGCGGCGCCGGGACGGTCGTGAACACCAGCTTCTACGGCGACGCCGCCACCACGGCCGCGAACGCCTACGCCTACGACCAGGCGAAGGCGAAGAGCCTGCTCGCCGCGGCCGGCTGGGACGGCTCCAAGCCCGTCACGCTGTCGTGGATCCCCGGGCAGCGCGACCGCGACACCGCCGTGACGGTGATCCAGAGCCAGCTCAAGGCCGTCGGCGTGGACGTGAAGCTCAAGCAGGTGCAGGCGGACGAGCTGCTGTCGTCCTACGAGAAGAAGTCGTACGACCTGGCGCTGTTCGGCGGCGGCAACTACGCGACCGAGCCGTCCACCGTCGCGACCATCGACGCCTGCGACCAGGCGTACCCGGCGGGCGGCAACGTCGCCCGCTTCTGCGACCCGAAGCTGGACGAGCTGCTGTCCAAGGCCGACTCGGTCGCCGACCCGGGCGAGCGCAAGGGCCTGTTCCAGCAGGCCGCGAAGGTCGAGAACGCGCAGGTCCCGTACCTGTGGCTCTACAACCCGGACACGGTCTGGGCCTACCGGACGCGCCTGTCCGGCTTCGAGCCGGCCGGCCTCCCGACCAACGAGGTCGGGACCTGGGACTTCGCGAACTGGAAGCTGAGCTGACCCCGGCCGGGCCGGGGGCGCGCGCCCCCGGCCCGGCCGCCATGGACGACAGGAGGTGAGGCGTGGCGGTCTACGTCATCCGGCGGCTGCTGGTGAACGCGCTCGTGTTCCTGCTGATCAGCGTCGGGATCTTCGTGCTGGTGCGGGCCGCGCCCGGCGACCCGGTCCGCATGATGGTCGACCCCGAGCAGATGCGCGGCGGGGGCGCCGCGTTCATCGAGGCCAAGCGGCATGAGCTGGGACTGGACCGGTCCGTCGTCGTCCAGTACGGGCACTGGCTGAAGGGCGCGCTGCACGGCGACTTCGGCTCCTCCTACGTCGGGCACCGTCCCGTGTCGGCGGTGCTCGGCGAGCGGGTCGGGCCGACGCTGCAGCTCATGGGCGCCGCCCTGGCGATCGCGCTGGTGGTGTCGGTCGCGCTCGGCGTGGCCGCCGCCGTGCGCCGCAACACCGCCGTCGACTACGGCGCCACCGTCCTCGGCCTGGCCGCCGTGTCGGTGCCGCCGTTCTTCCTCGGCATCGTCGGGATCTACCTGTTCTCCCTGAAATGGGGCGTGCTGCCCTCGGCCGGGATGACCACGCCGGGCGGCGGCGGGCCCGCCGACCAGCTCCGGCACCTGATCCTGCCGGGGCTGATCCTGGCGTTCGTCACCGCCGGGCCCTTCACCCGCTACGTGCGCGGCGGCCTGGTGGACGAGCTGGGCGCCGACTACGTCCGGACGGCCGAGGCGAAGGGCGCGTCCCGGGCCCGCGTCGTCCTGCGGCACGCGCTGCGCAACTCGCTGATCCCGCTGATCACCGTGGTGATGTACCAGATCCCGCAGATGCTGGCGGGCGCGGTGGTGATCGAGCAGGTCTTCGCCTGGCCCGGCATGGGGCAGCTCGCGGTCAGCTCGATCGAACAGCACGACTACCCGGTCATCGTCGGGTTCGCGCTGTACGTGGCGATCCTGGTGCTGCTCTGCAACCTGATCGCGGACGTCCTGTACGCCGTCGTCGACCCGAGAGTGAGCCTGCGATGACGACGATGAAGGTGCCTCCGCAGAAGGCGCCGGCCGTGTCGGCGTCGCCGCGGGCGCGGGCGGTGCGGCGGTTCCGGCGCAACCGGCTCGCCGTCGCCGGGAGCGCCGTGCTCGCCGCGGTGGTGCTGGTGTCGCTGCTGGCGCCGTGGATCGCCGGGCATCCGAACGCGGTCGACCTGGACGCGGTGCGGCAGGGACCGTCCGGCGCGCACTGGTTCGGCACCGACACCTCCGGCCGCGACATCTTCGCCCGCACCCTGCACGCGGGACGGGTGTCGCTGCTGGTCGGGCTGGCCGCCGCCCTCGGCGCCGTCATCGTCGGCACGCTGTTCGGCGCGGTGTCCGGGCTGTTCGGCGGCGTGGTCGACAACGTGATCATGCGGATCGCCGACATCGTGATGTCGTTCCCGACCGTCGTCGTGATCCTGGTGCTGGCCGGGATCGTCGGGCCGAGCGTCACCGTCCTGATCGTCGCGATCGGGCTGACGCAGTGGCCGGTCGCCGGCCGGGTGGTGCGCGGCGTGACGCTCTCGCTGCGCGACCGCGAGTACATCCAGGCCGCCGAGGCGTCCGGGGCGAACCCGTGGTGGCTGATCCGCAAGCACATCGTCCCCGCGGCGCTGGCGCCGGTCACGGTGACCGGCACCCTCGCCGTCGCGCAGGCGATCATGCTGGAGACCACCGCGTCCTTCCTCGGGCTCGGCGTCCGGCCGCCGCAGGCGAGCTGGGGGAACATGCTGAACGACGCGCAGAACCTGACGCTGATCCAGACGATGCCGTGGCTGTGGATCCCGCCGGGCATCGCGATCGCGGTGACGGTCCTCGCCGTCAATTTCGTCGGGGACGGCCTCCGCGACGCCGTCACCCCGGGAGGACGCACATGACCGCGCCTTTGCTGGAGATCGAGGACCTGGTCGTCGAGTTCGCCGGCGACGAGGAGACCGTCCGGGCCGTGGACGGTGCCGGATACACCGTCGCCCGCGGCGAGACGCTCGGCGTGGTCGGCGAGTCGGGCTCGGGCAAGAGCGTCAGCGCGATGTCGGCGCTCGGCCTGATCAGGCCGCCGGGCCGGGTCGTCTCGGGACGCGTCGTGTTCGACGGCTCCGACCTGCGCGCGATGCGCCCGCGCGAGCTGCGGAAACTGCGCGGCGGCCGGATAGCGATGATCTTCCAGGATCCGATGACCGCGCTGAACCCGGTGGTGACGATCGGCGCGCAGATCCGCGAGGCACTGCGCCTGCACCAGCCGGGCATGTCCCGGGCCGCCGCCCGCGAGCGGGCCGCCGAGCTGCTGACGCTCGTCGGGGTGCCGGGCGCGGAGCGGCGGCTGAAGCAGTACCCGCACGAGTTCTCCGGCGGCATGCGGCAGCGCGCGATGATCGCGATGGCCATCGCCAACGACCCCGACCTGCTGATCGCGGACGAGCCGACGACCGCGCTGGACGTGACCGTCCAGGCCCAGGTCCTGGACCTGCTGCGGCTGACCCGGCGGGAGACCGGCGCCGCCACCGTGCTGATCACCCACGACCTCGGCGTGGTCGCCGAGCTGGCCGACCGCGTCGTCGTGATGTACGCGGGACGGGTCGTCGAGCACGGCACCGTCGCCGCGATCTTCGACTCGCCCCGGCACCCGTACACGCGGGGCCTGCTGGAGAGCCTGCCCGCCCTGGACGGCGACGCCGACGAGCTGACCCCGATCCCCGGATCCCCGCCCGCACCGGGCGAAATCGCGGAGGGCTGCGCGTTCGCGCCGCGCTGCCCAATGGCGCGCGACCGGTGCCGCGTGGAACGTCCCGAGTTGACCCAGCTC
>NZ_SMKY01000412.1 GCF_004349235.1 Actinomadura darangshiensis | reverse complement strand
AATGTGAAGGGCCGTGGGCGCCTGACGGCGGCCCACGGCCCGGACGTTAGGGCTCGGGCGGTGTCGACGGGGGCACGACAGCGCCCGAGCTTGGTAAACCCTACAAGGTTGGGCGGGGTTCCTTCCAGGCAGGGTCCCTCTATGCCGGATATGCCCTACTTGGGGCCACTTCACTCCTCGTTCCGTTGCACAGATCTTCGCCGGGGTCGTCCAGCAGGTCCGGGAAGTCGGACAGATCGGGGATGACGGCGTTCGCTCCGGCGGGGGCGGCCATGCTGTTCCCGCCCGGGGTCCTGGGGGCTCGCACGACGGCCCAGACCGTGGTGGAGCCGTCCTCGTGGCGCACTCCCCAGCCTTCGGAGAGGGCCTCGACGATGCCCAGGCCGCGGCCGCCGAGCGAGGAGAGCGTGCCCGGGCCGCGGCGCGGCTCGGTCATGGCGCCGCCGTCGCTGACCTCGAGTTCGAGGACGTCGCCGCGGCGCAGCCAGCAGACCCTGACCTGGCCGGACGGCAGCGGCCGCGCGTGCCGGAGGGCGTTGCTGATGAGTTCGCTGACGATGACGGTCGCGTCGTCCACGATGGACTCGTAGACGCCCGAGTCGGCCAGCTCCGAGCTGAGGCGCCTGCGGGCGACCGCGACGCTGGACGGTGCGTGTGGCAGCAGTACGACGCTCGACGCCCTCACCTCCCCGTGCTTCCGCTCACTCGGACGAGTCCCGTCGTCGCTCTTCCGGTACGACCGAAATGCCCTGATGGCCATGTCCGGAAACCAGGACACCTCCGTTCACCACCTGCACAACGAGTCACCGGCCGTCCGGTCACGGTGATCACCCCCGGATCGGAATCTCGTCACCAACGGCAACCATCAAAGGATCTATCCAGCCAACGGCGGACTTACTCCTCACGCACACGTTTCGTCCGTCACACCCCGCAGACACCGCACTTTTCCGCACCAGGCAAGGGTGCCACCCGTCGAGACCGCCGAAAGCCCTGGTCACGCGGGTCTCACCAGGCCGCCCGGGTCGGAGTGTCCTTACGGTAAGTAACCGGCCGATCAGTCCGCGGAGCGCAGTACGAGGCGCATGCGGGTCCCTTCGCCCGCACGCGCGCCACCTGCGGGTCCGCGCGGCGCGGTCGTCGGGAGGAGGCGTGTGGCCCGTTCCATTTCGGTCGGCTCCGCCCCGCCCGTCACCGTGACCGCACTATGAGGCGGTTCAATGTGAGATGTCTCACGTTCGGCCGGGTGCGCGGAGATCGTGCCGCCCTGGGCCTCCGTCAGCCGTTTGACGATGTACAGGCCGAGCCCGATGCCGCCGAACCGGCGGCGGTCCCCGGCGTCGCCCTGGACGAACCGCTCGAAGATCCGCTCGTGGTCGCCGATCGGGATGCCGATCCCCTCGTCCGACACCGTGACGACGATGCCGGCGCCCTCGCAGCGGGCCCGGACGCTGACGGTCCCGCCGTCCGGGGAGTACTTGAACGCGTTCTCCAGCAGCTGCCCGAGGACGATGTCGGTCGCCATGGCGTCCCCGTGGCAGGACGGCAGGCCGGGCTCGATGTCCAGTTCGACGCGGTGCAGCGGCGACAGGGACCGGAACCCGGCGACGACGCCCTCCAGCACCCGGCTCAGGTCGAACGCCTCGATCGTCACCGCCAGCTCGTCGGCGCCCGCGCGGGAGCCCAGCAGGAGGTGCTCGACGAGCCGCCCGAGCGACTGGGCCCGCTCCGCGATCGTGGCGACGGCGGCGCGGCGGTCGGCGTCGGCCAGGTCGTCCCACCGGTTGACCAGCGTGGACGCGAACCCCTGCACGACCGTGATCGGGGTGCGCAGCTCGTGGCTGGTCGTGGCGAGGAACAGGTCCTTTGCCTCCTCCAGGGCCTTGGCCTCGGACACGTCACGGAAGTCGACGACCAGCTCGGCGGTCTCCTCGACCTCGGCGGCCAGCACGTTCAGCCACGTCCCCGACTCCAGCCGGAACGTGATCATCTCGCCGAGCGCCGGCATGTCGAACGGCAGCGGGCGGCCGAGCGCGTCCTCGGGCGGGATGCCGGTCAGCGTGTGCGCGGAGTGGTTCCACTGCCGGACGACGAGGTCGCCGTCCAGCACGGCGATGCCGTCGGCGCTGGAGTCGATCACCGCGCGCTCGTGCGCCCGCTGCCGGACGACCTCCGCGTACGCGACGGCGTTGCCGACCGCGACGCCGGCGTGCCCGGCGAGCAGCTCCAGCAGTTCCAGCTCGATGTGCCCGGCCTTGCTGCCGGAGAAGAGCGCGTACAGCGCCCCGTACGGCCGGTTCTGCAGGTAGGACAGACCGAGCGCGATCGTGTGCAGGCCGGGCAGTTCCGACCAGATCAGGTCGCCGAGGCGCTGCTCACCGGTCGCGAGCTTGACCGTCTTGCCCGACCTCAGCAGCTCCCCGACGAGGCTCGGCCGCAGTTCGGCGGACGTTCCGCGCATCCGCTCCGGCAGCCCCGACATGCTGACCAACCGCAGCCGCTCGCCCTCGATCCGGACGAACCCGCCCGCGTCGGCGCCGGTCAGCTCGATCAGCGCGGCGGTGATCCGGTCGAGCACGACGGCGAGGTCGAGTTCGGTGTTGAGGTCGGCGACGATGTCGTTCAGCCGCCGGACGAGCCGGGCCCGCTCGGCCATGTGGTGCTGGACGATCTCGTCGTCCTCGACCGGGTGGTACACCCCGACCCAGCCGAGCAGCGTCCCGTTCGGGTCCTTCAGCAAGCTGGTGTCGATGCGCACGTCGATGAGCCGGCCGTCCTGGTGGAACCGGCGGGTCGCGATCGAGATCTGCCCGCCCTCGCCGTCCCCGGCGCGCCGGGTGAGGAGCCGCTCCTGGACGGCGTTGTGCTCGGCCTTCAGCTCGTCCGGGACGATCGGCGGCACGCGGCCGATCATCTCGGCGGCCGGCCAGCCGAACATCCGCTCCGCGGCCGGGTTCCACACGGTGACCCGGTGCCGCTGGTCGACGGCCACGATCGCGTCCGCGGCGCTCTCGATGACGGCCCGCGCGATGGGATCGTGGACGTGTTCGTACACGTCTGTCATCGTGCCACCGGACTCCGGCGTGGCGCCGGGCAACTTGCGCCGGAACTTGCTCCGGCGACCCTCTGAGAACACAAACCTTACCGTTTGGTAAGCCTGCCGATGAGGAGGGCGGCGATTCCGGCGACCAGGAACGACAGCAGCGACGCGCTCATCCAGGTCTGCGGAGTGAAGTGCAGGGCGTCCCGCACGTCGTGCCAGAACCCGGCCCACCGCTCGACGGTGCCGGGGTTGATGAGCTGGTAGCAGACGAACCCGACCGTCCACGCGGCGATCATCCCCCAGCGGGACGGCGCGGTCCGCGAGACGTCCCAGCCGCCGCGCATCCGGCGCCGGCCGAGGAAGAAGTCGGCCGCGAGGACGCCGAGCAGCGGCACGAACACCGACCCGATCAGCGACAGGAAGCCCGCGTAGTCGCCGATGTCCAGGACCAGCGCGAGGACGGTGATGCCCGCGCCGAGCGCGACGCTCAGCACCCGCCGGTCCGCGCGCGGGAACAGGTTCTGGATCGACACGGCCGTGGAGTAGGTGTCGGCGAACGACTGGTCCGCCTCCCGCAGCACGAAGATCGCGAAGAACACCACGCCGAGCGTGGCGCCGAGGAACGGGTCGAACACCTTCGTGGAGTCGCCCGCGACCAGCGCCAGCGCGAGCAGGCCGAGGACGTAGGCGGCGATCTGCGTCACCGAGTAGCCGACGGCCGCCGCACCGAACGCGCCGCGCTCGGTCTTCGCGTGCCGGGTGTAGTCGGCGGCGACCGGCACCCACGAGATCGACACGGCCAGCGCCGCGTCCGCGCCGACCCAGAAGCCGCCCCACGACCCCTGCGTCAGGTCGGGCAGCGGCTCCCGGAGGAGCTGCACGTAGAAGTAGACGAGCGCGATCGCCACGGCCACCGTCACGTACCGGCGCAGCAGCCGGACCGAGCCGAGCGGCCACACCGTCAGCACGGTCGTGACCGCGCCCGCCGCGATCACGTAGCCCCAGCGCGGGACGCCGTCCCACAGCTCGCGGGCCGCGTCCGCGATGACGATCAGCTCGAACGTCCCCCAGCCGACGAGCTGGAGGATGTTCAGCACGGTCGGCGCGTACGACAGCCGCGCCCCGAACAGGCCGCGCAGCAGCACCATCGCCGGCTGGCCGGTGCGGGTGCCGGGGACGGCGGCGAGGCCGAGCATCAGCCCGCCGAGGGCCGTCCCGACGGCCATCGCGACGATGCCCGCCATGATCGAGATGGTCGGCCGGCCGGCGGCGTCCGGCGCGAGGACGGTGTAGGCGCCGGAGAAGGCCAGCAGGCTGACGCCGAGGTTGGCCCAGAAGGCGCTCTGGTCCCAGAAGCCGAGGACCTTGGGGGCGGGTTCGTCGAGGGTGAAGGGGACCTCGTCGGCAGAGCGCTTCTCGACGTCGGACGTCACGGGACACACTCCCTACGCCGGCATTACCCGGACAGGTTCATGCGGTCGGCGACGCCTCTGAGGCCGCCCTCTCAGCCCGGCTGTGGCCCGAGCTCCCGCGGGTATCGGTCAGACCCGATCGTACAACCCCTCAAAACGGGACATCACGCGACATACGGCGGGCCGTCCCCGCTGCCCTCCATGGGACGTCCGGCCTCGGCCCAGCCCTTCATGCCCCCGTCGACGTTCTTCGCCAGCCAGCCCGCCTGGTTCAGCGCGACCGTCACCTGCGCGGACCGCGCCCCGGACCGGCAGATCACGAAGACGTCCTGGTCGCGCGGGACCTCCCCGGCGCGGTCGCCGAGCTGGCCCATGGGGATGTGGACCGCGGCGGGCGCGTGGCCGGCGTCCCACTCGTCCTGCTCCCGGACGTCCAGGAGGTAGCCGTCCTGCGGGACATCCGCGGCGACCACGGCCGGTACGTCTTCCCCGAAATTCATCACACCCCCATGGAACCGCGCGAAGCACCCCTGCGTCGAATCACGCATGCGGTATCGGACGCTCCTTGTCGCGGCGCCCGGGATGGCATTGCTCCTGTCCCTGGCCGCCTGCGGCGAAGAAAAGGCCAACGGAAACCCCGCCGACCAGCCCTCGGGCACGACGTCCGTGCAGCCGTCCGGCGCACCGGCGGATTCTCTCACCGTGCAGGTCAAGGCCTCCAAGGAGGCACCCGCCAAGACCTGGAAGCTGACCTGCCAGCCAACGGGAGGTGACCACCCCAAGGCCGCGGACGCGTGCGCGGCCCTCAGCAAGGTCAAGCAGCCCTTCAAACCGGTTCCCAAGGACCAGATGTGCACCAAGATCTACGGCGGTCCTGAGATCGCCACCGTCAAGGGCACCTGGCAGGGGAAGCCGATCGACACCGAGTTCACCCGCGCCGACGGCTGCCAGCTGCATCGCTGGAGCGAGGTCGGCCCGCTCTTCGGGAACGTCCCGAAGGTCCGCTGACCGAGCCATCCCCGTTCCGGCTCGTTCGGCACCCCGTCAGGCCCCGGCACCCGCCGGGGCCTGACCCGTGCGGGGGCTAGAAGAGGCCGCCGATGCTGCGGTTCTGCGAGACGGCGGTGTCGAAGGCGAGCGGGCAGGCCAGCACGAGCGTGCGCATCGGCTCCTGGAGCTGGACGTTGATGCGCAGGACGTAGCGGTCGGCCCCGGTGAACACCTGCGACAGGAACTCGCCCACGCCGTCGAAGCCGCGCTGGATGCGGGCGAGCTCGTACTGCTGGTGCAGGTCGGTGACCCGGCCGTTCATCAGCTCGTAGTAGCCGATCTGCTGCTCGTGCGGGTCGAGGATCTCCCAGCCGCGCATCGCCCGCTTGCGCAGGTGCCCGATGAGGCCGCCCTGGGGCGTGAGCACCTGCATCCTGGGCGTGCCCATGAACCCGTACGGCTTGTAGAAGAGGAAGTACGGCATGCCGTCCGGACGGAAGACCGTCAGCTTCCGCTCGGCCTTGTTCTGGTTCCCTTGGCTGACGACGCGCAGCGCCTTTCGCGCGCCACTCACCCCCTCCTCGCGGACGTGCGCGGCGGGCTGCCCCTGCGGACCCCAGATCGTGTAGTTCGCCTCGGTCGAGAAGATCTGCGTCGGCTGGTCGTAGACGAGGATCGGCGAGCCGTACAGGTCCGCGGGCTGCTGCGGCGGCATCTGCTGCGCCACCGGGTAGCCGCCCTGCTGGGGCGGCGCGTACCCGGCCTGCTGGTAGGCGGCCTGCTGGTACCCGGCCTGCTGGGGCGGGTATCCGCCCTGCTGAGGCGGCGGATAGCCCTGCTGGGGCGGATAGCCCTGCTGGGGCGGCGGGTACCCGTG
>NZ_SMKY01000411.1 GCF_004349235.1 Actinomadura darangshiensis | reverse complement strand
GCCTAGGCCCCCGCATGTGGAAGCATCCCCACATGGTCAAGGTGACATTGGACGCAGATGCCGACCCGCTCCCAACGCTGACGCTGCAATCTGAAACATGGGAACTGCACATCCGAGCCACCCTCGCGAACCTTTCCCGCCTAAACGGCATCCGCGAAGCAAGCTGGGAGGAGCGAAAGTCCCTGCAGATAGGCAACTGCGCAGGCTCCCCAGTCTTCTGGACGATCGCACCAGACGACCAGGCAACCCTGCTAATAGGCCAGGACGACGAAACCTGGGACATCGGCCTGCTAATTCCCCTAACAACAATAGACAAAATCGTCACCCTCAGCCACTAACCTTGCACCTGTTACACCCGACCGGACAGCGCCTGGAGGGCAAACCATGGCGAACATCGAGGTCAAGAAGTGGAACTCCGACCACTACACGGCGAAGGCAGAGGTCAGCCGGGCAGGCTGGTGTGCTCAAGGAGGCCGCGAAGTGTGCGACAAGGGCGCGGAATTCACGATCATCTATCCAACCGGCGAGGCGATCGCCACGTGCCCGACCCACCTGATCACCTACGTCCGTATCAGACTCAAGGGCGACGAAAATCAGCCGTGATCGCGCGTATCGCGATCGCTGTCGGCGCGATGTTTGCGTTCGTGGGCTTGTTCACGATGCCTCTACCGGACCTGTAGCCGCCTTACCCAGCGCCGTGGTGCTGGTCGTCCATGCCAGAGCCGAGCGCAACAACGGCACGTAGTGAGGGAGAGGCGGCGGCGCGTGTCCCGTGACCGCCGTCAGCCGGGCAACAAAGGCCCGGCGAAGTGTGGTGCGCAGCCGTCCGGGCCGCCGGTCGGTGACCAGCATCCACGCCGCACGCGCCAACCGCCAGAGCCGGCCGGGACGGCGACGCAAGCGCCGCGGCCCTTTGACGGGCGCGTAGTGATGGTTCTCGTGCGACGCACGAAGTCCCACGAGCAAGATCCACACTCGTCCAGCCCGTCCAGAACCGCCGTTAGCAAGGCCACACGTTTCTCGATGCCGACCACCGGCACCCCCACCTCGCCACGGCCCGCGCTGAGGTACGCCACGTAAGCCGCTGTGCCCCCTGGCGCGAACCGATCTCAGCCGTCACAGCGGCTGACATGGCCTCCGCTCGTACCGCCAGTGACCGTGTGTTCATCGCTGCTGTAGGCGGTGTTTCTGTGGCCACGGAGCCGCAACTTCCGTTGTCGGTCGGGACGGCGGCGGCGGCGGTCGCCGCGGTCCTGGTCGTTCTGGTTCGGTAGCCGGCCGCCCTAAGAGTTCGGCACTGAGGAGATCACGGCCCTTGGCCACCAACGCGCATGAGGCGCGGACGCCTCGTATCTGGCCTAGAACCTGACCGTGCGGCCCGTGGCAGAGGGTTCATGCTGTGCCATCGGCCGCCTTGGGTGCCGGTCAGCGACGGTGTGGCACAGTCACCGGCCGTCACCACCAACTACAACAACCGTCCGATATGATCACAATCTGGACGTTTCGGTCGATGACATGGGTGAACTGCCAACCTGTTCCGGCTCGGCGCATCGGTGCGGGGAAGTTCCGACCGGGCGTGACCACGGGGAGAGCATCATGTTCGTAAAGACTGGCCAGCACCTGGTTGGTGCGCTAGTCGCCTGCTCGGCGTTCGTCGTGCAGGGCGTCATCATCTACGCCGGTCTGCTCGCGTGCGCAGTCGTCGCTGATGCGGACACCGGCGGTCCACTGGCCGGGCCTTTCCTGCTGCTGCTTTCCGGTGTGGTGGGCGTCGTCTTGGTGCCGCTGCTGTTCTTGCCGGCCAGCGTTATCGGAGAGGTGGCCGCGAAGAGGGGACGTCTGTTCACCAAGGGGCTCGTCGCCACCGCCGTTGCCGGAGCCCTGGCCATGGTCTACGTGTTTCTTGCCGCGGTGGCCACCGGTGTGGGCATTGCGCACTCCCTGCTGGCGAGCCTGATCGGGGTGCTCACAGTGCTCGTTCCCACGGTGCTGTGCGTTAGCGTCTCCCACGGTGTACTGAAGCTCATGCCGAGCACGCAGAGGAATGCCCACGGCTAGGGACATCAAAAGACCCGGAACCGAGACTGGTTCCGGGTCTCGCCTTTGCGCTGTTCAGAGAGGTGGCAGGGACGAACCGCCGACCTTCCGCTGAGGTTCCCCCCGTAGCGCGGAAAGCTTAATGTTGCCCGCGTTTCACGGGCAGGGGTATTGAGAGAGGTAAGGTTCGGCGATCTTCTGAAGGAGATCGTTCTGGTGCCCAGGCCTTACTCGCCAGAGTTTCACCGGCGTGCCCTGAATCTGTTGGAATCGGGACGATCGGTGCGGGACGTGGCAGCGTCCCTGGGCATCGCGGAGTCCCGCCCACCGCTGGATACGGCGGGACCCGATCGACCGTGGCCTGAAGTCACCCAGTCCCGCAGAGGCCGAGTCCGTTGCCCTGGGCCAGGCCCAAGTACGGATCACCGAGCTAGAGAACGAGGTCAAGATCCTGCGGAGGGGCGCCGCGGGCGGTCGAGCAGGTGGTGCCTCCAGAAGCCCGCTTCGCACTCGTGGCCGAGCTGGCGGTTGAGGGCGTTCCGGTCAAGCAGGCCTGTCTCGCCCTCGGCGACGTCGAGGGGACCGAGCTTTCGTTGATCCGTACGGGGATGTCGCTAGCGAGGAGACGCCGGCGACGGACCAGGCAGTTGGCCTCTCCGGTCGGCACGCCGGGGGCCTCGGCGACGTCCGCAAGCGGCTCGGCGTGTTCGGTGGTGATCTCGTGCTTGGGCTCCAGGCCAAGGGCGCGGACCTCGGCGTCGAACGCGCCCCGCGCGCCCTGGTTCTGGCGCGCCGCAGAAGATCGCCTGGCCGTCCCAACCTCGCCGGAACTCGTCCGGTTGCTGCGTCGCCACCTGGACGAGCACGGGACGGCGCCGGACGGTCGCCTGTTCTCTGGTGGGCGTGGTGGGCCGCTCTCGGAGAGCGTCTACGGGCGCGTCTGGCAGACAGCCCGAGACAAGGCGTTCACGCCCACACAGGTGGCCTCTCCGCTCGCCGGGCGGCCGTACGACCTCCGCCACAGCGGCGTCACGCTCGCCCTGAACGCCGGCGTCCCGGCGCCCGAGGTCGCGCGCCGCGCTGGGCACGGCGTTGACGTGCTGCTACGGGTCTACGCCGGGTGCATCGACGGCCATGAGCAGATGTGGAATGGCCGTATCGAGGACGCTCTCAAGGACAACGACTAGGGAGGTCATAGCCCGCACAGTCTGTCCCGTGACTGTCCCGTGAACACCCGGCAATTGCCGGGAACGGTCGGGATCTACTGGGACCCAACGAGAACGGCCCCTGACAGCGTTGTAGCTGGTCAGGGGCCGTTTTACGTGGTGGTGGCGGGTCCAGGATTCGAACCTGGGTAGGCTAAGCCGACGGATTTACAGCCCGCCATGGATTCACCCGGCCAACGCTCGCTGACCTGCGGCAAAGCACCCCTTCCGCCCCTCTGGGTCACGCACGATTCCGCGTATTTTCCGGATCTTGGAATCCGCGCGGCCGGACGTCGACGGCGGACGCCCGCCACCACTCTTTCCGCCTGAGCTTCCCGTCTGCCGTCGTCCCGCGCTCCGCGCTGCCGGGCCAGGGCCAGGGGGCCAAGGTGGAGCGCCCCACTGGACGAACGACCTTGGCCCCCTGGCCCTGGTCTGGTAGATCTCCGATCGGGACGACGGCAGACGGGAAGCTCAGGCATCCCCCAACCACCAACGACAGTCACGGGCTCGGAGTGAGCTTCCCAGAGTCAGAGGCCCCCGCCGGAGGCGATTGAGCCTCAACGGGTGCGAGGACTTGGCGGCGGCGCGGCCCCCGCGGTGACCGGTCGGGGCGGGGCCGGCGGACGTGGCGCGATGCGCGGCCCGGCGCGGCCGTCCGGTGACCGGCGCCCACGCCGCATGCTCCGGGCGGCCTGGCGCGGGGCCGCGCAGCGGCCTGAGCGCCGCCGCCCCTTGATCTAAAACAGCCCAATTCGGCAAGCAGCAGTGTCCTGGGACCAAAACCTCAAGTGGCACGGCTAGAGAAGTGCGAGTCAGCCTATAAAGATCTCGACGGAGAACTCGTGGTCTCGTTTCCGGCGAATGCCATTGAGATCGGAGGCAAAGTTTTCCGGATCGCTGATGTATTGATTGGGGTCATGAATGTAGACGAATAGATGTCGGCAATCTTGGTGATTGTGATAACTTTCGAAATCGATCTTTAGTTCGTCTGCAAGTTTTTTAGAGTGACCAGAGCTTCGTACATATTTACATTCGATCATTACCCCGAGATGCCGGATCGCCAAGTCTATTCTTTTGGCACTTCCTGCGCTTTTGGGAGTCCACTCCTCTCTGATGACTTCGGGATGCAATCCTCGCAGTACTATCTCTATCAGATCTTGCACGTCATATTCGTTTTCTATCAAGAAAGGTGGACGCTTGTTGGAGCGGCGATGGAGTTTTCTAATTGAAGTGGGGATAGATCTAAGGGTTTTTAGTACGATTTCACTCTGATTTACTTCATTTCCCAAGAATGGAATTCTCTCATACCTGTCATCGGGCATGCCGCATAGCAGGTCCTCAAGTTCCGGTCCGATGAAACTTGCGAAGCAGCCCCGCATATCTGCTGCCAGTTCAGGATCTTCTTTGGCCAAGAATTCATCGTACTCAAGGAGCCTATTTCGATATTTTGGCGAAAACAGTCTCTTTATCGCCTCAGTGTGACCAAGGCCTCTATCGAGGAGTCTGACATATTCTTGTTGGACAATGCTAGCCTCAACATACTCGAATATTTCCGATGGAGACAGCTTTACTCGAAACCTACTGCCATTCCTGGCTATGTTGCCCTCTTCGTCGAGATCATTATCGTCGACATAGATGGCTCCTTCCTTTTCTAAAGTGCGCAGATCTTGAGCTGCACCCGGGAGAATATTTTCAAAGGTTCGCCCGAACGCCTCGATGGTGACCAGAGTTCCCGGGCCGAGATTATTTATGTTCATAATTCTTTCAGCGCCTTGGATGCCATCCCGATCGGACGGTCATGATGTCGATCGACTCAGCAGGAAGGATAGTTGGTCAATGACACTCGTCGTCGCCGCAACAGTTGATCCCGAAGACATAGTGTGAGAAACCCCCTCATAATCGACCACGGCTGCACCTGCTTCACGGGCGATTACCACGCCGGCGGCCATGTCCCAGGGTTTGTTGGACAGTGTGATGCTGGCGTCTAGTTTGCCTTCGGCGACCCACGCTAGATCGATGGCCACTGAGCCGAACATGCGGATTCGTTGGACGTTGGCGGCTAGGCGTTCGGTGAGGGCGATGCGTTGGCGGTTCTTGGCTTCGGCTCCCTCGCCTACGGCGTAGTCGCCGATGGCGACGATGGCGTCTTTGAGGTCGGTGGTCATGCTGGCCTGGATGCGGCGGTCTGCGAGGTAGGCGCCGGTGTGTTGGGCTGCGTGGTAGCGGTTGCCCAGGAACGGCAGGTCGATGACGCCTACTACGGGGTGGCCTCGTTCGATGAGGCCGATGGAGATCCCGCACAGTGGCATGCCCCGGACGAAGTTGGCCGTGCCGTCTACCGGGTCAATCGCCCACATGAGTTCGCCGGTGGTGTCTCCACTGATGCCCTCTTCTTCGCCGAGGACGGGGATGCCGGGGGTTCGGTCTTTTAGGTGGTCACGGACGGCGCGTTCTACGGCGTAGTCGACTTCGCTGGCCATGTCGCGGTCGCCCTTGGCGGTGAGCAGGCCGGGAACGCGGGTGCGCACTAGGTCGCTGGCTATCTCCGCTGCCTGGAGGGCGACGGGCAGTAGTGCTGCTGGTGCGTCGGTCATACGGTGCGGCCTCGTTCCCATAGCGCGTTGAAGATCTCTTCGAACGTCTCATACAGTCCGGCACCGGTCGCGGTGCGCTCGGCGAGGAAGGTGGGCGAGTCGACTCCGCGGGCGTTCGGTAGGTAGGGCTGCATCACGCAGAGCTGGTTGTTCAGGAGCGTGATGTTGAACCGGATCGTCTCGTCGTAGACGGCGACCGACAGGCGGTCTTGGGCCTCGGGCGATAGGCGTTTGCGGAGGCGGGTCAGGACCTCGATGTTCAGGCGGGTGAGGGTGGTGAGGTGGTTGTCGCTGTAGCCCTCTTCGTGTTCGCGGGCTCGGATGGCTTCGCCTTCGGGGTCTAGCAACAGGGCGTGCAGGGTGGCGCCGTCCTCGATGAGGCGGAACAGGCGGGTGTCGGGGTACTGCTGGCACAGCATGTTGAGGGAGAGGCCGGCGGCCCGGATGCTGCTCGCGCCGTCGAGTAGGGCGTGTGGCGGGTGGGCGAATGAGAACTCGGCGCGGGTGGGGAAGACGGCGG
>NZ_SMKY01000410.1 GCF_004349235.1 Actinomadura darangshiensis | reverse complement strand
GGCCGAGGAGGCGCGCTCGGCGGCCATGTGGGCGCGGGCGGCCTTGATGATGTCCCAGGCCGACAGCTCGTCGGTGGAGGGCGGGGAGTGCATCGCCGGGGACGTCAGCTCCGCCGCGACCGCCTGCGGTACCGCGAAGCCCGTCGCCGGCGGCGGCACCTGCGCCAGCCGGGACCATGTCAGCCCGAGGGTGTAGGTGGTGGCCAGCAGCGCGGCGAGGGCGTCGGGGTCGTCGCTGCGCAGCGTGTCGGGCAGCCGGCCGTCGCGCGGCCACAGCGACCGCAGCGGGTTGGCGGGGTCGGCCAGCACCGCCTGCAGCGTCCGGGCGCTGTCGGTGTCCAGCCAGCGCTGGAGCGCCGGCAGCGCGCCCGGCGCGGCCTGCAGGTCGGCGGCCAGGACCGCGATCCCGGCGCGGCGGACCTCGTCGTGGCTGCGTCCGGGCGCCGCCGGGCGCGGCCCGGTCAGGCCGGCGACGATCTCCTGCAGGTCGTACAGGGCCAGCCGCAGGTACTCGCCGGGCGCGGTGTCGCGGACCATCGGGGTGGCGAACTCGGCGGGGCAGCGGCGCCGCCACTCCTGCAGGATCGCCTCCGGCCCGTACCGGACGGTGGCGAGGTCCTGGTTCACCATCCGCAGCGACGCGGCCGTCACCGCGGCGAGGGCGTCGGCGCCGGGCCGGAACCGGGGGTCGGCCTGCAGCCCGGCGGCGACCTCGTACATGACGCGGGCGATGTGGGCGGCGCCGCCGCCGTCGCCGGCGCCGAGCCGGTGGACGTAGTAGCCGGCGAGGGTGCCGAAGTCGGGCGGCATCATCCAGTGCAGCTGGTCGGCCGACGTCGTCAGGAACGGGATGAACGACTCGATGAGCGGGTGCTCGGTGAGGACGACGGGGGATCCGGCGCCCCACAGCATCCGCGCGTTGATCTGCGCCGCGCGGTCGGCGGGCGGCGCGGTCTGCCACCAGGGCGAGGCCACCAGCTCGCGCACGTTGCCCTCGACCGAGGCGAACAGGTCGCCGCTCTGGCCCCCTCCGGTTCCGCCGGGCCCCGCCCCGGCCGCCTGCCAGCTCATCCGGCGAATAGTAGTCGCAGCGGGCGGCGCGTCCGGCATCGCACGGGTTACGGGCAGGTAGCCCCGCCATCGACGTGTAAGGACCGTTATGGAAGGATGCTCATTAGCGTTGGTTCACTCGGGCGGACGGTGCGACGGGGGTGACGATGGGCGGGGCCGCGCGCACCCGTGCCTGGGGCCTGGGCCTGGCGGTGTTCTCCTCGGTGTGCTTCGGCGCGTCCGGGCCGTTCGGCAAGGCCCTGATCGAGGCCGGGCTGAGCCCGCTGCAGGCGGTGTGGCTGCGGATCACCGTCGCCGCGCTCGTGCTGGTGCCGGTCGCGGCGGTCCTGCGGGGCCGGGCCGCGGTCCGCGGGCTGCGGCCCCATCTGCGCGCCCTCGTCCTGTACGGGGCGACCGGCGTCGCCGGCTGCCAGGCGTTCTACTTCGTGGCCGCGTCGCGGCTGCCGGTCGGCGTGGCGATCCTGCTGGAGTTCAGCGGCCCGGTGATCGTGCTGGGCTGGCTGCGGCTGGTGCGGCGCGCCCCCGTGCACCGCACCGCCGCCGCCGGCGTCGCGATCGCCATGGCCGGCCTCGCCCTGGTGGTGCAGGTGTGGACGGGCCTGTCGCTGGACCCGGTCGGGCTGGCCGCCGGGCTCGGCGCCGCCGCGTGCCAGGCGAGCTACTTCCTGATCGTCGACCGCCTCACCGGGCAGGTCGACCCCCTCGTCATCACCTCCGCCGGCAGCGTCGTCGCCGCCCTGGCCCTCACCGCGCTGGCCGCGCCCTGGGCGCTGCCGTGGGACGTGCTGCCCGCGCAGGTCCCCGTCGGCGGGCACACCGCGCCCGGCTGGACGCTCGTCGCCTGGATCGGGATCGTCAGCACCGTCCTGGCCTACCTGACGGGCGTGGCCGGTCTGCAGCGGCTGTCGGCGCAGGTCGGCGGCGCCATCTGCTACACCGAGGCCGTCGCCGCCGCGCTGATCGCGTGGGCCGCGCTCGGCGAGCGCCTCACCCCGGTGCAGGTGGCCGGGGGCGTGATCGTGCTGGCCGGCGCCTACATCGCCCAGCGCGCCGCCGTCGCCCGCCCCGGCCCGCCGGCCGGCGTCCCGCCGGAGGGGGCGGCGGCCCCGCGGGCGAAGACCGCCGCGCTCGGAGGCTGAGAGGTCAGGCGTTCCCGCTGCGGAACCGGCGGGCGCCCAGCACCACCGACACCGCCAGCAGCGCCGCCGCCACCAGCGCGCCCTCGGCGACCGCCGCCGTGGCGTAGTCGCCGAGGAACGCCGACCGCGCCGCGTCCACCACGTACCGGAACGGCGTGAACCGCGACAGCACGTCCAGCCAGCCCGGCGCCAGGCTCATCGGCAGCAGGATCCCCGACAGCAGCATCAGCGGCAGCGTCACCGCCGACAGCATTGGCGCGAACGCGTCCTCGCTGCGCATCCGCATCGCCAGGACATAGGACAGGGACGCGACGCTGACCGCGAGCGACACCACGAACAGCAGCCCGACGGCGATCCCGGCGGCGGGTGCGCGCAGCCCGAGGGCCAGCCCGACCGCGATCAGCAGCACCGCCTGGGCCGCGATGACCACGGTGTCGCGCAGGACCCGTCCCAGCAGCAGCGCGGTGCGGCTGGCCGGGGTGACGCGCAGCCGCTCCACCACCCCCGACCGCAGGTCCGCGATCAGGCCGAACCCGACGAACCCGGCGCCGAACAGCGCGAGCTGGATCAGCACGCCCGGCACGAACACCTGCCAGGCGTTGCCGGCGCCGAACCCGCGCACGTCGACCAGGTCCGACAGCAGCGGCCCGAACAGCACCAGGTACAGCAGCGGCTGCACCGCCCCGAACACCACCGCGACCTTGCTGCGCAGCGTCTGCCGCAGGTACCGCAGGAAGATCAGCCGGGTGTCGGACATCGTCCGCGTGAAGGGCATCCAGGAACTCCTTTGACTTCGGGCGGCGCCGGTTCAGGCGCCGGTTCAGGCGGCGTCGCGCAGGGTGCGGCCGGTGACGGTGAAAAAGACGTCGTCGAGCGTGGGACGGGCCAGGTTCAGCGAGGCCAGCTCCACGCCGGCTCCGTCCAGCGCGCGGATCAGCGGCATCAGCGCCTTCTCGCCGTCCTCGACGGTGAGCCGGACACTGGTGCCGGTGACGGCGGCCTCGCGGACGCCGGGCTGCTCCGACAGCGCCTTGCGGGCGGGTTCGCAGCCGGCCGCGTCGGCCAGTTCCAGCGTGACGACGTCGCCGGCGACGCGGCGCTTGAGGCCGGCGGGCGTGCCCTCGGCGACGATGCGGCCCCGGTCGATGATCAGCAGCCGGTCGCACAGGGCGTCGGCCTCGTCCAGGTAGTGCGTGGTCAGGAACACCGTCGTGCCGTCGCGGTCGCGCATGCCGCGGATGTGGTCCCACAGGTTGCCGCGGCTCTGCGGGTCCAGGCCGGCGGTGGGCTCGTCCAGGAACAGCAGCGGCGGGCGGTGCACCAGCCCGAGCGCGATGTCCAGGCGGCGGCGCTGCCCGCCCGACAGCGCCCCGGCCGGACGCGGCCCCAGGCCCTCCAGGTCCAGCCGCGCGCACAGGGCGGCGATGCGGGCGGCCCGGTCCGGGACCCCGTACAGGCGGGCCTGCAGGTCCAGTTCCTCGGCCGCCGGGACGCCCGGGTCGGTGCCGCCGCCCTGCGCGACGTACCCGATGCCGCGGCGCACGCCCGCCGGGTCGGTGCGCAGGTCGCACCCGGCGACGGACGCGGTCCCGGCGGTGGGCGCCAGCAGCGTCGTCAGCATCCGCAGCGTGGTGGTCTTCCCGGCGCCGTTGGGGCCGAGGAACCCGACGATCTCGCCGGGCGCGACCGACAGGTCCACGCCGCGGACGGCCTCGACCGCCGCGTGCCCGCCGGTGAAGGTGCGGGCGAGCCCGCGTGCCTCGATCACTGATGTCCTCCTCGTGTCGACGCCCGGTAGCGTAACCCCAAATTTGCAGTCACACCAAATTTTCAGTGACTCCAGCGAAGGTATATTTTCGAGCATGGGAGAGGAACTCGTCC
This sequence comes from Actinomadura darangshiensis, assembly GCF_004349235.1. GTDB lineage: Bacteria > Actinomycetota > Actinomycetes > Streptosporangiales > Streptosporangiaceae > Spirillospora > Spirillospora darangshiensis. Next base: position 2,275 of record NZ_SMKY01000410.1, on the reverse strand, counting down.
CGGACGCACGGGCGGAGACGCGGGCAGAGACGCGGGCGGAGCCGGGGCTGCGGGAACGCAAGAAGCGCGAGACGCGCCGCCGCATCGCCGACATCGCCACCGGCCTGTTCATGACGCGCGGATTCGACGGCGTCACCATCGCCGACGTCGCCCGCACCGCCGACGTGTCCGTCAACACCGTCTTCAACTACTTCAAGACCAAGGAGGACCTGTTCTTCGACCGGCAGGACGAGATGATCGAGGCCACCGGGCACGACTTCCGCGACCGCCGCCCCGGCGAGAGCGCCGCCGCGCTGTTCCGCCGCCGCTTCTTCGAGGGCCTGGACGCCCGCGCCTACCAGACCGCCTTCCACGAGGGCTCGGAGGTGTGGACCAGGACCGTCCGCGACAGCCCCGCCCTCAAGGCCCGCGGACGGGAGATGATCCGCCGCGCCGAGGAGCACCTCGCCGGGCTCCTCGCCGAGGACACCGGCGCCGGCCCCGACGACATCACCCCCCGCGTCGCCGCCGCCATGATCTTCGCCGTGCAGACCCGGCTGGTCGAGGAGATCTCCGACCGCAAGAGCGCCGGGGAGACCCTGGAGGAGATGCGCGCCGACGTCTACGCCGCCGCCGCCCGAGCCTACGACCTCCTCGAACACGGCCTCGGCGGATACGCCGCCGCACCCCCCGCACCCGGCGGCGCCGCGGGGGAGCGGCCCACCGGAAAATGAGTGTCGGGGCGCTCCCGATCATTCCTAGACTCCATGGTTGCGGAGGCGAACAACCATGGACACCCCCACGCTCCTTGCCCACCTGGAACACCACGACACCGCCCTCACCCTGCCCAGGGGCGCCGCCCTGCGCTGGGACGACGCCGGCCTGCACCGCGCCGCCCACACCGAGGACGCCGAAGGCTACGCGCTGCTCGGCCTCGCCCCCGGCGTGCGGCCCTGGCAGCGCGCCCGCGTCCTGCTGCAGATCCTCGCCGCCTCCCAGGCCGGCCTCGACGACCGCACCCGCGCCGTGCAGGCCCGCGTCGCCCGCGTCCTGACCCTCGGCCTGCCGCCCGGCCACGTCATCACCGCCCTGCTCGCCCTGCGGCGGCTGCGCGCCAACCACAAGCACACCACCCGCGCCGCGCTCCGGTTCGTCCTGGAGCACCCCGGCGCCGACGCGCTCATCGCCGCGCGCCGCCCCGCCCTGCTCGACTGCTTCGAGCACGCCCTCGGCACCGCCACCGCGCGCGGCTGCGCCCGCCGCATCGACGCCGGCGACACCGCCTCGGACTACCTGCGGCGCCGCCTGCTGCGCTTCCTCACCGACCCCGCCGCCGCGCCCGCCCGCGTCCAGGCCCTCTACCGGGCCGGCGAGCATGCCGGCGACCCGGCCGGGCCCCTGCCCGACGAGCCGGTGCTGGCCGTCGACGCCGTCCGCGAACGGCCCGCGACCATCACCGCCACCAACCGCGGCGACATCGCCGCCACCCTCGTCCACCTCTACCGGGGCGGCCCCGCCGAGGACCTGTACGTCGCGCTCGGCCGCTACGTCGGCGACGCCGCGAGCGCCTTCCCCCGCTTCCCCGGCACGGTCGCGCTGGTGCTGGACGCCTCGGCGTCCATGCGCGGCTACGGCGACCGCGAATGGGCGGTGCTGTCCCAGGCCGTCGCGCTGCGGATGGTGCTGTCGCAGGTATGCGACCGGGTCGAGGTCGTCGAGGCCGGCGGCGACGAGCGCGCCCCGCGCGGCGCCACCGACCTGGCCGCCGGCGTCCTGGACGCGCTCGGCACCGGCCCCGACCTGGTCGCCGTCGTCTCCGACGGCTACGAGAACGTCTTCCCCGGCGACCTGGCCCGCGTCGCGGCGAGCCTGCCGGGCGCCGGGATCACCGTCCCGGTGGTGTTCTGCCACGCCCTGTTCACCGGCAGCGACGACCTGGCGCTGCGGCGCCCCGCCCCGTCCCTGCCGCAGCGCGGCTTCTGGCACCAGGACGACTTCGCCGAACTGCTGCCGTGGATGTTCGGGCACTGCGCCGCCGGCGCGCCCTGGCTGCGCGCCGCCCTGCACGCCCGCCTGGACGTCCTGGACCGGCAGGCCGACGGCCTCACCGCCCGCATCGCCGCCTGAAACCCGCCCCGCGCGCAGGGTCCGCCCGCGCGCGAACCCGAAGGGAGCACCGCATGGCGCAGCCGACGGCGCTCGACACCCTCGTCCCCGGCCCGCTCAGCCTCGCCGGGCACCGCCTGGGCACCCCCCAGCAGGCCGGCGCCCTCACCATGGTGCCGGTCTCCGGGCC
>NZ_SMKY01000040.1 GCF_004349235.1 Actinomadura darangshiensis | reverse complement strand
GGTTCAGGCGACGTGATTGTGGTGATCAACCCGTCTACCAGGGGTCTCTCTACGTCAGGCCACCAACCGACGCATTGCGATCATGCTGTGACCAGCGGACTGCCGCCACAGGGATGAAATGGGTTCACTGAAAGCCAGACCCAACGTCACCGGCAAAACCCCCGGCTGGAAGGCAGCGCTGAACGCACTGTCCCTGCACTACGGTGACCGCATCACCCTGAACTGAAAGCTGATCACCACCTCACCCACAGACTTTCAGACACTCCCGAATCACCGGCCGCGACCTCCCCGAATACGGTCACTGGACGGGCGGTGTCGGCTTCGGTGTCGGCTTCGGTGTCGGCTTCGGTGTCGGCTTCGGTGTCGGCTTCGGGGTCGGTTTGGCCCAGGGGGTTTTTCCTGCTGGTTTGAAGATGGAGAGGATTACCGCCGTCCACAGCAGGGTCGCGTAGAGGAGCATGCAGAGGACGAGGGTCAGGCCCGTGCCGCCTGGGTCGGCGGTGGGGTCGGTGGTACGGGTTTGGAGTTCCTCGATCCAGGTGCTCTGAATTGTGGCTATCACCGGGATGAGCAGGGCGATCACGAGTTTGAGCAGCACCCACCAGTGTTTGATCAGGCCCCATGGGGTGCCCAGGGAGACGACCAGGCCGGTGATGATCGCCAGGGCCATGCTCGGGATCACGATGGTCAGGTCGAAGATGTGCATCAGCTCGTAGGCGCCGTGGCGGACGGCGTGGTCTGACGCGGTGGCGCCTGCGATCGCGAGGGTCGTCATCGCTAGGGAGAGGCCCAGCCAGCCGACGCTGATGCCCACGTGGAGGGTCAGCCAGACGCGACGTGCGCGGCGGCCCAAACGCGGGAAGCGGGGGCGCATTCGTACGGCGATCACCGTGGAGAAGAGCATCCCCAGCAGTTGTTCAGGGCCGCCGCCGAAGCAGAAGACGAACTGGGCCGGGACGAAGAGGACATGAAAGATGATCAGCGTGCGGCGAACCTCCACTTTCGCGGCGGCCAGCGTGAATGCCGCGGCCAGGACGTAGCCATACGCGGCTGATGTCTTGATAAGCGGGTAGGACGTCTCACTGCGCATCCACAGCAGTGCGGCCGCCACGAGGGAGAAGACGGCGAAGGCGAGTTGCAGGCCTTTGGTCGTTCTGGGCATGTGGTTCAGCGTTGTCGCCGGCGCGTGTCCGGCACATCGGCCGATCTTCGTTTTCCAAAGACGGCGGACGAGGGATGCGGCCTACAACTTTCTATGGATGACCACTGGTCGTGGCGCGGTTAGCGTGGACGTTCATGAGACCCGCGACGATCCTGGACGCGGTCCTGGCACTCTCCGTCGCCGCGAGCGCGGCGTCCGGTGACCTTGGCGCGGGCCGGTCGATCGGCGACCAGGACATCGCCTTGCTCGGGTGGGATCCGCCGTTGTGGTTCTCCGTGCCGCTCGGCCTTCTTGTGGGGGCGGCCGTTTGGCACCGGCGGCGGCGGCCAGTGGTGCTGCTCGTGCTCGCGCTCGTCGCGTGGGTGACGGTGGACGCGTTCGTCGCCGTCGTCCTCGCGCAGTACACGTTCGCGGAGCGGAGCCGGTCGCGGCAGGCGGCGGCGGTCGCGACGATGGTCGCCGGTGTGGTGGTCGGCTTTCCGATATGGCGGCTCGGTGGGGCGGACGCCGCCGTGCCGCTGACGGCGGCGATCTGTCTGGCGCCGGCGCTGCTCGGTCTTTATGTCGGCGCGCATCGGGAGCTGATCGCGGGCATGCGGGAGCGGGCTGAGCGCGCCGAGCGGGAGCAGCGGGAACGGGTGCTGCGGGCTCGTAGCGACGAGCGCGCGCAGATTGCGCAGGACATGCACGACGTCGTCACGCACCGGGTCTCACTGATGGTGCTTCACGCCACGGCACTCGAAGCGTCCGAGGGACGGGACGCGACCGCGATCGGGAAGCGGATCGGGACGATCGGGCGCGAGGCGCTGAGCGAGTTGCGTTCGCTGGTGGATGTGCTGCGGACGGACGACGCGCCGCTCAAACCGCAGCCCGGTCTCGCCGATCTGGCCGACCTCGTAGAGGAGTCACGGCGAACCGGGATGGACGTCACGCTGCGGGTGGACGAGTCCGAAGCGCCCGCACCGGCACTGGTCGGGCATGCCGTTTACCGGGTCGTCCAGGAGGCGCTGACGAACGTCCACAAGCATGCCGGGGACGCCGAGTGCGCCGTCATCGTCCAGCGAACGGCGAAGGTCCTGCGGCTTTCGGTGACGAACGGGCGGGCCCGCGAGCCCGCGGCCGGTCTGCCGAGTGGAGGGCACGGGCTCCTCGGCATCGCCGAGAGGGTCAGGCTGCTGGGCGGGGAGCTGACCGCGGGGGCGACCCCCGAAGGCGGGTACTCCGTGATCGCCGAGGTGCCGCTGTGATCCGCGTCCTGATCGTGGACGACGAGTGGATGGTGCGCGCGATGCTCCGCACCATCATGGAGACGGCGCCCGACATCACGGTCGTCGGCGAGGCGGCCGACGGGAACGAGGCCGTCCGGGAGGCCGCGGCGCATCGTCCGGACGTCGTCCTCATGGACATCCGCATGCCCCGTGCCGACGGCCTGACCGCGACGGAGCGGCTGGCGGGAGCACACCGCGTCGTGGTCCTCACCACCTTCGACCTGGACGAATATGTCCGGACGGCGCTCCGCCACGGCGCGGTCGGGTTCCTGTTGAAGGACGCGGACGCGCAGGAGATGCTGGCCGCCGTCCGCAGCGCGGCCCGCGGGGACGCGATGCTGTCGCCCAAGGTGACCCGCCGCCTGCTCAGGGACTTCGCGGACGACGGACGTTCCGGCGCCGAGGCGAAGCTGGAAGTACTGACCGCCAAGGAGCGCGACGTTCTCGTGGCGGTCGGCAGCGGTATGTCCAACGCCGACATCGCCGCCGCACTGCACATGAGTGAGGCGACCGCGAAGACGCACGTCAGCCGCATTCTGACGAAGCTGTCGCTCACCAACCGCGTGCAGGCCGCCATTCTCGCCCATCGAGCCGGCCTTCTCGACATCAACCATGAATCCGTGTGAAACGGACTGTTGAGGGATCGTTGCAAGGCGTGGGTAGGGACAGTTGTGACAAACTGTGCCGCGAGTGAGCGAGGAGACACCACAGGACAGGAAAGCGATCGCTATGGCGGACAACACGGCCGGTTCGTCCAGGGCCCTCCCGGATCTCACGATGATCAGAGAATGCCGGGTCGCCAGATTCCTCGGCTGCTTCCTCGCGGCGCTGGCCGGTGCGGCGGCGGTCGCGGTGTTCGCCTCGTTCTTCCCCCGCGGCCACCGCGGGCGGCGCCGGCTCCGCCGCCGGCGCCCCTGGGAGCGCCAGCGCATCGGTACCGTGCCGCCCGAGTGGCAGGAAGACCAGGTCCGCTTCTAGCCCCCGCTCAGGGTTTGCGGACGAGCAGGTTCCCGGCCGGGAACCGTTCGATCTCGGTCGGACGGCGCAGGAAGCGGGCGACTTCGGTGAGGCCCGCCCGGCGGGTCAGGTCGGCGAGGGCGTCGATCGGCCAGCGGTAGGCGAGGGCGACCTTGTGGTCGAACGCCTCCGTCTCGGTTCCGTCGGTCGACTGGAACGCCAGCAGCAGGTGGCCGCCGGGCGCCAGGACGCGGTGGAACTCGGCGAGGACGGCCGGGAGGTCCGCCGGCTCCATGTGGATGAACGAGTACCAGGCGAGGATGCCGGCCAGGCCGCCGTCCGGGACGTCGAGGGCGGTCATGGTGCCCTCGTCGAAGCGGAGGTGCGGGTGGTCCGCGCGGGCCCGGGCGATCATCGCGGGCGACAGGTCGAGGCCGGACGCGTCCAGGCCGAGGGAGTGCAGCACCGCCGTCAGGTGCCCGGGGCCGCAGCCGAGGTCGGCGACCGGTCCGGGCGGGACCAGTTCCGCGAAGCCGGTGATCATGCCGCGGTCGAGGGGGAGGCCGTCGAGCACGTCGCGGAACATGTCGGCGTAGAGGGTGGCGACGGCGTCGTAGGCCGTCCGGGTGGCGGTGTCGGTCATGGGGTCCGACGGTAGCGGGCCTGGCGGGCGGCCGGGCCGGTGGGCCGCAGGCCGGAAAGCCCCATCTCGACGGCGGCGGTGGCGCGGCGGCAGAACGCCTCGGGCTCGTCCGCCGCGTCCGGGAACTCGTCGACGAGCACGTCCGCGAGGCCGTCGCGCAGCAGGTCGGCCGACCGGACGCCCTGCGCCTCCGCCATCTCGCCGGCCCGGTCGGGCGTCCGGTGGACGATCAGCGAGGCGCCCTCGGGCGGCAGCGGAGACAGCCAGGCGTGCCGGGCGACCAGGACGCGGTCGGCGGGCAGCAACGCCAGGGCGGCGCCGCCCGTCCCCTCGCCGAGCAGCAGGCAGAGCGTCGGCGCCGGCAGCGTGATCAGGTCGGCCAGGCAGCGGGCGATCTCACCGGCGAGCCCGCCCTCCTCCGCCTCCGCCGACAGGACGGCGCCGGGCGTGTCGACCACGGTCACCAGCGGCAGGCCCAGGCCGGCGGCCAGCCGCATCCCGCGCCGCGCGACGCGCAGCCCGGCCGGGCCGAGCGGGTGGCCGGTGCGCTGGCTGCGCCGGTCCTGGCCGACCACGACGCACGGGGCCGAGCCGAACCGGGCCAGGGCGAGCAGCAGGCCCGGGTCGGCCTCGCCCTCGCCGGTCCCGGACAGGGGCGTCACGTCCGCGGCGCCGTGGCGGAGCAGGTCGCGGACGCCCGGACGGCCGGGGCGGCGCGACCGGGTGATCGAGTCCCACGCCGTCCCGTCCGGCTGAACGCTCTCCGGCAGCGCCATGGGGGCCGCCGGCGGCCTGCCGCAGAGGACGCGCAGCACGCGGGACGCCACCTCGGCGAGGTCGTCGATGCCCACCACGGCGTCCAGCAGGCCCTTGGCCGCGAGGTTCTCGGCGACCTGCACACCCGGCGGGAACGGCTCCCCGTGCAGGCCCTCGTACACGCGCGGGCCGAGGAACCCGATCAGCGCGCCCGGCTCGGCGGCCGTCACGTGGCCGAGCGACCCCCACGACGCGAAGACCCCGCCCGTCGTGGGATGCCGCAGGTAGACGAGGTAGGGCAGCCCGGCGGCGCGGTGCGCCACGACGGCGGCGGTGATCCGGGCCATCTGGACGAACGCGGCCGTGCCCTCCTGCATCCGGGTGCCGCCCGAGCAGGGCGCGGCGAGCAGCGGCAGGCCCTCGGCGGTGGCGCGCTCGACGGACGCGACGATCCGGTCGGCGGTGGCGAGGCCGATCGAGCCGGCGAGGAAGCGGAACTCCGACACGACGAACGCGACCCGGCGGCCCCGCAGCAGCCCCTCCCCCGTCAGGACGGCCTCGTCGCAGCCGCTGCGCTCGCGGGCGGCGGCGAGGACCTTCCCGTACGGGGACGCCTCTTCGGCGGGCGGGGTGTCCCAGGACGTCCAGGCGCCCTCGTCCAGCACGCGGCGCAGCAGCTCGCGCGCCCCGGCACGTTCTGCCACGGGCCCCCTTCCGACGGTCTCCCTTGCATCATGACCTCACGGCGGGCCGATCCGGCATCCGGGGTGGACACTGGGAGGACCCGGCAGAAGGAGAGGCCACGTGTCCGAGGAGATCTGCTTCGCGTCCGCCCGCGAGCTGGCGCGCCGCGTCCGCGCCCGCGAACTGTCGGCGCGCGAGGTCGTGCAAGCCCATCTCGACCAGATCGAACGGACGAACCCGCAGGTCAACGCCATCGTGACGCTGGTCGCCGAACGGGCCATGGAGCAGGCGCGCGACGCCGACGAGCGGCTCGCGGCCGGGGCGGTCCCAGGTCCGCTGCACGGGCTGCCGGTCGCGCACAAGGACACGCACGCCACGGCCGGCATCCGCACCACGTCCGGCTCGCCGATCTTCGCCGACCACGTCCCGGACACCGACGAGCTGGTCGTCGAGCGCATGCGCGGCGCCGGGGCCGTGTCGCTCGGCAAGACGAACACGCCGGAGTTCGCCGCCGGGTCGCACACGTTCAACCCGCTCTTCGGCGTCACCCGCAACCCCTACGACCCGTCGCGGTCGGCGGGCGGCAGCAGCGGCGGCGCGGCCGCCGCGCTGGCCTGCGGCATGCATCCCCTCGCCGACGGCAGCGACATGGGCGGCTCGCTGCGCAACCCCGCGTCGTTCTGCAACGTCGCCGGGTTCCGCCCGTCGCCGGGGCGGGTGCCGTCCTGGCCGGTGCTCGCGGGCTGGTCGACGATGGGCGTGCAGGGCCCGATGGCCCGCGAGGTCGCGGACGTCGCGCTGCTCCTGTCGGTGCTCGCCGGGCCCGACCCGCGCAGCCCGATCGCGCTGGACACGCCCGGCTCGGCGTTCGCGGCGCCGCTCGACCGGGACCTCGCCGGGCTCCGCGTCGCCTGGTCCCCCGACCTCGGCGGGACGATCCCCGTCGACCCGGCCGTCACCGGCGTCCTCGAACCCGCCGCCAAGGCGTTCGAGGAGCTGGGCTGCACGGTCGAGGAGGCCGCCCCCGACCTGACCGGCGCGGACGAGGTGTTCCGCACCCTGCGGGCCTGGCACTGGGACATCACCCTGCGCCCCCTGCTGGACGAGCGCCGCGCCGACTTCAAGCCGTCCCTCGCCGAGAACATCGACGCGGGCCGCCACCTCACCGGCGCCGACCTCGGACGCGCCGAGACGCTGCACACGGCGCTGTTCCACCGGGTTCGCGAGTTCTTCGGACGCTACGACGCGCTCCTCCTGCCGGTCAGCCAGGTGCCGCCGTTCGACGCCGGGATCGAGTACCCGGACGAGGTCGCCGGGCAGCCGATGCGCGACTACCTGGAATGGATGCGGTCCTGCTTCCTCATCTCGGCGACCGGGTGCCCCGCGCTGTCGGTACCCGCGGGCTTCACCTCGGACGGGCTGCCGGTCGGGCTGCAGATCGTCGGCCCGCACCACGCCGACCTCGCCGTCCTGCAGCTCGGGCACGCGTTCGAGCAGGCGACCCGGCACGCGGCGCGCCGCCCGCCGCTCGCCGCGGGTTAGAGCCCGTCGCGGGGGATGCGCAGGACGAACCGGGCGCCCTGGTCGCTGTCGGCGGCGACGAGCGTGCCGCCGTGCGCGCGGGCGATGTCGCGGGAGATCGTCAGCCCGAGGCCGGTGCCGCTGTGGTCGCGGTCGCGGCCCTCGGCGAGGCGCTGGAACCGCCAGAAGATCCGCTCGCGGTCCTCGGGCGCGATGCCGGCGCCGTCGTCGCGGACCTCCAGCACGGCGTCCGGTCCGGCCGCGGCCACCCGCACCCAGACCCGCGACTTCGCGTGCCGCTCGGCGTTGTCGAGCAGGTTCGTCAGCAGCCTGACCAGGTGGTGCGGGGTGACATGGGCGATGACGCCCGCGTCCGCCGCGATCTCCATCGGGATCCGGCGCGGCCGCCGGCCGGCCTCCGTCCGCACCAGCTCGCCGAGGTCGACCCGCTCCCGCGGGACGTGCACGCCCGCGCCCAGCTTCGCCAGGATCAGCAGGTCCCCGACGATGCCCTGCAGCCGGTCGGCGTCCGCGAGGGCCGCCCGCGCGACCGCCGGCCAGTCCTCGTCCTCCGGGTGCTCCAGCGCCACCTCCAGCTGGGCCCGCAGCCCGGTCAGCGGGCTCCGCAGCTCGTGCGAGACGTCCGCGACGAACGCGCGCTGCCGCCGGAGCACGTCCTCCAGCCGGTTCAGCGTCACGTTCACCGACTCGGCCAGCTCCGACACCTCGTCGACCGGGTCGGGGACGGTCACCAGCCGGTCGGTGCCGCCGCCGGTGATGTCCGCCAGCTCGGCGCTCATCACCCGCACCGGCCGCAGCGCCCGCCGCACCGACAGCGACACGATCCAGGCGACCGCGGACGCGGCGATGAGGACCGATCCCACGAGCAGGCCGATGAACAGCCCCCGGTAGCGGGTGAACGTCGTGATCGGCGCACCCACGCAGACCTTCCGGACCCCCTGCGGTGTCTGCACCCGCTTGGTGACGAAGTAGACCTTGCCGAACCCCCGCATCGATTCGGTGTGGTAGCCGGTCGGGCCGGGCCGCCCCGGAGCCGGCACCCGCAGCGGGCCGCGGCCGTGCAGCGACTCGCTCGCCGCGAGCACGTCGCCGTCGGCGTCCAGCACCTGGAGCAGGGTGAAGTCGGGATCCTGGACGTGCAGCGTGCCGCGCGGGTCGGTCTCCCGGACGAGCGTGGCCAGATCCGCGGCGACGAAACCGCCGCGGTCGTGCAGCCCCTGGTAGACGGTCCTGCTGACGACCTGGTAGAAGATCACGACGCCTGCGACGAGCATCAGGGCGACGATCAGGGTCGCGGCGGCGGTCACGCGGGTCCGTACCGACCAGCACGACGGCGACAGCAGGTCCCCGAGTCTGCGCACCCGGCGCCCCTCCCCCTTCCGGCTCGCACGCGGCGGCCGGAGCCGCGCCGCGTCCCAGCGCCGGGGGGTGAGCGCAGAACTGGTTGTTACCTCCGCATTGCCCTGCGAAACATCACCGCATACGGGTCGATGACCGCGCGAGCGGCACCTCCCACCCCTGGGGAGCCGCCCGCACGGACACCGCACCGTCCACTGTGCACGGCCCCGATGCACGCGGCGCTACATCGGCGTGACGATCACGTTTCCGCACTTCCTCGGCGAACCCGCCATAATCTTCCATTGAACGGGGATGGACGGACTGGAGAGAGAGCTGGGAGACCTGGAACGACGCATGGACGCAGACATCCGGCCGCTGGAACCCGCCGACCCGCGCGAGGTCGCCGGGCACACGCTCCTCGGCAGGCTCGGATCCGGCGGCATGGGGACGGTCTACCTCGGCGCCGACCCGGTGTCCGGGGGGCGCGTCGCGGTGAAGACCATCCATCCGCACCTCGCCGGCGACCCCTCCTACCGGCGGCGCTTCCAGGACGAGGCGTACCTCGCCAGCCGGGTCGCGTCGTTCTGCACGGCGCGGGTCCTCGCGCACGGCGAGGAGGACGGCCGCCCCTACCTCGTCACCGACTACGTCGGCGGCATCTCGCTGCACGACCGGCTCGCCGACGACGGTCCGCTGCCGCCCGCCGACCTGCACGGCGTCGCCGTCGGCGTCGCGTCCGCGCTCGCCGCGATCCACGCGGCCGGGCTCGTGCACCGCGACCTGAAGCCCGCCAACGTGATGCTCACGCTGTCCGGCTGCCGCGTCATCGACTTCGGCATCGCGCGCAGCCAGGACTCGCAGGGCGTGACCGCCGCGACCGGGCAGGTCCTCGGCACGCCCGGCTGGATGGCGCCCGAGGTGCTCGTGGGCGGCCCCGCGACCCCGGCCGCCGACGTCTTCGCGTGGGGCTGCCTCATCGCCCACGCCGGGACGGGACGGATGCCGATCGGCGGCGACCCGGCGACGCTCCGCACCGGGGACCCCGACCTGTCCGGGCTGCCGGAACCGCTCGTCCAGGCCGTACGGTGGGCGCTGGCGAAGAACCCGGCGGAGCGTCCGACGGCGTCCGACCTGCTACTGGCCCTCGTCGAGCAGCCCCAGCCGGACGGCGGCGGATGGGCGTCGGCGCACCCCGTACCGGCCGCCGCGGCGTCCCCGCACGAACCGCCCACCCCCTCGACACCGCCGCCCTCGGCGCCGTACCGGCGGGAGCTCGCCGACCGCGAGGGGACCGACACCAAGGCGTTCACGCCCCTCGGCATGGCCCGCAGCAGGTCGTCCACGCGCACCCGGCTGCTCGCGGGCGCCGGCGCCGCCGCGGGGACCATCCTGATCGGCGCGATCATCGCCGGGCTCGCGCACGGCAAGAGCGACCATCCGTCCACGCCCGGCGGGACCGCCCCGCCGGCGACGCCGACCGCGTCCGCCACCCCGACGAAGAAGGCGGGCGCCATCACCCCGGGGTCGGTGAAGCGGCCGCCGCCGAAGACGCACAAACCGAAGCACCACAAGACCAAGCACGGCAAGCAGAAGGGCAAGCACAAGCGGAACTGAGCAGGTCGCCCAGGAGCGGGTCGTTCAGGTGCGGGTCGTTCAGGTGCGGGTCGTTCAGGTGCGGGTCGCTCAGGTGCGCCAGATGAGGACGAGGGCGCAGTCGTCGTCGCGGGTCGCGGCCATCGTCTCCACCAGTTCGCGGGCGCCGGTGCCGAAGCCCTGCGGGACGAGCCGCTCCGCCTCGCCGAGCAGCCGGTCGATGCCCGCGTCGAGGTCGCTGCCCGGCTGCTCCACCAGCCCGTCGGTGTAGAGGAGCAGCGCGTCGCCGGGGCGCAGCTTCCCCCGCTCGGGGACGCAGTTCAGGTCGGGCACCACCCCGAGGACCACGCCCTTGGCGGAGCCGACCTGCCAGGCGCCGCGGCCCGCGTCGAACTGGACGGCCGGCGGATGCCCCGCCGACTCGACCGTGTACTCGCCCGTCTCCAGGTCGACCGTGACGTGCACCGCAGTGACGAACCCCTCGTCCCACCGCTGGCGCTGCAGGTAGACGTTGCACGCGGGCAGGAAGTGGTCGGGCTGGACCGATCCAAGAAGCCCGCCGAACGCGCCGGACAGCATCAGCGCCCGTGTCCCGGCGTCGGTGCCCTTCCCGGAGACGTCGACCAGCGCGACCTCCAGGTTCTCGCCGTCGGACGCCGACACCACGAAGTCGCCGCCGAACGACGACCCGCCGGCCTGGAGCATGACGACCTGCGTGCCCCAGCCGTCCGGCAGCTCGGGCATCTCGCCGTGCCGCCGCAGCCGGTCGCGCAGCTCCAGCAGCATCGAGTCGCCCCGCAGCCCCTGCACGCCGAGCTGCTGGCGCGTGCGGGCGAGGGTGAGCGCGAGCACCGCGGTGATCGTCAGCGTGGCGATCATGCCGGGACCGATCGCGGCGACGTCCTTCCACGCGTTGTAGGCCGCGATCGCGACCACGACGCCGAGCAGCGCGAGCAGGCTCCGCACCTTCAGCAGCAGCCCGCCGCCCACCACGATCAGCACCAGCGCGCCGGACGGCGCCAGCCCGCGCGACTCGCTGGTGGTGGCGAGCCCGATCACGATCGCCACGACCGCCAGCGCGGCGAAGACGTAGCGCTCCCTGGTCAGCTTGCCGCGCCGGAGCCAGCGGTAGAGCACCACGAGGATCGGGATCCTGCGCAGCACGGCGCGCACCCGCGGTGGAAGAAGCTGCACCAGTCGTTGAAGCATGACTCGGGCACTGTATCGAGCAATGCCCCCGGCCGGTCAGTATCTGCGGGCACCGGTGACGGTCCGCGACGGTCCTGTCACGTGATATCCGGGTAAGGGTGGCTTTGGCGACAGGTGCGGAGAGGAGCGGTCCATGGTTCAGCCGGGCATGCGGATCACGGTGAACGCGGCGATGCGGGCCAGGGACATCTCGCGTCCGCGGCCCGGCGGCGAGGAGCCTCCCGCCGCCGCCCCGGCAGCGGGCCAGGCGCCCGGCCAGGGGGCCGGCAAACCCGGCGAGCCCGCCAAGCGGACCAGGGCCGCCAAGAACGAACGGCGCCGCCTCGGCAAGCGCGGCGGCGCCCGCAAACCCCCGGAGAACGGCCTCTAGGCCGGGCCGGGCTCAGCCCTCGCCCGGCAGCGGGGGCAGCTCTCCGGTGCTCTCGTAGTCGCTGAGCATCTGGATCCGGCGGGTGTGGCGCGGCTCCTTGGAGTAGGACGTCTGGACGAACAGCTCCACGAACCGGGTCGCGGTTCCGAGGTCGTGCTGGCGCGCCCCGATCGCGATGACGTTCGCGTCGTTGTGCTCGCGGGCGAGCGTGGCGGTGTCCTCGTTCCAGACCAGGGCGGCCCGCACGCCCCGGACCTTGTTCGCCGCGATCGCCTCGCCGTTGCCGGAGCCGCCGATCACGATGCCGAGGGTGCCCGGCTCCGCCGCCGTGCGCCGCGCCGCACGCAGGACGAACGGCGGGTAGTCGTCGACGGCGTCGTACTCGAACGCGCCGCAGTCGACGGCCTCATGCCCGTTCTCCTTCAGCCAGGAGACCAGGTGCTCCTTCAGCTCGAAGCCGGCATGGTCGGATCCAAGAAACACGCGCATGCGCCCGATTCTCGCAGGCCCCGGGAGCGTGCGCGCGCGTGGGTCAGGTGTCGTCGCCGTCCCGCTTGCGGTCGATGATCGTCCGGTCGGCGAGATCGAGGTCGTCGTCCTCGGGGGTGTCCTGCGGCTCGTCCTCGGGGGCGTCCTCGGCGTCGTCGGCGTCGTCCTCGGTGGCCTCGTCCTTCGGAGGCTCGTCCTGCTCCCAGGGCGGGGCGGTGGCGGGCTGCTCCTGCGGCGGCGCGGACGGCTGCTGCGGGACGGGCGGCGCCCCGAACTGCGCCGGCTGTCCCGGCTGCTGCGGTTGCCCCGGCTGCTGCGGCTGTCCCGGCTGCTGCGGGACGGGTGCGGCGCCCCACCCGGGCTGCTGCGGCTGCCCCTGCGGCGGCACGTAAGGGACGGCCGACGGGTGCTGCTGCATGGGCTGCTGCTGGTAGGGCTGCTGCATCTGCTGTTGCTGGGGCATCTGCTGCGGGTAGGGCTGCTGCTGCATCGGCATGCCCCGCTGCTGCGCCGCGTACGGCTGCGGCTGCCCGAAGGGCTGGGACTGCGGGCCGCCCTCGCGAGGACGGGTGACCATGAGGCCGCCCAGTGCGCCCAGCCCCGCGATCCAGCCGAACGCCAGGCCGAAGGACGCCCCCTGGGCGATCGTGGAGAAGGTGGTCCGGCTCAGCCCGCCGGGCAGGTCGAGCGCCCAGTACGTCAGGGGGCCGGCCACCAGCCCGGACACGCCGCCCGCGACGACCGTGGCCCACCAGCCCGTGATGACCGCGCCGAACGGGGAGCGGCTCGGGTCCGCCAGCCGGGCGCCGGCCACGACGAGCAGGATCAGGACCACGAAGAACACCAGCAGGCTCAAGTCGTCCGACAGGACGAACTTCCATTCCATTCCGCCACGCGGCGTGAACCGCCAGGCGAGCAGGAACAGCCACGACACCAGCGGGCCGATGCCGTCGCTGAGCGAGAACCCGCTCTTCTGGATCGCGTCGATGACCCATTGGTTGCCGAAGAGCACGGCGAGGACCGCCAGGGGAACCACCGCGCCGCCCGTCATCGCGAGCATCCGCCGCATCGTCATGGCGGGCAGAGTAGTGCCGATTCGTCTCCGCCGGTAGGTCCTGCGCTACCCGGAGTAGGCGGCGTCCGCCGCGCCGGGGAAGTGGAAGTCAAGGTCGACCTGCGCTTCGAGGTCCTCCCCCGCCGCCCGGCTGGCCCAGGCGCGCGCGTTCTTGACGTGGAACTCGACGGCCTGCCGCTGGAAC
The DNA here is from genome assembly GCF_004349235.1 of Actinomadura darangshiensis. Lineage (GTDB taxonomy): Bacteria > Actinomycetota > Actinomycetes > Streptosporangiales > Streptosporangiaceae > Spirillospora > Spirillospora darangshiensis. The sequence continues at coordinate 32,252 of NZ_SMKY01000040.1, read as the reverse complement.
CGGTCCCAGTCCTTGACGCGCCCGTCCACCTCGGCGCGCATGCGGTCGAGGGCGGCGGCGTTGCCGTCCTCCAGCACGGCGCCGTGCCGGCCCTGCTCCAGCGCCCGGACGGCGGCGGACTGGCCGAGCCAGGTCAGCAGGTCGTCGCCGACGTGCTCGCGCAGGTAGGCGACGTCCTCCTCGGACTGCACCTTGTTGCCGACGACGCGGATGGCGACGTCGTAGTCGCGGGCGTACTCGGTGTACTGCCGGTAGACGCCGACGCCCTTGCGGGTGGGCTCGGCGACCAGGAACATCAGGTCGAACCGCGTGAAGAGCCCGGACGCGAACGTGTCGGCGCCGGCGGTCATGTCGACGACGACGTACTCGCCGGGGCCGTCCACGAGGTGGTTGAGGTACAGCTCGACCGCGCCGGTCTTGGAGTGGTAGCAGGCCACGCCCAGGTCGTCGTCGTTGAACGGGCCGGTGGCGAGCAGCGTGACGCCGTCGACCTCCTGGCCCGCCTCGTGGAAGGGGTCGTCGCCGCGGAAGCGCAGCAGCCGCGAGCCGGCGCCCGGCGGGGTGGTCTTGGCCATCGCGGACGCCGAGGAGATCCGGGGGTTGGCGCCGCGCAGGTGCTCCTTGAGCTCGGTGAGCCGGTCGCCGAGCGCGGGGATCTTGGCGGCGCGGGCGTCGTCGAGGCCGAGCGCGACGCCGAGGTGCTGGTTGATGTCGGCGTCGATGGCCACCACCGGCAGCCCGCGCCCGGCCAGGTGCCGGACGAACAGCGACGACAGGGTGGTCTTGCCGCTGCCGCCCTTGCCGACGAACGCAACCTTCACGAAAGCCCTCATTTCGGATATGAAAACCGTTACCAGTGTCAGGGCATCGAGTCTTGCGGAGCGGGCCGGGCGAGGCAAGCGGAACGGCCGAACAGGCCGCGAATCAGGAAACGGCGGCGGCCGGGTCGAAGCCGAAGGGGAGCTCCAGCCGGTGCGCGGCGAGCAGGTCCGCGTCCATGAGGAGGTCGCGGGTGGGACGGTCGGCCGTGATGACGCCGCCCGACAGGATGACCGACCGCGGGCACAGCTCGGCCGCGTACGGGAGGTCGTGCGTGACCATCAGGACCGTCACGTCCAGGCTCAGCAGGATCTCGGCCAGCTCGCGGCGGCTGGCCGGGTCCAGGTTGGAGGACGGCTCGTCCAGCACGAGGATCTCCGGCTCCATCGCCAGCACGGTGGCGACGGCGACGCGGCGGCGCTGCCCGAAGCTGAGGTGCTGCGGCGGGCGGTCGGCGACGTCCAGCATGCCGACGCGGGCGAGCGCGTCGCGCACCCGGCGGTCCAGCTCGGCCCCGCGCAGGCCGAGGTTGGCGGGACCGAACGCGACGTCCTCGCGGACGGTCGGCATGAACAGCTGGTCGTCGGGATCCTGGAACACGATGCCGACGCGGCGGCGGATCTCCCGCAGCGCCTTCTTGTCCTTCGGGTCGACCGCGAGGCCGCCGACCCTGACCTCGCCCAGCCCGCCGTGCAGGATGCCGTTCAGGTGCAGGACGAGCGTGGTCTTCCCGGCGCCGTTCGGCCCGAGCAGGGCGACGCGCTCCCCGCGCCCGATCGTCAGGTCGACGCCGTAGAGCGCCTGCGTGCCGTCGGGATAGGCGTAGGCCAAGCCCTGCACTTCGAGAGACGGCACTTTTGGGGACGGGGTCATGGCGCCATCCAAGCAGCCAGCACGACGAGCGCGGCGGCCGCGGGCAGCGCGGCGGCCACCGCCCACTGGACGCCGGTCGCGCCCACGTCGTGCATGACGGGCATGCGCCCGTCGTAGCCGCGGCTCAGCATGGCCAGGTGGACCCGCTCGCCCCGCTCGTACGACCGCAGGAACAGCGCCCCGACCGACTTGGCGAGCACGCCAGTCGCGCGGATGTCGCGCGCCTCGAACCCGCGGGACGCCCGCGCCACCCTCATCCGTCCCAGCTCGGCCGTGACGACGTCGCCGTACCGCAGCATGAACGTGGCGATCTGCGTGATGAGCTGCGGCATCTTCAGCCGCTCGATGCCGAGCAGCAGCAGCCGCGGCTCGGTGGTCGCGGCCAGCAGGATCGACGCGACGACGCCGAGGGTGCCCTTGGCGAGGATGTTCCAGGCGCCCCACAGCCCGCTCTCGCTCAGCCGCAGCCCCAGCACGGTGATCTTCTCGCCGTTCGCGACGAACGGCATCAGGAACGCGAACGCGACGAACGGCACCTCGATGACGATCCGCCGGGCGACCGTCCCGAACGGGACGCGGGCCGCCGCGGTGACGGCCGCGAGCAGCAGCGCGTACACGCCGAACGCCCAGATCCGCTCGCGCGGCGTGGCGACGACCAGGAGCACGAACGCAAGGACCGCGACGAGCTTGCACTGCGGCGGCAGCCGGTGCACCGGAGAGGCGCCCGGCAGGTAGAGCCGGTGCGCGTGGCCCGCGCCCATCAGGCCTTCCGGGACGTCTCGGACGGCACCTTCTCGTCCTGCTCCGCAGCCGGGTCCGCGCCGGCGGAGCCGCGCCGCCGGACGCCCCAGAACAGTCCCCCGCCGACGAGCAGGACGACGCCGACGCCGATCAGCCCGGACAGCCCGCCGGACAGCCGCGCGTTGTCGATCCCCTTGACGCCGTAGTCGCCGAACGGCGAGTCCTTGAGCGAGTGGTTTTTCTCCTTGGCGCTGATGCCCTTGTCGGACGCGACCTTCTCCAGGCCGTCCGGGTTGGAGCTGGCGTAGTAGCTGACGACCCCGGCCAGGATGAGCGACACGAGCAGGAACCCGGCGAAGAAGCGCTTGCTGGTCATCGTGTCTCCTCTCAGGCCCGCGACGGCCGCGGTTCGGCGGTGTTCTGCTCGGCCTTGCGCAGTTCCAGTGGCTTCAGCAGCCCGCGCGCCCCGTACACGAGGTCCGGCCGGACGGCGAGCACGCTCGACACGGTCACGGCGGTGATGAGGGCCTCGCCGATCCCGATGAGCACGTGCACGCCGATCATGGCGGCGGCGACCTTGCCGATCGAGACGTCCGCCGTCCCGCCGAGCGCGTAGATCAGCGTGAACACGACGGCCGCGGCCGGGACCGAGACGACGGCCGCCACGAACGACGCCCCCGACACCGACGCCCGGGTCTTGGGCAGCACCCGCAGCAGCAACCGGAACAACCCGTACCCGACCACGACGGTGGTGAGCGCCATCGTTGTGACGTTGACACCCAGCGCGGTCAGGCCACCGTCAGCGAACAGAAGGGCCTGCATCAGGAGGACGACAGAGACGCACAAGATGCCGGTATATGGCCCGACGAGAATCGCGGCGAGCGTCCCGCCGAGCAGGTGCCCGCTCGTCCCGGACGCGACCGGGAAGTTGAGCATCTGCGCGGCGAACACGAACGCGGCGGTCAGCCCGGCCAGCGGCGCGGTGCGGTCGTCCAGCTCCCGCCGGGCGCCGCGCAGCGCGATCCCGACCCCGGCCACCGCGACCGCGCCCGCCGCGATCGACACCGGCGCATCGATGAATCCGTCCGGTACGTGCACGTCCCTCACCGTCCTACCCGTTCCAAGCGATAGGGCCAGTTTGACGGCGCAAGGCAAGTAGTTGCAACTATGTCGCAACTACCTACCCGGTGCGATACCTCTTCCTGCCCCGGTCAGTCGAAGATCGGGTCGCGGGTCCTCGTGCGCTTGAGCTCGAAGAATCCGTCGGTGGAGGCCACCGCGAGGACGCCGTCCCAGAGTTTGGCGGCGGCTTCGCCGCGCGGGATCGGGGTGACGACCGGGCCGAAGAAGGCGTGCCCCTCGACCTCGATCACCGGGGTGCCGACCTCCTGGCCGACGCGGTCGATGCCGTCCTTGTGGGAGGCCCGCAGGGCGGTGTCGTAGTCGGTGGAGCCGGCGGCGTCGGCGAGGGCCGGGTCGAGGCCCGCGGCGGTCAGCGCCTCCTCGAAGAACTCCCGGTCGAACTTGCGGCGGTCGTGGTGGCGGCGGGTGCCGAGCTCGGTGTAGAGGCGTGCGAGCACCTCGGAGCCGTACTTCTGCTCGGCGGCGATGCACACGCGGACCGGGCCCCAGGCTTCGGCGAGCCCCTTGCGGTACTCCTCGGGGACGTCCTTGTCCTCGTTGAGGACGGAGAGGCTCATCACGTGCCAGCGCACCTCGATCGGGCGCAGCTTCTCGACCTCGAGGATCCAGCGGGAGGTGATCCACGCCCAGGGGCACAGCGGGTCGAACCAGAAGTCCACCGGGGTCGGGGCGTCCTTGGACATGTCGTCTCCTAGCGCATGGAACACGGGTTACTGAATCGACAACCGGGGCGTGCCCGTCCCGATTCCCGGCGGCGCGAGGCGACCGAAGGCCGTGCCGGGGCGGACCGCGGCGGCGTCCGGTTGGTAGACATGGGGGCACCAAGCGATTAAGCCGACCAAGGAGTTCATGTGGCAGGCAACCTCACGCGCGACGAGGCGCGGGAACGGGCCAGGCTGCTCACCGTCGAGTCGTACACGGTCGACCTCGATCTCACGACCGGTGAGGAGCGGTTCGGTTCCACCACCGTTGTCAGGTTCGCGAGCGCCGAGGCCGGTGCGGACACCTTCATCGACCTGCACGGCGCGGTCGTCCGGGAGGTGACGCTGAACGGGAAGGCCCTGGACGCGGCGTCCTACGACGCGGAGAAGGGCCGGGTCCCGCTGCCGGGCGTGGCCGCGGAGAACGAACTCCGTGTCGTGGCCGACTGCGAGTACTCGCGGTCGGGTGAGGGCCTGCACCGGTTCGTGGACCCGGTCGACGGCGGCGTGTACCTGTACTCGCAGTTCGAGACGGCCGACGCGCACCGCATGTACACCTGCTTCGACCAGCCCGACCTGAAGGCGGCCTTCGAGCTGACGGTGAAGGCGCCGGAGGACTGGGAGGTCGTCACCAACGAGGCGGCCGAGTCCGCCAAGGGCGGCACCTGGCACTTCCCGCCGACGCCGCAGATCTCCACCTACATCACCGCGCTCATCGCCGGGCCGTACCACGTGGTCCGGGACGAGTACCGCCGCGAGGACGGCACCGTCATCCCGCTCGGCGTGTACTGCCGGGCGTCCCTCGCCGAGCACCTCGACGCCCCCGCCATCGTGGACGTGACGCGGCAGGGGTTCGGCTACTTCGAGAAGGTCTTCGGCCGCCCGTACCCGTTCTCCAAGTACGACCAGCTGTTCGTCCCCGAGTTCAACGCGGGCGCGATGGAGAACGCGGGCGCGGTGACGTTCCTGGAGGACTACGTCTTCCGGTCGCGGGTCACGGACGCGTCCTACGAGCGGCGCGCCGAGACGATCCTGCACGAGATGGCGCACATGTGGTTCGGCGACCTCGTCACCATGCGCTGGTGGGACGACCTGTGGCTGAACGAGTCGTTCGCCACGTACATGAGCGTCCTGTGCCAGGAGCAGGCCACCAAGTGGAAGGGCTCGTGGACGACGTTCGCGAACCTGGAGAAGGCGTGGGCGTACCGGCAGGACCAGCTCCCGTCGACGCACCCGATCTCCGCCGACATCCCCGACATCCGCGCGGTGGAGGTGAACTTCGACGGGATCACCTACGCGAAGGGCGCGTCCGTCCTGAAGCAGCTCGTGGCCTATGTCGGCCTCGACAACTTCCTTGAGGGCGTGCGGGCCTACTTCGACCAGCACGCGTGGGGAAACACCGTCCTCACGGACCTGCTGGGCGCGCTGGAGGAGCGGTCCGGCCGCGACCTGGCGTCGTGGTCGAAGGAGTGGCTGGAGACCGCCGGCGTCAACACGATGCGCCCGGAGTACGAGGTGGACGGCAACGGCGACTTCACGTCGTTCGCGGTCCGGCAGGAGGCCAAGGCCGACTACCCGACGCTGCGTTCGCACCGTCTCGCGATCGGGCTGTACGACCGGACGGGGGACGGGCTCGTCCGGCGTGAGCGGGTCGAGCTGGACGTGGTCGGCGCCCGCACCGAGGTTCCGCAGCTCGTCGGCAAGAAGCGGCCCGACCTCGTGCTGGTCAACGACGACGACCTCACCTACGCCAAGGTCCGGCTCGACGAGCACTCGCTGACGACGCTGATCGAGCACATCGGCGAGGTCAAGGACAGCCTGCCGCGCGCCCTGTGCTGGTCGGCGGCGTGGGACATGACGCGGGACGCCGAGATGGCGACCCGCGACTACGTCCGGCTCGTCGCGAAGGGCATCCGCGGCGTCACCGACATCTCGGTCACGCAGACGCTGCTGCGGCAGGCGCGCACCGCCGTCCAGCAGTACGCGGACCCGGCCTGGCGCAAGGAGGGCCTGGCCCTGCTTGCGGACACCCTCGCGGAACTGGCCCGCGAGGCCGAGCCCGGCTCGGACCTCCAGCTGGCCTACACGCAGGCGTTCACCGCGTCCGCCGTCAGCGACGAGCACCTGGCGTTCGTGCAGGGCCTCCTGGACGGCTCGCAGGTCCTCGACGGCCTCACGGTCGACACCGACCTGCGCTGGTCGCTGCTGCGCCGCCTCGTCGTCACCGGCAAGGCGGCCGAGGCCGAGATCGACGCCGAGCACGAGCGGGACAGGACGGCCGCCGGCGAGCGGCACGCCGCCGCCTGCAAGGCCGCGGTCCCGTCGGCCGGCGCGAAGGCGAGCGCGTGGGAGCGGGTCGTCGCCGGCGATCTCCCCAACGCGGTCTACCGGGCGACGCTGGGCGGCTTCGTCGACCCCGACCGCCCCGACCTGCTCCTGCCCTACGTCGACCGGTACTTCGCCGAGATCGGACGCGTATGGAAGGAGTGGACCAGCGACATGTCCCAGACGTTCGCCGAGGTCGCCTACCCCTTCCTGGTGATCGAGCAGTCCACGATCGACCGCACCGAGGCGTACATCGCCGACGAGAAGCCGCCCGCGGCGCTCACCCGGCTGCTGTCGGAGGGACGCGACGGCGTCGCGCGGGCCCTGCGCGCCCGCGCGAAGGACGCCACGGCGTCCTGACCCTGTCCTGACACTGTCCACAGGCCCCGTGACCGTGCGATCGTTGCATGGTCACGGGGAGGGGACGGCGTGGAGACGGCTCGGGACGTTCTGACGGCACTGGCGCGGCGGTACGCGTTCGGTGACCTGGAGGCGCTGATCACGCAGGGCACCCTGGCCGCGGACGGCCGGGCCACCGCGGTCGCCGCGCTGTGCGCGTTCGGGCAGCGCGTCCTCGACCTCGACGCCGAGGACTTCGGCATGCCCGAGGACGTCGGGGAGGTCCCGCCGGACCTGCTGGACCGGGCGCGGGCCAGCCGCATGCCGCAGGCGCCCCGGGAACGTCCCCGCGGGGCGCTCGCCAGCCTGCGGCCCGCCTACTCCCTCCTGCTGGAGGTCATCGCGATCCGCTGGCACCGGCGGGACATGGCCGCGCTCGTCGCCGCCGTCCACATCGCCAGCGAGTACCTGCCGATGCTCGCGTGGGAGCCCGTCCTCGGGCACCCGGGCGACCCGGCGCTGATCGCGGCGGCGGTGGGCGGCGAGGGCAGCCGCTTCGGCGTCCCCGTCGAGCCCGGTACGGCCCGCATGTGCGACCACACCCGCCCGGAGCGGTCCGCCTGCGAGCGGACCCTGCGGGTCGCCAAGGAGCCGGCGCCCGGCTGGCGCGCCTACCTCGACCGGCAGCACAGCCAGGTCGCGTCCGCCCTCGGCGACTGCGCCGCCCGCTGCCGCACCCCCTGCACGGTCGTGACCCGCCTGGACGGCCTCGTCCGCGCCGATCTCCGCGACCGCTGCAGGCTCGCCGCCGACTTCAGTGACAGCGCCCTGGTGAAGCTGCGGCACGCTGCGCCGGTCGGGCACGGCTTCGGGGTGCCGTCCCCGGAGGAGGTCCAGACGGCCTGGACGCGGGCCCGCAAGTCCCTCGCCCACCATCCGCTGGGCAAGTCGGCCCTGGCGGACGCCGACGGCTCCTACCCGCTGCCGGGCCTGCCCGCGCTGTTCTCGGTGATCGCCGCGACCGACCTGCGCCCCGACACGCTGCTCCACGACGTGACGAAGCGGATCACATCGACGCTCGCCTGAACAGGTTGAGCGCGTTCTGGGCCTTCAGGTCGTCCAGGAGGACGGGACGGCCCTCGGCGTCGGCCAGGGGGACGCGCCAGTTGGGGTATTCGTCGGTCGTGCCGGGCTGGTTCTGGGTCCGGCGTTCGCCGACGGCGTCGGCCAGGGAGATGCCGATGAGGCGGGCCGGGGTGCGGGTCAGGAAGTCGTGCAGTGCGGTCACGATCTGCTCGTCGTAGTCGGTGGAGCCGTCCGCCAGCGCCTGCATGACCTGGCCGGGCGGGACGGGGAGCAGGTCCTCCTCGTGGAGGACGGCCAGCCAGCCGGTCAGCTGGCGGCGGTGGTCGTCCTCCTCGTCGGCGCGCGGCCGGGTGAGGAGGTCGAGGCGGTCGCGGAGGTCGATGTGGTCGCCGTGGACGAACCCGGTGATCGGCGGCATGTCGTGGGTGCCGACGGTGGCGAGGGAGAGCTCGCGCCACTGCGCCGGGGGTTTGGGGCGTCCCGCACCGTCGCGTTCGAACCAGAGGAGGGACGTGCCGAGGACGCCGTGGTCGGCCAGCGCCTCGCGGACGTCGGGCTCGACGGTGCCGAGGTCCTCGCCGACGACCACGGCGCCGAACCGCTCGGCCTCCCAGGCCAGGCAGCCGAGCAGGGCGTCCCGGTCATAGCGGACGTAGGTGCCGTCGGCCGGGGACGCGCCCTCCGGCACCCACCAGAGGCGCGAGACCTGCATGGCGTGGTCCAGGCGGATGCCGCCGGCGTGCCGGAGCGCGGCGGCCGCCATCTCGCGGAACGGCCGGTAGCCGTCCAGGGCGAGCGCGCCGGGCCGCCAGGGCTGCTGGCCCCAGTCCTGGCCGCGCTGGTTGAACTCGTCCGGGGGCGCGCCGACGCTCATCCCGGGCGCGTAGGCGGAGCCGTACATCCAGGTGTCGGCGCTGCCGTGCGGGACCCCGACCGCCAGGTCGTGGACGATCCCGACCGGCATCCCGGCGTCCCGCGCCGCCCGCTGCGCGGCCGACAACTGCCCGTCCAGCCGCCACTGGAGCCATTCGTGGAAGTCCGCCCGGCGGTAGTACCCGGCGGCGTCCACCACGCCGTGGTCGTGCGCGTTCCGCAGGTGGGACGGCCAGCGCCGCCAGTCCGTGGTGCCCTGCTCCTCGCTGATCGCACACCACAGGGAGAAGCTCCCGAGCGCCCGCCGCTGGCGCCCGCGGAACTCCTCGAAATCCGGGTCGCGCTCGCGCCGGTGGCGGTACATCACCTCGAAGGCCTCCAGCTTGGCCGCCCACACGGCGTCCCTGTCCAGGAGTCCTTCCTGCGCGCGGAGCTTGGCCGCGAGCGACGCGAGCCGCTCCCGGTCGTCGGCGGGCAGCTCCGCGTACTCCGGCATGTCCTCGATCCGCAGGTAGAGCGGCGAGGGGAAGCGGCGGCTCATCGGCGAGTACGGGGACGGCCCGACCGGCGGGACGGGCTCGGTCGCGTGCAGCGGGTTGACCAGGACGAAGCCCGCGCCCGCCGCCGTGCCGCCCCATGCCGCGAGATCCGCCAGGTCGCGCAGGTCGCCGAGCCCCCAGGACGCGCTCGACCGCACCGAGTACAGCTGCGCCGTCAGCCCCCACAGCCTGGGCGGGGGACGCAGCGCGGCCGGGGCCACGAGCAGCTCCGCGTACTCCGTCCGGGGCCCGCGATGCACGCGCAGGCGGTGCCAGCCGGACGGGACGTCCGCGCGGCCGGCCAGCGGTTCGAAGCCGGGCTCGGGGCGATGGTCGTGCGATGCCAGGACCTCGCCCGCGCCGACCTCGATGTCCGCCTCGGCGTCCCCGCCCAAGTGCTGCCGGAGCGCCGCGAAGACGCGGCCGGTCGTCTCGCCTGCCGCCTGGCGGACAACAACAACCGGTGGCAGCCCCTGGGCGCGTTCCTCGTGACGGTCGAGTTGCGCCTGGACGGTGCCCGGGGTGGAGGCGTCCACTCCGAGCGCCGCCAGGACGGCGACGAGCGTGTCCGGTGAGACGGCCGTCTCCCGCCCGCGCCAGTCCTGGTACCGCGTCGCGACGCCGTGGCGGCCCGCCAGCCTGGTCAGTTCGTCGTCACCCACGCCTGCACCATGCCCGGTGCGGGCGGCGTCACGCCGTCCAGGTCACGCCGTCCAGATCGCGGGCTTGCGGCCGATCCAGGGCCGGGCCTCCTCCAGCTGGGCGGACAGCGAGATGAGCGTGCCCTCCCCGCCGAGACGTCCCGCGAGCATGACGCCGATGGGCAGGCCATCCTCGTTCCAGTGCAGAGGAACGTTCACTGCCGGCTGCCCAGTGATGTTGTACATCGCGCAGAACGGGGTGAAGTGCGTCTGGGCCCGGAAGTTGTCCGCGGGCTCCCGGTCGTGGAAGTACCCGACCGGGACGGGCGGCATCGCCAGCGTCGGGCTCAGGATCGCGTCGAACTCGTCCATCACCGGGAACGCCGCACGCAACGCCCCCTGGAGGGCGGCGTGCGCCTGGAACAGCTGCGGCGCCGACGTCCTGTTGCCGTACTCGCGCAGATGGCGGGTCAGCGGCTGGAGGAGGTGCTCGCTCTCCTCCGGCACCGGCGTCATCGTCGCCATCACGCCCCACAGCGTCGCGAAGTGCGGGACGAGGTCGGGCCCGAGCACCTGCGGCAGCTCCACGATCTCGTGACCCAGCTCCTCCAGGAGCGCCGTCGCGTCCTCGTAGGCGGCGACGCAGTCGGGGTGGACCTCGACGTCCGGGACGGGCGGCTGGAGGCTCCGCGCGATCCGCAGCCGACCCGGTGGCCGATCGACGAAGCCGAGGAACGGCCCTTCGGCGCGCGGCGCCCGGTAGAGGTCGCCGGGCATGTGGCCGGACATGACGTCCAGCATGAGGGCGGCGTCGCGGACGGTCCGGGCGATCGGCCCGTTCGTGGACAGCCCGAAAAGGTCCGGGACGACCGGGCCCTGCGAGATCCGGCCGCGGGTCGGCTTGATCCCGAACAGCCCGCACACGCTGCTCGGGATCCGGATCGAGCCGCCGCCGTCGCTGCCCTGCGCGACCGGCGCCAGCCCGGACGCGACCGCCGCCGCGGCGCCGCCGCTGGAACCGCCCGCCGACCTGGCGGGGTCCCACGGCGTCCGGGCGGGGGGCGACACGGCGCCCTCGGTGTAGCAGGGCAGCCCGAACTCCGGCGTCGACGTCTTGCCGAGCAGCACCGAGCCCGCCCGCGCCAGCTTCGCCACCACGTTGTCGTCGGCGAACCCGGTCAGCTCGGCGAAGGCGGCCGACCCGAAGGTCATCCGGACGCCGTCCACCATGTTCAGGTCCTTGATCGGGACCGGGACGCCGTGCAGCGGCGGCAGCTCCGCCGGGTCCGCCGCGTCCAGCACCGCCTTCTCGGCGCGCCGCGCCTCCTCGCGGGCGCGCTCGGCGGTGACCGTCACATAGGCGCCGACCTGCCCGTCGAGCCGTTCGATACGGGCCAGGTAATGGTCGGCGAGCTCGACCGGCGATACTTCCCTGGTGCGGACGGCCGCCGCCATCCGGGTGGCGCTGAGGTCATGGGTTTGTGTCACGAACCGGAACGGTAGACGCCGTGTGCGCGGGCATCAAAGAGGGCAGAAGGAACAGAGCGGTGGAAGGAGATGAGTACCGGCCTACCCGTCCGTGCCGTAAGTGAGTCACTGTCCCAGGGGCGACAAAAGTATTAACCCGGCATGACTAGTCGCCGACCGGTCCGATGATTACTCTGCGCACGGAGGATCATGCTCCCGACAGATAAGGAATACGGAGCGTCACTCATGGCGATCATGGAGCGGGGCAACACGCAAGGAGCCAGGGCACGGCCCCGGGCCGAATCGGAGGAGACGCGGTCGGAGGAGACCATTGAGCACCAGCACCAGCCTCCGGTGAAGGAGCGCCCCGAGGAGAGCCGCCCCGAGGAGAGCACCGCCGCGGCGCTGCTCGACGACCCCCGCAACCGCCGCTGGATGTGGCGGATCGGCGTGGCCGTCGTCGCCGGCGCCGCCTTCGCGCTCGCGGCGGGCTGGCGGATCGGCCTCGCCGCCGCGATCCTCGTGGTCGTCGGCGACGTCGTCCGGAGCAACCGCAGGAGCTCCACCGTCACCGCCTGGCAGAAGTCGTCGGCGGCCGAACGGCGCACCGAGAAGCAGCTGAAGTCCCTCCAGCGCAACGGCTACCTCGTGCTGCACGCGCGGGCGGTCCCCCGCGACGACGAGGGCGTCAGCGACGGGCGGATCGACCACCTGGTGATCGGGCCGAGCGGCGTGTACGCCATCGACTCCGAGAAGTGGGACAAGCGCCTCCCCGTGCGCACCATGTCCCACCTCAAGCTCTTCCACGGCCCCTTCAACAAGAAGGACCGGCTGGACGAGGCGCGCTGGGAGGCCCAGATGGCGAGCAGCATCATCGGCGAGCGCGTCGGCTTCGACGTGCCGGTGCAGCCGTCCGTGGCGATCTACGGCCCGTCCATCCCGTGGAAGGTCATGCGGGTCAGGGAGGTGGACGTCTACGCGGGCAACCGGGCGCGCTCGTACTTCCGCCGCCGCCCGAAGATCCTCACCGACGGCGACGTCCAGCGCATCTTCCAGGCGGCCGAGAAGGCCCTGCCGCCGAAGTACCCCGAGTAGGACGACCGGGAAGGCGGCCCTCTTTCGCGGGCCGCCGCCCGCAGCGAAGCCGGGACGACGGCGTCCCGGCTTTTTTCATGCCCGCCGCAGGTTGGTAGCATCGGGGGTCACGGACCGGCCCGCGCGCGACCTTCGCTGAGCCGGCGGCAGCGCCGCGACCCGCCGCTGCACACACAGCTTCCAGCGCGACCCGCCCACGCCAGACCCCTGCGCGGCCCGTCGTCCCGGTACGTCACAAGGTTGGAGAACCACCATGCCACCGCTCAGGTCACGCACCGTCACCCACGGCCGGAACATGGCGGGCGCCCGCGCCCTCATGCGCGCCAGCGGCGTCGAACGCGAGGACTTCGGCAAGCCGATCGTCGCGGTGGCCAACAGCTTCACCCAGTTCGTGCCCGGCCACGTCCACCTCGACGAGGTCGGCAAGGTCGTCGCCGGCGCCGTCCGGGAGGCCGGCGGCGTGCCCCGCGAGTTCAACACGATCGCCGTGGACGACGGCATCGCGATGGGCCACGGCGGCATGCTGTACTCGCTGCCGTCCCGCGAGCTGATCGCCGACGCCGTCGAGTACATGGTCAACGCGCACTGCGCCGACGCCCTCGTCTGCGTCTCCAACTGCGACAAGATCACCCCGGGGATGCTGCTGGCCGCGATGCGGCTCAACATCCCGACGGTGTTCGTCTCCGGCGGCCCGATGGAGGCCGGCAAGCCCGTCGAGGGCGTCATGGACGGCAACAAGCTCGACCTGATCGACCCGATGATCGCCTCCGCGGACGAGTCCGTCGCCGACGCCAAGCTCGCCGAGATGGAGGAGAGCGCCTGCCCGACCTGCGGGTCCTGCTCCGGCATGTTCACCGCCAACTCGATGAACTGCCTCACCGAGGCGATCGGGCTGGCGCTGCCCGGCAACGGCACCGTCCTCGCCACCCACACCGCCCGCCGCGACCTCTACGAGAACGCCGGGCGCACCGTCGTCGAGATCGCCAAGCGCTACTACGACGGCGACGACGAGTCGGTCCTGCCGCTGAACATCGCGACGTGGGACGCGTTCGAGAACGCGATGGTGCTCGACGTCGCCATGGGCGGCTCCACCAACACGATCCTGCACCTGCTCGCCGCCGCCACCGAGGCCGGCGTCGAATTCGGCCTCGACGACATCGACGCCGTCTCCCGCCGCGTCCCCTGCATCTGCAAGCTGGCCCCCACGCTGGCCACCTACCACGTCGAGGACTGCCACCGCGCCGGCGGCATCCCCGCCCTGCTCGGCGAGCTGCACCGCGCCGGGCTGCTGAACTCGGACGCGCACTCGATCCACAGCTCGTCCATCGCCGACCTGGTCGCGAAGTGGGACGTCCGGTCCCCCGACGTCCTGCCCGCGGCCGTCGAAATGTTCCACGCGGCGCCCGGCGGTGCCCGCAGCACGTCCGCGTTCAGCCAGAGCAACCGCTGGAAGGACCTCGACCTCGACCGCGCCGGGGGCTGCATCCGCGACGCCGAGCACGCCTACACCACCGACGGCGGACTCGCCGTCCTGCGCGGCAACATCGCCCCCGATGGCGCGATCGTCAAGACCGCGGGCGTCGAGGAGGAGCTCTGGACGTTCAGCGGCCCCGCCGTCGTGTTCGAAAGCCAGGACCAGGCGGCCGAGGGCATCCTCGGCGGCAAGGTCAAGGAGGGCGACGTCGTCGTCATCCGCTACGAGGGCCCGAAGGGCGGCCCCGGCATGCAGGAGATGCTGTACCCGACGAGCTTCCTCAAGGGCCGCGGGCTCGGCAAGGCGTGCGCGCTGATCACCGACGGCCGGTTCTCCGGCGGGACGTCCGGGCTGTCCATCGGGCACGCCTCCCCCGAGGCGGCGGGCGGCGGCATCATCGCCCTCGTCGAGGACGGCGACCGCGTCGTGATCGACATCCCGAACCGGGTGCTGGAGCTGGACGTCCCGGCCGACGAGCTGGAGATCCGCCGGGAGAAGCTGCTCGCCGACCTCGGCGGCTACCGGCCCCGCGACCGGCAGCGCCCGGTGAGCGCCGCCCTGCGCGCCTACGCGGCGATGGCGACGTCCGCGTCCACGGGCGCCGCCCGGGACGTCTCGCAGCTCGACGGCTGAGCATTACCCGGCGGGTAATCGCCGCCGTTCCCCATCGCGGGCAGAGTGGTGGGTGTCGGGCGAACAGCCCGGCCCCGTCACCAAAGGAGCTCCTGATGACCGCCTACGCCCTCGCCCACATGTTCCCTCAGTCGCCGCTGCACGAGGACGTCTTCGTCTACATCGAGCGCATCCAGGACACCATGGACCCGTTCGGCGGCCGGTTCCTCGTCCACAACACGCCCGCCGAGGTGCTCGAGGGCCCGCTGGACGGCGGCTACGTCCTGCTCCAGTTCCCCGACATCGACAAGGCCCGCGCCTGGTACGCGTCCGACGCCTACCAGGCGATCATGCGCATGCGCAGCGACCACATCCCGGGCACGCTGGTGCTGCTCCAGGGCGTCCCGGAGAACTACGACCCCGCGACCACGGCCAAGGCCATGCGCGCCGCCCACCAGGGGCAGGGCTAGGAGCAGCAGCCCCCGCCGCCGCAGCAGCCCCCGCCCGCGCTCGGTGGGGGCTGGGGCGCGCCGCCCCGGGAGGTGCCGGTGACGGCGACCGTGGACAGCAGCTTGACGGTGTCGTCGTGGCCGTCCGGGCAGGTCGCCGGGTCGGAAGCGTTGATCATCGGGCGGGAGACCTCGAAGGTCGACCCGCACGCGCGGCAGCGGTAGTCATAGCGAGGCACCACCCCAGGATACGGTCACGCGGCCGGTTCCGACACGTAGGCGGCCCACTGGGGGTCGCCGTCGTGGACGAGGCCGATGAGCCGCCAGTGCGCGCCGCGGGGGACGGCGGGCGTGATGCCGAGCGTCCAGCCGAGTTCGGACAGCAGCCGGTCGGCCTTGCTGTGGTTGCAGGTCATGCAGGACGCGACGCAGTTCTCCCAGACGTGCTTGCCGCCGCGGCTGCGCGGATGGACGTGGTCGATCGTCTCGGCGCGGCGGCCGCAGTAGACGCAGCGGAAGTTGTCGCGGCGCATCAGGGCGGCGCGGGTCAGGGGGACGCGGGTGCGAAACGGGATGCGCACGTAGCGGCGCAGCCGGATGACGGACGGCACCTCGATCGTCATCGTGGCGGAGTGGAGCAGGGCGCCCGAGGTGTCATGGTGGACGATCTCCGCCTTCTCGCGAAGCACGAGGCAGACCGCCCGCCGGAGCGGGAGCGTGGTGAGTGGTTCGTACGTCGCGTTGAGGAGGAGGACCTGTCGCATCAGACGCCCTCCGCCGGGCTCCGCTGTCCGTTCGCCTCGGTGGGCGCGGCTGGGCGCGCCTCCCACCGAGGCCCGATTATCGTCTCCGGTACCTGCGCACTCGCCATGAGGACCTCCCCAGGGGCGAACCGACGACATCAGTGTGGCGTCTGAGGGAGTCCGTCCGCTACCCCAATAATCCCCCGCCGGGCGCCCGCTCGAACGCGAATCGCCGTGGGACCACCTGCGACGGGCAGTACAGAACGGCCAATACAGTGCATCCATGACGCCGTATCCGCCCGCGCAGCGCCAGGACATCGTCGAGGACATCCACGGTCACCGGGTCGCGGACCCGTACCGCTGGCTGGAGGACGCCGCCACGCCCGAGACCGGAGAGTGGCTCGCCGCGCAGGACCGGCTGTTCCACGAGGCCGTGGACGCGCTGCCGGGCCGGGACGGCCTGCGCACCCGCCTCGGGGAGCTGCTCGGCGCCGGCAGCGTCGGATCCCCGGTGTGGCGGGGCGAGCGGCGGTTCTTCACGCGCCGCGCCGCCGACCAGGAGCACCCGGTCCTCTACACCGTCGACCCGGACGGCTCCGAGCGCGTCCTGGTCGACCCGATGGCCCTCGACCCGGGCGGGACGACGACGCTGGACGGCTGGCAGCCCGACAAGGAGGGCCGCCTCCTGGCGTACAAGGTGTCGACCGGCGGGGACGAGGAGTCGCTGCTGCACGTCCTGGACATCGCGACGGGCGAGCGGGTGGAGGGCCCGATCGACCGGGCCCGGTACTCGGCGGTGGCGTGGCTGCCGGGCGGCGAGGCGTACTTCTACGCGCGCCGGCTGCCCGCCCGGGACGTCCCGGCGGGCGAGGAGCAGTACCACCGGCGCGTCTACCTGCACCGGGTCGGTACCGAGCCCGACACCCACGACATGCTGATCTTCGGCGGCGGGCTGGACAAGACCAACTACTACGGCGTCGGGGTCAGTCGCGACGGGCGCTGGCTCACGGTCTCGGCGTCGCAGGGCACGGCTCCGCGCAACGACCTGTGGATCGCCGACCTCGCGGCCTCCTCGCCCGAGGCGCCCGAGCTGCGGCCGGTGCAGGAGGGCGTCGACGCCGACACCGGCATCCACGTCGGGCGGGACGGCCGCGCCTACATCTTCACCGACCGCGGCGCGCCCCGCTCGCGGCTGTGCGTCGCCGACCCGTCCGACCTGGCCTACGAGTCGTGGCGCGACCTCGTCCCGCAGGACCCCGAGGCCGTCCTGACCGACTTCGCGGTCCTCGACGACCTCGATCGCCCGATCCTGCTCGCGGGCTGGACGCGCCACGCGATCAGCGAGATCACCGTCCACGACCTGGTGAGCGGGGAGCGGATCGGGACCGTCCCGACGCCCGGGCTGGGCTCGATCGGCGGGATCATCGAGCGGCCCGAGGGCGGGCACGAGGCGTGGTTCGGCTACACCGACAACGTCACCCCGTCGGCGGTCATGCGCTACGACGCGCGCACCGGGGAGACGACGCTGTGGGCGTCCGCGCCGGGCACGGTCGAGGTCCCGGAGATCGAGACGCGCCAGGTCGCCTACACCTCGCGGGACGGGACGCAGGTGCGGATGCTGGTCGCGTCCCGCCCCGGCCTGTCCGGGCCGCGCCCGGCGATCCTCTACGGGTACGGCGGGTTCAACATCTCGCTCACGCCGTCCTACTCGGCGAGCATCCTCGCCTGGGTGGAGGCGGGCGGCGTCTACGCCGTCGCGAACCTGCGCGGCGGGGCCGAGGAGGGCGAGGAGTGGCACCGCGCCGGCATGCGGGAACGCAAGCAGAACGTGTTCGACGACTTCCACGCCGCCGCCGAGAAGCTGATCGCGGACGGCCTGACGACACCCGGCCGGCTCGCGATCTCCGGCGGCTCCAACGGCGGCCTGCTCGTCGGCGCCGCCCTCACCCAGCGTCCCGACCTGTACCGGGCGGTGGTCTGCTCGGCGCCCCTCCTGGACATGGCCCGCTACGAGCGGTTCGGCTTGGGCGAGACGTGGAACGACGAGTACGGGACGGCCGACGACCCCGAGGAGTTCGGCTGGCTCATCGGCTACTCGCCGTACCACCACGTCCACCCCGGGACCGCGTACCCGGCCGTCCTGTTCACCACGTTCGGCAGCGACACCCGCGTGGACCCGCTGCACGCCCGCAAGCTCTGCGCGGCACTCCAGCACGCGACCGCCTCCGACGCCCCGGTCCTCCTGCGCAACGAGGCGGAGGTGGGCCACGCCGCCCGCTCGGTGAGCCGCTCCGTCGACCTGATGGCCGACACCCTCACCTTCATGGCCGCCCGGACGGGCCTCGTCCTGCCCGACCCGAGCGACCAGGACGAATTGACCAGTGGTCTAATAGCAGGATGAGCGAGCCGACGGTGCGGACGACCACCACGGACCGGGTCCTGGACCTGCTACGCGAGCCGCCCGGGGCCCCGGACACCTCGGCCGGCTACCTCGACCTGCTCGAACCGCCCGCGCGGCGGTCGCCGTCCCTCGCCCAGTCGGTGATGGAGTCGACGTTCCTGCCGCGGATCTACGAGAAGGTCTGGCGTCCCGTCGGGTTCAACCTCGCGAAGGGCTGGCCCCTCGGCCCCGACACCGCTGAGGAGCACGCGACGGCCCGCGACTGGCTCGGCCTCGCGCACCCCGGCTACGCGGCCCGGCCGCCCGCGACCGTCCTGGACGTCGCCTGCGGCCCCGGCAACGTCACCCGCGCCCTCGCCGGCGGCACCGGCCCGGACGGCCTCGTCATCGGCCTCGACGCGTCCGAGACCATGCTGGCCCGCGCCGTCGCCGACACCGCCCCCGGCGTCGCCGCCTACGTCCGCGGTGACGCCGTCGACCTGCCGTTCCGCGACGGCGTGTTCGACGCCGTCTGCTGCTTCGGCGCCCTCTACCTCTTCGACGACCCCTGGACGGCCGTCGACGGCATGACCCGCGTCCTCAAACCCGGCGGCAGCCTCGTCATCCTCACCTCACGCCGCCCGCTGCCGTCCACCGGCCTGGCCGGCGCCCTCCTGCGCCGCACCACCGGCTTCACCGCCTTCGGCGACCGCGAGGTCACCCAAGCCCTCACCGCCCGCGGCTTCACCGCGATCCGCCAGCACCGCTACCCCCTCATGCAACTCGTCGGAGGCCGGTGTACCTAGCGGAGGGGTTTTTCCAGGTAGATGTTCACGATGCCGCCGATGGTCTCGCGGCGGGTCTCCGTCCAGCCGAACCTGCGGTAGAGGGACAGGGCGGGGGCCTGGAGTTCGGTCGTGTCGGCGCGGAGGATCCGGTAGCCGTGCTCGGCGGCGCGTTCCTCCAGGGCTTGGACGACCGCGGCGCCGTAGCCGCGGCGCTGGACGGACGGCAGGACGCGCAGGCGCACCATCTCAACGGCGTCCAGCGCCGGGGTGCCCTGGACGTAGCCGCCGTAGGCGCGGGCGTGGCCGCCTGGGATGAGGTCGGCGCGGCGCAGGCCGCCCATGGCGACGATCCGGCCGTTCAGTTCGCCGACCAGGAACTCGCCGTCGTTGCGGAGATAGATGTCCTCCATGCGGAAGAAGTCGTGGTCGTAGTAGACGCCGTCGCCCGGGCGCAGGCCCACCTGCGCCAGGCCCTCGCGGTGCAGGGCCAGGACGGTGCCGTGGTCGGTGGCCCGGTAGCGGCGCAAGTGGAGGTCTCCGAACCGCCATTCGGGGGGCTCACCGTGAAGCCGGACCAGGTGGCCCTGCCAGGAGGCGCTGTCAGGTGTGCCCACCGTCAGACCTGCTCGCCCGGTCGGACGGCCGGCCGCTCTTGGGTCGGGCTCTGCACCCAGGGGCCGGCGAGCGCCTCGTAGAAGTCCTTCAGCTCCGGGATCTCACCGCACTTGGCGTTGACCGCGGCGCCGATCTGGCGGGCGCGGTGCACCAGGATGTCGGAACGGTGGTCGGGCGGGAGGTCGAGGATGGCCTCCTGGCCGGCCGAGAGGGCGGCGTTGGGCTCGCCCGCGTGAAGGCTGCACATCGCGCGGTCGAGGCGCACCAAGGTCAGGTCGACGCGGTCGGTGGGCGAGTACAGGGTGAGGGCGTGGCTGAGCACCTCGTCGCCGTGCTTGTGGTCGCCGAGGTTGGTGAACGTGTCGCCCTCGTAGAAGGCCATCTGCCGGTCGGTGAAGCCGAAGACCAGGTCGGAGGTGTCGGTCTTGGACAACTGGTCGAACACCGAGCGGCCGCGCACGAGGGCGCGGCGTGCGCTCGGGGCCGCGTCGCCGCGGCCGCGCAGGGCGAGCATGCCGAGGGCGCGGGCCTCCACGGCGGGCGCCATGGCGGCGGCGACGCCGGGCGTCCGGCCGGCGAGGTCCTGGGCCTTGCGGGCCAGGTGCAGCGCCTCGCGGGGGTCGCCGTAGTACATCGGCACGAGGGACTCGCGGACGGTCACCCAGGCGCGCAGCTGCCGGTCTCCGGTCTCGTCGGCGGCGGTGCGCGCCGTCCGGAAGAACGAGCGGGCCAGCCGGTGGTCGCCCAGGTTGATCATGATCAGCCCGGACAGCCCGGACAGCTGCGCCGCGATCCGGCACAGTCGTTCCTGCAGCTCGACGGGCTGGCGCTTGTCGCACATGCGGCGCACCTCGCTGAAGTCGAGCAGCACGTCGCAGAGCATCCGGAGGGACGGGGTCGCCTGGTACTGCCGGCCGTAGCCGTAGGTCGTCTCCTCCCACTGGTCGAGCATGGTCGGCGAGACGGTCGCGCCGACGAGGGTGTCGTCCATCTTGCGGCGCAGGTTGTCGACGGCCCCAAGGAACTGACCGTCGAGCGCCACGCCCGCTCCGGCCAGCAACTGCAGAAGGGTCCTACGAAGCACGATGTCCTCCTCTCCCACATCAATGGTCAGGGGGCCGTCGGCGCGGTCGGGGCCCCGTAGATCGGTGACGGTTACCCAGGGGCGCTCTTCGCTCCTGGGGACGATCGCCCCGACGAGCGCGTCGGGGGCAGGTGCCGGACGCCGGTCGGGCGTGCGCGGCTGGGGGACGCTCGCGGCGCCCGTGCGTGCCGCGTGGCCGCGGCCGCAGATGCAGGGACTCTGGTAGTCGAGCGCGTCGGGTTCGACCCGGTAGACGGCGCAGAGGTAGTGCAGGTACTCGGGACCGGGTCTCTTGTACCCGCTCTCGTAAGCGGACAGCAGCGTCTCCCCCAGTCGGGGGGCCGGCTTGCCGTCGACCTCGTAGAGGGCCTTGACCTGCGCCACGATGTCGGACAGCGCCACGCCGTGGGCCAGGCGGTGCGCCTTGACCCGGCTGGTGCCGAACAGCGGCCCGCACTGCTCGTGGATCTCCTGCGCGATCTCGACCGGGGAGCGGCCTCGGGCTAAAGCGTGCGCGCGGATCCGGCGAGCCACCTCCGTCTCTTTCCGGGGGGGATCCGACATCCTCCGGCCTCCTCACCGTCGGGCCGGGGCGCCGTCCCCTCGGGGGGTGGACGATCGTCCCCTGCCACGGCGACCGGTCGTATCGATGGCCACAACAGATAATCTCTTGCGCACGCAGCGTAACCCTCGTCACACCCTCGGCCAAGCGATTCCACGGAAGAGGGACCGGCCGGAGGAGGACCCGTCCCCCGTGGGTAGAGATTTTTCCTCCGCAGGGAGGAAGACTTCCTCTGAGGTGGGGTAATCCGGTTCTTCGCCGGACGGGCGCCCCCTTGACCCACCACCGTGAGAGTTGCAATTCTCGCGGCGTGTGACCGAGCGAATCCAGAGTGTCGATCACCAAGGTCGGCCGTGCGCGGTTCCCGCGGGCGGTGTGCTCGCCTGATGGAGGGGGTGCGAAGGTGGTCAGCGACAGACGCGTCGGCTACCTCGAAGAGCTGGAGCACGAGCTGGACACGCGGGGGCTCGTCGCCCGCGTCGTCAGGACCCGCTCGGGGCCGGCGTTCCTGCGGGTCGTCAACCCGGAGGCCGCGAGCCTCGCGGAGGACGTCACCTGCGCGCCGGCTCCCGAGACCCGGGACCACTACTTCTGGTGGTCGTGGGGAGAGCGCATGCACCGCGTCGACGACGTGGGCGGCGCCGCCCTGAAGCTCGCGCACGTGCTCCAGCCGCTCTGCCACGGGGTGAGCGGACGCACCTAGCTCCCCCGGCGGGACCGAGCTCCCCGACCGGCCCGAGCTCCCAGCAGACCCGGGCCCTCAGCAGACCCGAGCTCCCAGCAGACTCGGGCGCCCGCGACAGCGGGCGCCCGGCAAGACCGGGCGTGTCCCGCGGGGCCGCGGCAGGAACGGCGCGGCAGCCGCGGACCTCGCGGGACACGTCCGCCCGGCCGGGCCCTCCCCGGCCAGACCCGGCATTTCGCCCTGCGTTTCGTACGAACCGATCGGTACCGTCCCTTACGATCGGGCTCGTACCCGCCGCAGGTCCACGGCGAGGTGTCACCGGCCGGGGAGGGTCCGCACACCATGTCGTCCGCCGCGTCTCTGAGCGCGCTGCTCGCCGCCGCACGGGTCGCCGAGCCGTTGCTGCCCTGGGCCGACAAGGCCGGGACTCCCGAGGCGGCCTGCAAGAGCCAGGACCCCAGCATCGCGTGCCGGCTCGTCTGGAACGTCTCGGAGAACACCGGCTTCACCCAGTTCTACGCCACCTGGCTCGACAAGCCGCTCATCACCCTGCTCTGGATCATCGTCACCTTCGTGGTCGCGCTGATCGTGAAGAACGTCGCGCACCGCATGATCACCAAGGTGACGCTGCGGATGGCCGAGGGCACGATGTCGGACCGGGTCAAGGAGCGGTCCCGGACGGTCTTCGAGGGCAGTCCCGCCCTGCTCAACAAGCGGCGGGCGCAGCGCGCCCAGACGCTCGGCTCGGTGCTGCGCTCCATCGCGTCCATCCTCATCATGGGGACGGCCGCGTTCAGCATCCTCGGCTCGCTCGGCCTCAACCTCGCCCCCATCCTGGCCAGCGCCAGCGTCATCGGCGTCGCGGTCGGCTTCGGCGCGCAGAACATCGTCAAGGACTTCCTCGCCGGGCTGTTCATGCTGCTGGAGGACCAGTACGGCGTCGGCGACTTCATCGACGTGGGCACCGCGAAGGGCACGGTCGAGGCCGTCACGCTGCGGGTCACCCGGATGCGCGATATGGACGGCATCGTCTGGTACGTCCCGAACGGCGAGATCAAGAAGGTCGGGAACGAGTCGCAGAACTGGGGCCGCGCCGTCCTGGACATCCCGGTCGACATCCAGGAGGACACCGAGAAGGTCAAGGAGCTCCTCCAGCGCACCGCCGACGAGATGGCCGCGGACGCGCCGTGGAGCGACATCGTCCTGGAGGAGCCGTCGGTGTGGGGCGTGCAGGCGCTCGCCGGCGACGCGATCGTGATCCGCGTCGTGCTGAAGACGGCACCGGGCAAGCAGGGCGACGTGGCCCGTGAGCTGCGCGAACGCGTCAAACGGGCGTTCGACGAGGCGGGCGTCACGGTGGCGACCGTCGCGCCCTGATGGATCAAGGTGAGGAACGGGACGCGCCTCACATAGGGTGGGGGCGCTATGGCTGAACAGGTGACCTTCTATGAAGCGGTCGGCGGCGAGGAGACCTTCCACCGGCTGGTGCACCGCTTCTACCAGGGTGTCGCAGGCGACCCCGACCTCCGCGCCCTCTACCCCGAGGAAGACCTCGGGCCCGCCGAGGAGAGGCTGCGCCTCTTCCTGATCCAGTACTGGGGCGGCCCGAGCACCTACAGTCAGCGGCGCGGCCATCCGCGGCTGCGGATGCGGCACGTGCCGTTCGTCATCGGCGCGGCCGAGCGGGACGCCTGGCTGCGCCACATGCGGGACGCCGTCGACGAGCTGGAGCTGCCCGAGCCGCTGGAGAAGCAGCTCTGGGGCTACTTCACGATGGCGGCGCAGAGCATGGTGAACGCCCCGACATAAGCGGGTAGATCGCCGGGTATGACGCGAATCCCGTGGTGGCGCGACGCCGTCGTGTACGAGGTCTACGTCCGCAGCTTCGCCGACTCCGACGGGAACGGCGAGGGCGACCTCCAGGGGATCCGGTCCCGGCTCCCGCATCTGCGCGACCTCGGCGTCGACGCCCTGTGGCTCACGCCGTTCTACACGTCCCCGCTGGCCGACGGCGGCTACGACGTCGCCGACTACCGCGACGTCGACCCCAGGTTCGGGACGCTGGACGACTTCGACGCCCTCGTGGCGGACGTCCACCGCCACGGGCTGCGGCTGATCGTCGACATCGTCCCGAACCACTCGTCCGACCGGCACCGCTGGTTCCGGGAGGCGCTGGCCGCGCCGCCCGGGTCGCCCGCACGCTCCCGCTACATCTTCCGTTCCGGGAGGCCGGGGGAGCGTCCCGGCGAGGAGGACCCGCCGACCGACTGGCCGTCGGCGTTCGGCGGCCCGGCCTGGACGCGCCTCGACGACGGCGAGTGGTACCTGCACCTGTACGCGCGCGAGCAGCCCGACTTCAACTGGCGCAATTCCGAGGTGCGCCACGAGTTCGAGGACATCCTGCGGTTCTGGCTCGACCGCGGTGTCGACGGCTTCCGCATCGACGTCGCCGCCGGCCTGTTCAAGGACGAGTCGTTCCGCGACCTCGGCGGCCGGGACCGCCGCATACTGAACGGGCCCATCTACGGCCGTCCGGAAGTGCACGACGTGTACCGCAGATGGCGGCAGATCCTCGACGAGTACGACGGCGACCGCATGGCCATAGGCGAGGTGTGGGCGGACGGGCCCGAAGACCTCGCGCTCTACCTGCGTCCAGACGAACTGCACCAGGTCTTCCAGTTCGACCTGCAACTGGCTCCATGGTCGGCCACGGCCTTCCGTGACGTGATCGTCGCCGCGTTAAAGGCCGTGGCGCCTACCGGGGCCGCGCCGACGTGGGTGCTGTCCAGCCATGACTCGGTCCGCCACATCACCCGGTACGAGCAGCCTGGGAACGTCTCGGGCGTCGGGCATGCCCGGGCCAAGGCGGCGCTGCTGCTGCTTCTGGCGCTTCCAGGCTCGGCCTACCTGTACCAGGGCGAGGAGCTGGGCCTGCCGCAGGTGACCGACCTGCCCGACGACGCCCGCCAGGACCCCATCTGGTTCCGCACGAACGGTCAACTCGTGGGACGCGACGGCTGCCGCGTGCCTCTCCCCTGGTCGGGCCGGGCCGAGCCCTTCGGCTTCTCCCCCGACGGCACCCGCCCGTGGCTGCCGATGCCGGAACGGTGGGCATCGCTGACCGCCGAGGCGCAGGCGTCCGACCCGTCCTCCATGCTGACGTGGTACCGCGAAGCGCTCGCCCTGCGCCGCCGGCTCCTGGACGACCTGCCGGACGACCTGGAGTGGATCGACTCCCCCGACACGGCACTGTTCTTCCGCCGCGGCCCGCTCACGTGCGCCCTCAACTGCGGAGACAACCCGGTACGCCTCCCGTCTGGCACCCCGCTACTGACCAGCACCCCCCTCTACGGCGACCTGCTCCCCGGCAACACCGTCACCTGGCTGACCACTCCCTGAGACAGCGGCGCGGTGCGCCGGCCGTGCAAGGGGTCAATGCACGGGCCGGCACACCGCGGGCCTTCGCTGGAGGTCGGCTACAGCGGCGGGCGCTGGAGCTGGAGCGGGTCGTCTGCGGCAGGGGCGGACTTCAGCGTCGGCGCGTCGGAGTCGACGCCCGCCCAGCGCTTGAGGTCCGCGGTCGCCTTGGACTGCTCGTCGGCGGGCAGCTTGGCGATGAGGCGGGCGCTGTGGTTCATGCCGGGGGCGACGTAGACGGCCGAGTCGCGGCTGCCGTGGCCGAGGCGGAACGGCTCGGAGCCCCACGGGTCGTTCGCGCCGTACAGGAACAGCATGTGGTTCGCGCTGTGGCGCACCCAGCCGTCGATGTCGCGCATGGCGCGGCCGTGGTCGAACCGCATCGCGATGTCACGCGGGACGTAGGTGCGCGGCTGGTAGCTGTCCTCGTACCGCAGCAGCGGGCGCAGGTTCTTGAACTTCGGCGTGGGCCAGCCGAGCTGCGTGCCCGCCTGGTAGTAGTACGGGATGTACGGGGCGAGGCCCTGGTCGCTGTAGAACGACAGCCCGGAGACGGTGTCGAGCGCCTTGTAGATGTCGTCGTCAGAGGCGTCCACCGCGGGCAGGGTCGCGCAGTCCGACTGCAGGCTGTACTGCCAGAACCCCCACTCGAAGTCCATCACCGAGTTCTCGAACGCGCGGTCCTGCGTGCGCAGGATGTCGAACGTCCAGCCGTTCTCGTCGGCGGCGGCCTTGAAGCGCTTGAGCATCGCGGGGCGGCGCTTGAGGAACTCGCGCGCGAGCGCCTTGACGTGGGCGCGGCACTCGGGGTCGGTGCCGACCGTCTGGAAGAACTTGTCGTAGGCGCGGTCGTCGTTGTTGTTGACGTCGTTCGGCGCCACGTAGACGACGCTGCCGTCGACATCGCGGGGGTAGAAGCGCTTGTGGTAGACGGCCGTCATGCCGCCCTTGCTGGCGCCCGTCGAGATCCACTTGTCCTTGTAGATGCTCTTGAGGGCGCCGATCAGGCGGTGCTCGTCGGTGGCGGCCTGCCAGATGGTGTCCTTGCGCCAGTCCGTGGGCTCGGGACGGGACGGGGTGAAGTACCGGTACTCGACCGAGATCTGGTTGCCGTCGACCAGCGCCGTCGGCTCGGCCGTGAACATCGTCTCCGGCGTGTCGTAGCCGCTGGTG
Source organism: Actinomadura darangshiensis (assembly GCF_004349235.1). Classification (GTDB taxonomy): domain Bacteria; phylum Actinomycetota; class Actinomycetes; order Streptosporangiales; family Streptosporangiaceae; genus Spirillospora; species Spirillospora darangshiensis. Next base: position 5,628 of record NZ_SMKY01000040.1, on the reverse strand, counting down.
TAGAGCACCATGGGCTTGTCGGCCGCCTTGTGCTGCAGCATGATGCGCTGCTCGAACCATTGCCCGTGCGGATTGCGGTGATCGACCGGCTGCCGGTACTCCAGCCAGAACCAGCGGTAACCGGGAATCGTCGAGGTCTTCTCCGTGACCTGCATTCCGGGGATGGCCTTGAGCTGGGCGAGAATGTCGCCCGCCTGGGCGGTGCCGGCCTTCTCGGTGCCGGCCTTCGCGGTGCCCGCCTGCGTCGTGACCGCCGCCTGCGCCGCGCTGGCGCCCGCCCCGGTCATGCCCGCGGCGAGCAGCAGTGCCATCGCTCCTCGTGAGACGCGCCGCATTGTGCCCCTTTCACGTGGGTTCTCCACATTCGCGTCGCGACACTAGAGGGAGAAGTGGGCCGAAAACGGATCGCTGTTGTGCTTGTTACCTATCCGTGACGGCCCGGTTGTCACGCCTCGGGCGGCACGTAGCGGCCGATGAACTCCCGCTCAGCCGGCGTGAACCGCCGCAACCGGTTCGCCTCCACGTCGAACGCGACGAGCGTCGAGGTCGCCTCGGCGTACACGTGCTCGTCGTCGCGCACCTCGTAGGCCAGCTTGAACGACGCCGCGCGGGCCTCGGTCACCCACGTCTCCACCCGGATCGGGTAGACGGTCGGCAGCAGCGGCAGCCGGTAGTCGATCTCGTGCCGCGAGATCACCATGCCGCGGACCGGCTGCTCACCCTTGCGCACCGGGTCGCCGTGGAACATCTCCAGCCGCGCGTCCTCCAGGTAGCCGAGGAACTTGACGTTGTTCACATGGCCCTGGGAGTCGATGTCGCCGAACCGGACGCTGAACTCGTAGACGTGCCGGTACTCGGCCTCGGGCATCTGCTGCATGTCCTCGCCTGGGGGTACGGGGGAACCGCGATCGGCCCGATGCTACCGGCGCGGGTTCAGTCCCTCACCAGGCAGGGGCGCTTCCGGTCGAACCTCCAGCCCGGGACCAGGTACTCCATCGCGGCGGCGTCGTCCCGGTCGCCCAAGCCGTGCCGGACGTAGAGGCGGTGCGCCTCCTCGATCCGCTCCTCGTCGATGTCGACGCCGAGGCCGGGCCGGTCGGGCAGCTCGATCTCGCCGCCCGCGATCCGCAGCGGATCCCTGGTCAAGCGCTGGCCGTCCTGCCAGATCCAGTGCGTGTCGATCGCGGTGATCTCGCCGGGCGCCGCGGCGGCCACCTGGGTGAACATCGCGAGCGACACGTCGAAGTGGTTGTTGGAGTGCGAACCCCAGGTCAGCCCCCACGCCTCGCACAGCTGCGCCACCCGGACCGAGCCGCGCATCGTCCAGAAGTGCGGGTCGGCGAGCGGGATGTCCACGGCGTCGAGCCGGATCGCGTGGCCGAGCTGCCGCCAGTCGATCGCGATCATGTTGGTGGCGGTGCGCAGGCCGGTGGCGCGGCGGAACTCCGCCATCGTCTCCCGGCCCGAAAAGCCCAGCTCGGCGCCGCACGGGTCCTCCGCGTAGGCGAGGACGTCCTTGAGCGAGCCGCCGATCCGGATCGCCTCGTCCAGCGACCAGGCGCCGTTCGGGTCCAGGTTGATCCGGGCGTCGGGGAAGCGCTCCGCGAGCGCCCGCACCGCCACGGCCTCCTCCTCGCCCCTCAGCACGCCGCCCTTGAGCTTGAAGTCGGCGAACCCGTAGCGCTCCTGGGCGGCCTCCGCCTGCCGGACGATCGCATCCGGGGTCAGGGCCTCCTCGCGCCGCAGCCGTTCCCAGTCGTCCCCGTCCTCCGGCGGCTCCGCGTAGGGCAGGTCCGTCTTGTTCCGGTCGCCGATGTAGAAGAGGTAGCCGAGTATCGGGACCGTCCGGCGCTGGACGCCGTCGCCGAGCAGCGCCGCCACCGGCACGTCGAGGAACCGCCCCATCAGGTCGAGCAGCGCCGACTCGATCGCGGTCAGCGCGTGGACGGTGATCCGGGTGTCGTGCGTGAGGGGGCCGCGACCGCCCGCGTCCAGATGGCCGAACGTGGCTCTGACCGTGTTGAGGATCTCGTCGCTGCGGCCGATCGGGCGGCCGATGATCAGCTCGCGGGCGTCCTCCAGCGTCCGGCGGATGCCCTCCCCGCCCGGCACCTCACCGACCCCCGTACTGCCGGACGAGTCGGTGAGCAGCAGAAGGTTCCGGGTGAAGAACGGGCCGTGCGCGCCGCCCAGGTTGAGCAGCATGCTGTCGCGGCCGGCGACGGGCACCACCCGCATCCCGGTGACGACCGGCGTGCTCATCGCGGCACCCCCTGGTAGGCGATCGGCCGCTGGAACCGCTCGATGGCGAGGCTCCCGACCGACGTCGTCCGGGCGTCGGACGTCGCCGGGTACGGGCCGCCGTGCACCATCGCGTGCCCGACCCGCACCCCGGTGGGCCACCCGCCCCACAGGATCCGCCCGGCCAGCCGTTCGAGGACGGGCAGCAGCCGCGCCGCCGGCTCGCCCCCGCCGTGGATCGTCGCGGTCAGCTGCCCCTCCAGCCCGCGGGCCAGGGCGATCATCTGGTCGAGGCCGTCGCATCGGACGACCAGGGAGCAGGCACCGAAGATCTCCGTTTCCAGCTCGGGGCCGAAGTCGCCGGCGTCCACGGCCGCGAGGGCCGCCCGGCAGCCCGCCACCGCGTCGGGTTCCCGGCCGCGGGCGAGGATCTCCACACCCGGATGCCGTTCGAGGCGTTCTACGCCTTCGGCGTAGGCGCGGGCGATGCCCGGCGTGAGCATCGGCGCCCCCGGGTCGGCCTCGACCGCCTTCGCCGCCGTGCCGAGGAAGGCGTCGAGGTCGGTGCCCTTGACCGCGAAGACCAGGCCCGGGTTGGTGCAGAACTGCCCGGCGCCGAGCGTCAGCGAGCCGGCGTACTCCCCCGCCAGTTCCGCGCCGCGCTCCGCCAGGGCGTCTTCGAGGAGGAAGACCGGGTTGACGCTGCTCATCTCGGCATAGACCGGAATCGGGCGGGGACGTCCCGCCGCCGCCTTCGCGATCGCGAGGCCCGCCGTCCGCGACCCGGTGAAGCCGACCGCCTGCACGCGCGGGTCGGTGACGAGCGCGATGCCGAGCGTGGGGCCGTCCCCGTACAGCATGGAGAACACCCCCTCCGGCAGCCCCGCCTCCCGGACGGCCTCCGAGACGGCACGTCCGACCAGCTCGCACGTCCCCGGGTGGGCGTCGTGCGCCTTCACGATCACCGGGCAGCCCGCCGCGAGCGCCGCGGCGGTGTCGCCGCCGGCCACCGAGAACGCCAGCGGGAAGTTGCTGGCGCCGAACACCACGACCGGCCCGAGCGGCACCCGCCCCTGCCGGATCTCAGGCCCGCCATCACCCGCCGGATCCACGCTCAGCACCGCTCCCCCGGCACCCGCCTGGGCGGAGCGGAGGTCGCCGGCGAAGAGGCGGAGCTGGCCGGTGGTGCGGGCGACCTCGCCGGTCAGCCTGGCCTCGGGAAGCCCGCTCTCGGACGTCGCGCGCCGGACGAGCACGTCGGCGAGACCGTCGAGCTTGCCGGCGATCGCGTCGAGGAAGGCGGCGCGCTCCTGCGGACTCGTCGCCCGGTAGGCGTCGAACGCCTCCTCCGCGAGCGCACAGGCCCGGCCGACCTCGGCGTCGCCGCCGTAGCGGTACTCGGGGCCGAGGCGCTCACCCGTACGGGGATCGATCGCGGTGATCGCGTGCCCCGTCCCGGAGACGCGCTCGAAACCGATCACCATCTGCCCGGTGAGCTGCGTCAATGTCCCGTCCTCCTCGATCCGGCAGAGTGCCTGAACCGGACGATAGGAGACGCGAACGATACCTGTCCAACACGAAAAACGCATCGTTCGATGCCCGCGTTGTATCGCCGCAGCCGCGGGCAGAGCGGAACGGCCGCGCGGTGACCGCGCGGCCCCTCCGGTACGCCCGATCAGTCGCGCTTGAGCTTGCGGTGCGTCACCCGGTGCGGGCGGGCGGCGTCGGCGCCCAGCCGCTCGATCTTGTTCTTCTCGTAGTCGGCGAAGTTGCCCTCGAACCAGAACCAGTTCGAGCCCTCTTCCCACGCGAGGATGTGCGTGGCGATGCGGTCCAGGAACCACCGGTCGTGCGAGGTGATCACGGCGCAGCCGGGGAACTCCAGCAGGGCGTTCTCCAGGCTGGACAGGGTCTCGGTGTCCAGGTCGTTGGTCGGCTCGTCCAGCAGCAGGACGTTCCCGCCCAGCTTGAGGGTCAGCGCCAGGTTGAGGCGGTTGCGCTCACCGCCCGACAGCACGCCGGACGGCTTCTGCTGGTCGGGGCCCTTGAACCCGAACGCCGCCACGTAGGCGCGGGACGGCATCTCGACCTGGCCGACGTTGATGTGGTCCAGGCCGTCCGAGACGACCTGCCACACCGTCTTCTTCGGGTCGATGCCGCCGCGGCCCTGGTCGACGTAGGACACCTTGACGGTCTCACCGAGCCGCAGGTCGCCGGCGTCCGGCTGCTCCTCCCCCACGATCATGCGGAAGAGGGTGGTCTTGCCGACGCCGTTCGGGCCGATGACGCCGACGATGCCGTTCGGGGGCAGGTTGAACGACAGGTCGTCCATCAGGACCCGGTCCTCGAAGCCCTTGGTCAGCTTGTCGGCGACGATCACCGTGTTGCCGAGGCGCGGGCCCGGCGGGATCTGGATCTCCTCGAAGTCCAGCTTGCGGTACTTCGAGGCCTCGGCGGCCATCTCCTCGTACCGCTCCAGCCGCGCCTTGCTCTTGGTCTGCCGCGCCTTCGGGTTGGACCGGACCCACTCCAGCTCGTCCTCCAGGCGCTTCTTGCGCTTGGCGTCCTTGTTGCCCTCGACCTTGAGCCGGTCGGCCTTCTTCTCCAGGTAGACGGAGTAGTTGCCCTCGTAGGGGTAGCAGCGCCCCCGGTCCAGCTCCAGGATCCAGGTGGCGACGTTGTCGAGGAAGTACCGGTCGTGGGTGACGGCCAAGACGGTGCCCTCGTACTTGGCGAGGAACTGCTCCAGCCACTGGACGCTCTCCGCGTCCAGGTGGTTGGTGGGCTCGTCCAGCAGCAGCAGGTCGGGCGCTTCGAGCAGGAGCTTGCACAGCGCGACGCGCCGGCGCTCACCACCCGACAGCTTCGAGACCTCGGCGTCCGGCGGCGGGCAGCGCAGCGCGTCCATCGCCTGTTCGAGCTGGCTGTCGAGGTCCCACGCGTTGCGGTGGTCGAGCTGCTCCTGGAGCTTGCCCATCTCCTCCATCAGCGCGTCGGAGTAGTCGGTCGCCATCTTCTCGGCGATCTCGTTGAAGCGGTCGACCATGGCCTTGGTCTCGGCGACGCCCTCCTGGACGTTCCCGAGGACGTCCTTCTCCTCGTTCAGCGGCGGCTCCTGCTGCAGCATGCCGACGGTGAACCCCGGCATGAGGCGGGCGTCGCCGTTGGAGGGGTGCTCCAGACCGGCCATCATGCGCAGCAGCGTCGACTTACCGGTGCCGTTCGGCCCGAGGACGCCGATCTTCGCGCCCGGCAGGAAGGACAGGGTGACGTCGTCCAGGACGACCTTGTCGCCATGTGCCTTGCGCACACGCTGCATCGTGTAGATGTACTCGGCCATTCCTCAAGCCTAGAGGCTCCCACGAGTCGATTGCCCGCCCCCAACCC
>NZ_SMKY01000409.1 GCF_004349235.1 Actinomadura darangshiensis | reverse complement strand
CGCACCACCCGCGCCCTTAGCCCCACCACCGCGAACCGTGCCGGACGCCCCTCCGAGCGACGGGCGGGCGCGCGCGGAAGGCGGAGCCTTACCGTCGGTTGCGCCATCGGACACGGTGGCGTGGGGCGTTGGGTCGGCCGGACGGCTGGGTGGCACTGCTGGGGACGGGGGTCTCCCGGCGACCGCGCCGGTCTGAGGCGGTTCGACGAAGCCGAGTTCGTGGAGGGTTTCGACGAAGTCGGGGACGTCGACGGGCTCGCCGGCGTACGCCTCGGCCTCGCGGGCCGCCTCCGCGACGGTGGCGCCGCGGCGGAGTGCGGCGATCACGACCGCGCCGACCGGGGGCATCGCCACGAAGGTGCCGGTGGCGGGGTCGCCGACGAGGACGTCGTCGCCGTCCGCCACGACGCTGAGCGGGCGGAGGCGGACCGAACCGTCAGCGGAGGTGGGGCCGGTCATGAGGATCTTCTTACAGGAACCCGGCGACCCGGGTACCGAACTCCTCCGGCGTGATGATCTCGATGCCGAGCTTCTCGGCCTTGGCCTTCTTCGAACCGGCCTTCTCCCCGGCGACGAGCAGGGACGTGCGCGCCGACACCGACGAGGACGCCTTGCCGCCGGCGCGTTCGATCAGCTCGTTCACCTGGTTGCGGGACAGCCCGTCCAGCGGGCCGGACATCGATCCGGTGGCGACGACGGACAGTCCGGCCAGCGGCAGGTCCGACGCGTCGGATTCGGGCGTTTCGGCGGGGCCGGCGGCGCCCGGCTCGGTCATGGTGACGCCGGCGGCGACGAGCTTGCCGATCAGCGGGGCCAGCTCGGCGATCTCGGCGACCAGGATGGTGGCGCGCTCCGGCCCGACGCCCTCGACCTCCTGGAGCGCCTCCGCGTCGGCGGTGCGGATCGCGTCCATGGTGGCGAAGTGCCGGGCGATCCGGCGGGACATGGACCGGCCGGTGCCGCGCACGCCGAGCGCGCAGAACACCTTGTTCAGCGGCTTGGCCTTGGCGCCCTCGATCGCGGCGAGCAGCGCGGCGGTGCTGGTCTCGCCCATCCGCTCCAGCTCGATGACCTGGTCGTGGGTGAGCGTGAACAGGTCGGCGAAGTCGGTGATCAGCCCGGCGTCGACGAGCTGGTCGATGCGGTTCTCGCCGAGGCCCTCGATGTCGAGCTGGTCGCGGCCGACCGCGTACCGGACGGACGCGACGGCGTGGCAGGCGCGGCCCCGCACGCACCGCCACCGCTGCTGGGACGCGTCGATCTCGTCGCCGCAGCGCGGGCACGCCGACGGCACCTCGATCGGCCGCTCCCCGCCGGTGCGCAGGTGGACGACCGGCGCCTCCACGCGCGGTATCACGTCGCCCGCCTTGTAGACGGTGACGTGGTCGCCGAGCATCAGGCCGCGCCGCTCGATGTCGGCGGCGTTGTGCAGGGTCGCGTAGGTGACGGTGGAGCCGTCGACCTCGACGGGCTCCAGGACGGCGCGCGGCGCGATGACGCCGGTGCGGCCGACGTTCCACTCGACGTCCAGCAGCCGGGTGATCTTCTCGACGGCGGGCAGCTTGTAGGCGATCGCCCAGCGGGGCGCGCGGGAGGAGATCCCGGCGTCGGCCTGGTCGGCGGCCGCGTCCGCCTTGACCACGATGCCGTCGATGCCGAAGTCCAGTTCGGCGCGCAGCGCGGCGATCTCCTCGACGCGCTTGCGGACCTGCTCGATCGTCGTCGCGGTGATCGCCGGGACGGGCGTCGCGGCGGTGGTGTTCGCGCCGAGGCCCGCGACGAGCTCCATGATCCCGCTGTGCGGCAGCTCCCGCAGGCGTGCGGCCGCCGCGTCGCCGGTGCCGTCCACCGGGAGGGCGCCGTAGGCGAAGAACGTCATCTCGACCTGGTACGGGCGGTCCTTGGCGCGCAGCGATCCGGCCGCGGCGCTGCGCGGGTTGGCGAACGCCGTGCCCCCGGCGCCGGTGCGGGCGGTGTTGGCGGCCTCGAACTGCGCGCGGGTCATCAGCACCTCGCCGCGCAGCTCGACGGTGACCGGCTCGGCGAGGCGGGCCGGCAGGCCGAGGACCATGCCGATGCCGTGCGAGACGTCCTCCCCGGCGGTGCCGTCGCCGCGCGTCACCAGCTGGACGAGCCGCCCGCCGCGGTACCGCGCCGAGATCGCCAGGCCGTCGAGCTTGGGCTCCACGCTCCACGTGCCGACCTCGCGGCCGAGCCTGCGGACCAGCCCGGCGGCCCACGACTCCAGGCCCTCGGCGGAGAACACGTTGTCGAGGCTCAGCATCGGGACCGTGTGCGGGACGTCCCCGATCACCGCTCCCCCGGCGACCTTGCCCGTCGGCGAGTCGGGCAGCACCTCGTCCGGGTGCGCGGCCTCGTAGGCGGCGATGCCGCGCACGAGCCGGTCGAAGACGTCGTCGTCGAGCGGCGAGTCGCCCTCGCCGTAGTAGGCGGCGGAGGCCGCGACGGCGGTCTGGACGGCGGCGGCGTAGGCGGCCTGGTCGCCGATCTCGGTGCGGGCCGGCCCCCTCTGGGGGGACGACGCCCCGCGCCCCCCGGAAGAGCGGTTCGGTGTCTCGGTCATGGCTCTATCTTCCCTGGTGCCACCGACATTTCCAGGTCTCAGCGGGCGGCCAGACGGTGGCCGAGGAAGGCGAGCTGCGGGCGCAGGCGAGGCCGCCAGAAGGCGCCGTCGTGGCAGCCGCCGTCCATCGCGCCCTCCGGGTGGACGCGGTCGCGGAAGTCCCGCACCCGGCCGGCGAACGGGTCGCTCGTCCCGCAGTCGACACGCAGCGGGACGCCCTTCAGCTCGTCCAGTGCGGCGAACACGTCGTGGCGGGCGTAGTCCGCCGGGCCGTCGAACGACTTGGGGTTGGTGTCACGCGCGTCCGCGTAGGAGTCGAACAAGGCCGGGGACGCGGCGACGACGGCGGCCATGCGCCCGCGGCCGAGCCGGCGGGCCAGCAGGAGCGCTCCGTACCCGCCCATCGACCAGCCGATGGCGCCGATGCGGTCCGTCCGGGCGCCGCGTTCCCGCAGCCGCGGCAGCAGCTCGTCCACGACCATGCCCATGGGGTCGTCGCCGCTCGCGCGCGGATGCCAGTAGTTGTCGGGGCCGCCGTCCACGGTGACGAGGGCGAACGGGGGGACGCCGCCGTTCGCGACGGCGTCCGGCAGGTAGTGGTCCAGGGCCAGGGTGTCCACGACGGACGTCCCCGAGCCGCCGCTGCCGTGGAGCGCGACGACGACCGGCAGCCCGCGCGGGGATCGGCCCTTTGCGGGCGCCACGACGCACGCGTTGACCGTCGTGCGGCGGTGCGCCGAATGCCAGGTCATCCGCTCGACGCCGGCGGACGCGGCGGGCGGCGCCGGCAGGTCCCCGCACTTGCCGAGCGCGCGGTCGAGCCGGACCTTGCCGGGCAGGACCTCGTTCTCCACCAGGGCGTACGCGGTGCCGCCCATGGCGGCGGCGGCGCCCGCGCCGCCGAGTCCCGCGAGCACGAGCGCGCGCCTGGTGATCAAGGAGTGTCCCCTCCCCGGGTGGCATGGGCGGACCGCGACAATACCGCGACCCCGCCGGTGAGCAGGACGACGCTGAACGAGACGGCCACGAACGCCGCGGCCGTCCGCGGCGGCAGGGTGTGGAAGGCGAAGGCGGCCACCAGGTAGGACGCGATGGGGTTGGTCATCGTCATCGCGGTCATCGCCGAGGGCAGCGACCCGGCCGCGAACGCCCGCTGCTCGATCACGAGGCCGAGCAGCGTGCTGCCGGCCAGCGCGTAGCCGGGCCAGTCCACGGCGGTGGCCGCGATCCCGCGGTTGACCAGGTCGGCGGTGGTCAGCTTGATCAGCACGGCGGTCGCCGCGAAGCACAGCCCGGCGCAGACGCCGAGCAGCGCCGCCCGGACCGGGCCCTTGCGCAGCCACGCCGCCCGGGACAGCACGACGACGAGCGGCGCGGCGATCAGGCCCGCCAGGAAGATCCGCGGCCGGGACGGCTCGCCCTCCGGCGGGATCGCGCCCGGCACCGTGAACAGGACGGCGAGGCCCGCGGACACGGCGACGCCGCCGAGCAGGTCCAGCCGCGCCGGGCGGCGGCCGGTGCCGACCGTGCCGAGCGCGATCGTGAAGACGAGCTGGGTGACCAGCAGCGGCTGGACGATCGCGGTCGAGCCGAAGTGCAGCGCGATGGCCTGCGCGCAGAACCCGGCCAGGTTCACCCCCCAGCCGGTCAGCCACACCGGGTCGCGGACCAGCCGGCGGATGAGCCCGTGGGCGGCGGACGCGTCCGACCGGCCGTGCACGGCCCGCCGCGCGGCCCGGTACTGCAGCGCCGCCGCCGCGGCGAACAGGAACGCCGCGACGAGGCTGAAGCCGACGGACCACGCCATCAGGCCGTCCCGCTCTGCGCGCCGCTGCCGGCGCCGCTGTCCGCGCCGGCCGCGGCCGCCAGCCGCTCGAACGCCCGGAGCAGGCCGCCGGTGAAGCGGGCCGACTCCGGCAGCACCCGCGGCTCGGCGGTCACCGAGATGTGCAGCGACCCGTTCCAGCTCAGCGCGCCCACGGCGAACGGCACGCCGTCCGCGAGCGGCAGGATCGGGTGGACGTCCCCGAGCGGCGCGCCCGCCAGCGACATCGGCAGCGGCGGTCCCGGCATGTTGGACACGATGCCGCCGAAGAAGCGGGCCCGGTAAGTACCGCGGGCGGCACGGGCGTGCAGCGGCGGCGGCAGGAGGCCCATGAGGCGCATCGCGGCTGTGCTCGCCACGGCCCGGCCGGACCCGCGGCGCCGTTCCGCCGCATCGTGCACGGCGGCCAGCCGGTCGCGGACGGGCATCGGCCCCACCGGCACGTCGAGCCGTAACGCGGCGGTCAGGTTGCCGGGCACGGCGGTGCGGCCCCGGCCGGGCGGCGCGGGGGCGCGCAGGGTCATCGGGACGGCGGCGCGCAGCGGCCGGCCGCCGGCCCGCTCGCCGCGTCCGTCCAGGGTCTCCGCGACGACCTCGCCGGTCAGCGCGAGCAGCACGTCGGTGACCCGGGCGCCGGCCGCGCGGGCGACGTCCTGGACGCGGTCGAGCGGCAGCGTCGCGGTGCCGAAGGCGCGGTCGGGGCCGAGCGTCCCGGTGACGGACACGGTCGGGGCGGCGCCGTCGAGCCCGAGCTGCACCAGCCCCGGCAGGACGGCCGCCGCGCGCGCGAGCCCGCCCGGGCCTCGCATCGGCTCCGCCTCCGGAAGGCGGGGTTCGAGGATGCCGCGCAGGATGTCGACGACGCCGATCCCGTCGGCGATGGCGTGGTGAAGGAGGATCACGACCGCGTCCGGTCCGTGCGGCCCGCCCCGGACGAGGCAGAACCGCCACAGCGGCCGGTCGTGGTCGAGGGGCTCGGTGATCAGGCGGGCGACGAGGTCGTCCAGGGCGGGACGCCCGCCCGGTGACGGCAGGTCGACCTCGACGACGTGCCTGCGCAGGTCGACGAGGCCGGCCTCCACCCAGCGGGGCCGCCGCAGGACGCCGCCGTCCCGGATCCGCTGGGTGAGGCGCGGCAGGTGCGGCAGCCGTTCGCCCAGCATGGCGCGCACCTGCTCGGCCGGGGGCCCGGGCCCGGCGAACTCGGCGACGCCGCCCACGACCTGCGGGACCTCCCGGCTCTCGACGTGCAGGAAGAACGCGTCGGCGGCGGCCACCCGCTGCTCCCGTCCGGGCGCCCTGCCCGGGACGATGTCCGGCGAGCGCAGGCCGCGGATCAGCCCGCCGCGCAGCCGCTCGGCGCCGGCGGCGGCCGGGACGAGCAGCAGCCCGCCCGGGATGTCCACGACGTAGTGGGCGGCGGTCGAGACGATCACCAGGGCCGTCACCACCAGGTGCAGGGCGCAGAGCCAGGTGAAGAACGCGCCGCACCGGGCCCGGAGCGCGGCGATCCCGATCCAGGCGACCCAGCCGATGTGCAGGCTCGGCATCGCCGCGTACGGGTTGGCGCCCGCCGACACCAGGGTCGTGCCCCAGGTGGCGGGCGGGTGGTGCATGGCGATGATGTCGGTGTAGCCCTCGCCGGGCAGCAGCCGCGGCGGGGTGGTGGGCCAGGCGGCGAAGCAGCAGATCGCGATCAGCGTCACCAGGATCAGCGTGTTGCGCGCCCACGCGTAGGCCGGGTTCCGCTTCCACCACAGGTAGGCGAGGAATCCGAACGTCCCGATCACGTACGTCGTCGCGTACTCCCAGGCGGCCACGGCCCCGAGCCACCCGTGCCGGACGAGCAGGTCGTTGAGCGGGCGTTCGGTGTCCAGGCGCGCCCAGCGCTCGAAGTCGAGCAGCGCGCGTCCGTGCGCGTCGCCCGCGCCGCGCTCGCATTTGAGGGCGTGCGTGAACACCAGGTACACCACCAGGACGCCCAGCGCGGTGGCGATCTCCCGCGCGGCCGAGCCGGCCCGTCCCCCGTCCTCGTCCTC
>NZ_SMKY01000408.1 GCF_004349235.1 Actinomadura darangshiensis | reverse complement strand
CCCCCGGCAACGGCACCGCCCGCCCCTCGTAGCCCCTGAGCCCGGCGGACGGCGAACCGCCCGGCCGTCCAGGACATCCAACCCTTCAGAGCGTGGGGAGGGAGCGTGGTCGGACGGGCGCCCGGGGAAGGTGAGGGGCAGCGGCCACGCTGGCCATCACCGCGCTGTGCGTCAGTCCCTTCATCGTGTGGGTGGGAGTCGCGTTCCACCGCAGCGCCTTCTGGCTGGACGTCAACACGCTGGTCCAGCGCCGAATCGGCAGGAACCGTTCCTGGGACCTGCGCGAGACGCAGATCACGCTGCTGCCCGCCACCACGGACTTCCGCGGCTACGCGATCGGGCCCGCACTGCGCGTCTACGACCGGTCCGGGGGCACCCGGCTCCACTCGTAACGGACCTGGCGAGGCTGTCGGGGAACCCGCTGGGACCGATCTGAGCCCATCGTGCGCCGGCGGCGCTGATCAGCAGGGTGCCTACGGCATCGGGACGATTGTCGGCAGGGTGAGGGCCGAGTGGGCCGGTCGTGCTGCCGCGGCGGGCATGGTGACGAGGCTGCGCAGCCTGGTGTTGCGTTGCTCCAGGGCCTGCGCCGTGGTGGGGAAGAGCGTCGCCCCGCCCTTGTCGACCAGCGCCTGATTCATGGCCACGAACTCGCGGAGGTCGCGTTCGTAGGCGGCGAAGGCCGCGGCGTGGTCCTGGTTCGCGGCCAGGGCGTTGGCGAGCATGTAAGCACCGGCCAGCGCAAGGCTTGAGCCTTGTCCGGTAAGGAACGAGGGCGCGTACGCGGCGTCGCCGATCAGCGCGACTCGGCCCTTAGACCACTGGGGCATGCGGATCTGACCGGCCGTGTCGAAGAACAGGTCATCCGCGTCCCGCATGGCGCTGACCATGCCCGGGACCTCCCATCCCGCTCCGGCGAAGGTCGTGGCGACCAGATCCCGCTGGGCGTCAGGATCCCGGAGGGCATCGGACGGCAGGTCCGGTCGGTAGAAGTTCAGGAAGGCGTGCAGTTCGTCGTCGTCCCCGACGGCGTAGAGGGCCGCGGCCTTCCCCGGGGTGTTCCACACCATGAGTTCGTGGGAGAGCCCGAAGGTGTTCGGCATGGTGAATATGGCGAAGCAGTAGCCGAGGTAGCGGTGGAACTGCTCTTCGGGGCCGAACAGGGACTCCCGGGTTTGTGAGTGCATACCGTCGGCGCCGACTACCAGATCGAACGTGCGCCGTCGCCCGCTGTGGAAAGTAACGTCGACCGCTTCTTCGGACTGGTCGAGGGTGTCGATGGAGTCGTTGAACAGGAATTCCACGTCGTCGCGAACCAGTGCGTAGAGAACCGCGGCCAGATCCCCGCGACGCACCTCAAGGTCCTGCCCCTCGACACTGCCGGCAACGGCGCTCGGGGTGAGCGAGGCCACTTCACCGCCATCGGCGTCGAGGAAGGTGGCGCGCCGCGAGTCGATGTGCGCGTCCCGCAGTCGCGGCAGTATCCCCATCCGCCGGACCACCTCTATCGCGGTACCGCGGATGTCGATCGGGTACCCACCGTCGCGCAGTGCGCCTGCCTTCTCCACCACTGTGACCGCGAATCCGGACCGGTGCAGCCAGTACGCCAGCGCGGGTCCGGAGATACTGGCCCCGGAGATCAGAACTCTGCGCTTCGCGGTAGTGGTCATGTGTGTCATGCCTGGGCGCCTTTCTTCGTGATACGGACAATGGGCAGTGACAATGCGGCGACGAGGCCGGCGACGGCGAACCCCGTGACGAAGGCCGATTCGTTCGGCAGGCTCGTCATCGGGTCGGCCCCGGCGTCGAGGATCGCGCCGCCGATCTGGGCCCCCAAGGCGACGCCGATCACGCGCGTCACCACGAGCAGGCTTGTGGCGATGCCGGTGTCCCTGGTGTCGACGGCGGTGGCGGCGCCGGTGAGCAGCGCCGTGGTACCGACGCCCGCGGCGAACGCGGTCAGTACCTTCGCGAGGACGAGCTGCCATGCCGCCGTGTGCAGCGACGCCAGGGTGATCATCGTGGCCGCCGTGACGACGGCGCCCGCGATGACCACGGCACGCGGACCGAACCGCCGCGCCGCGATCCCGCCGACCGAATCGCTCACCGCCCCGGCGATGGCTCCGGGCATCAGGAAAAGCCCGATGTCGGTGGTACTGAGCCCGAAGCCGTACCCGTCGGCCGGTAGCGCGAACAACTGCGGGAGCAGAAAGCCCACCATCCCGAAACCGGTGGTGATGACGAAAGTGAGCACGAACGAATTGCGCATTGCGGGCTTCGCCAGCATTCGCAGATCGACCATCGGCGAGGCCGCACGGCGCTCGACGGCGACCCATCCGGCCGCGAGGGCGGCCACGGCCGCCGCGATGGCACCGACCCCGAGCGGCGGCAGATCGCCGCTCGTCATCGTCACGAGCCCGAGCATGAACGCGAGCAGCGTGCCGCTCAGCAGAACAACGCCGGGCCAGTCGATCCGGTCGTCCGATCGGATCGGCGGGTCATGCGGCATCAGCCGGGTCACGACCAACGTCGCCGCGATGATCGCGATCGTCGGTGCCGCGAACATCCAATGCCACGACAGTCCTTCCGCGAGCGGCCCGGCGAACAGCGTGCCCACCATGCCGCCGCCCGTGAACAGCCCGACGACCAGCCCGATCGCCACCTGCGACTCCCGTGCCGGGAGGTGCTTGCGCACCAGGATGATCGAGAGAGGCAGCGCCCCCACCATGACGCCTTGCAGTACCTGACCGAGCAGCAGCACCGGCAGATTCGGCGCCAGGCCGGCCAGCAGACCACCGGCCGACACCACGGCCATCAGCCCGACCAGCACCCGCTTTCCCCCGTAGCGGTCGCCGAGTTTCCCCGCGACGGGTGTGACGACCGCGCCGGTGATGAGCAATGTGTTGCCGATCAGTGCCCCTTCGGCAGGACTGACCCCCAGCTCACGTTGAAGCAGCGGGAGCGCGGGCTCCACCACCGACTGCAGCGTGCCGAGGGCGAGCGCCAAAATGCCGAGGACACCGATCGACAGCCTCCCGATGCGGACCGGGGAAGCCACAGCTTCGGACATAGATGTCCTTTTCATCGTTGCGGACAAATGCGTGGACCGAACTGCGCGAGATTCGCGCGCCTCCAACGCTTCCCTCCGGTGCCCCCGCCGGACATCGTCCCCAGCCGCCGTCTTCCCCTGGTGCACCCAGACCAGCCGCTCACCCGTCCTGGTGCCTACGCACCAGACGGCCGGTACGAAAATGATTTGAGCGAGGCGGCGCCCCGCTGCTACCGTCGCGGCCGACCGTGAAGACGTCGTAGGAGGTGAGACCCGTGAACACAGTCACCCATGGGTGCTCCCTCAGCCCGTCACGGTCCGGCGGCTGACATTCGGTGTCGCCAGGAGCGCCTGAGATCGAGGCACTCCTGAAAGGGGACGCCGATGAACACGAAGCCATTCACATCCGGCCTGAGCGATGACGCGCTGATGATCACGCGTGTCGCGGACAGGCATTGGCATGCACTGGACGACGACCTGGTGGTCGGCCGCGGATATGCGGAGCACCGGCCCGACGGACGCTTGTTCGTCAGCATCGACGCCTGGCACGACGCCGCCTTCGACCGGCTCGCCGAGGCGATGCCGGCGGAACTCCCTGCACCGCTGTACACGGTGGTCGATGAGGCCGACGGCGAGCTGACGGCCGGCTGGCGGCGGGCCGGTTTCCGGATCCGGCGCCGCGAGTGGGAGTACGTCGTGCCGACCGACCCGCGGGTCACAGGGCTCGACGAAGTCCTGCCGCCTTCGGGCGTGACCATCGTGCCCGCCGGTCAGGCGGACGAGGGCCTGCTTCGGGCGGTGGACCGAGCGATCCGCGACGAGGTCGAGGCGACCGTCGGGTGGTGGCAGTCGATGCCCGCGGAGGTGCTTCCCCATCCCGAAGGCGACACCATCGTCGACCCGTCGAAGTACGCGGTGGCCGCGGCGCCGGACCGCTACCTGGGGCTGATCCGGGTGGTGACGGTGCACCGGCCCCGCATCGGGCTGGTCGCGGTCCGGGCCGGCGAGCAGCGCCGCGGCATCGCGCGGGCGCTGCTGGCCCACGCGCTGGGGACGCTGCACCGCGCGGGGTTCGCCGTGGCCTCGGCCGAAGTCCACGAGTCCAACCAAGCCGCCTCGGAGCTGTTCGAGGGCATCGGGGCCCGGCGTGTGAGCAGCAACCTGGAGCTGGTGCGATGACGAAGAACAAGAACGGCATCGAACTCGAGGGCAAGGTCGTCGAGTGCCTGCGCAGCGCCATGTTCACCGTGGAGCTCGAGAACGGCCACCGGGTGCTCGCGCACATCAGCGGGAAGGTCCGCAAGAACTACATCAAGATCCTGCTGGAAGACCGGGTGCTGGTGGAGCTCACCCCGTACGACCTGACGCGCGGCCGCATCGTGTTCCGGTACCGGAACTAGCAACAATCGACACCTGCCGCAGCGGCTGACCCTGGGGCCCTGCCCTGGGCGAGGACCATGCTCGCCCAGGCGCGGGGTCACCGCGCGTGCGAGGTCGGCGCGCTGCGCCCACGCGGTCCGCGGCGTGGACCGCCTGCCCGGTTTCCGGCGGTGCGGGCCGCTACTGAACGCCTACCGCTTCAGGTCGGACAGCAGGGCCGCGAAAGCGCGACGGGTCACCAGCGGCTTGGGGCCATCCGGGTCCTTGCTGTCACCAGACGGCAATGGGGCCGGGGCCGGGGGCCAGCTCCACCCAATCTCCGCCGTTGTTCGTGCCAGCGCCTCCGACAGCTTCGCGACGTCCCCGGCTGGTGACGGGGTGGTGGGTGGACCGTGAAAGATGTAGGCCCGCTCTTGGCTCCGCCGGTCGTGTGCCTTGGTCAAGGCTGCGGGCTCAGTCCCGCGACGGCCAGCCGGAACAGCTCGTCCGCCCGGGTGGCGGGGTCGGGGTTGTGCTCGGTGGCCAGGACGATGCCGACGACCAGCGTGATCAGGTCGCCGACGGTGACGCCTGTCGCCACCGTGCCGTCCTGCACGGCGTGGCGCAGCAGCGGGCCTGCCGCCTCTTCCAACGCCGCCGAGCAACTGTTCTCGACCAGGTCGGCTCTGGCACCGTCATAAGCCAGCGCGGCTGCCAGCCCCCGGACCGAGACACCGTAGGCAATGACTTCACTCAGCCATTCCAGCAACGCGTTCCGGCTGTCGTCCCTGCCGGTGAGGTCTTGGGCGCGGACGCACAGGGCCTCGATCCAGTCCCGGGAGACCGCTTCCAGCAGTGCGCGGCGGGTGGGGAAGTGCCGGCGCACGGTCGCCGAGCCGACCCCGGCGGTGCGGGCGATCTGTTCCAGGGAGGCGCCGGCGCCGTTGGCGGCGACCTCCTCCTTGGCCACGGCAAGGATGCGCGTGTAGTTGCGCCGGGCGTCGGCACGCTGGCGGTCGGGCATGGCGTCACCTCCAGGGTTGCTAAGTGGCGGGGCCCGCCATATCGTACCGGAAGAGAAATGGCGGGCCCCGCCGTTTCCGTGGACCCCGAAGGAGCACCGTGTCCGAAGATTCCAGGCCCGTCCTTGTCACCGGCGCCACCGGCAGGCAGGGCGGGGCCACCGCCCGCGCCCTGCGGACGGCGGGCGTTTCCGTCCGCGCGCTGGTGCGCGACCCGACCACCGGCACGGCCAAGGCCGTCGAGGCGCTCGGCGCCGAACTGGTCACCGGCGATCTGCACGACCGCGGCTCGGTGACCCGGGCCGCCGAGGGCGCTCGCGCCGTCTTCTCCGTTCAGATGCCCGGCATGACCGAGGACGGCTTCGACTTCGAAGGGGAGGTGGCCCAGGGCGTCAACCTCATCGAGGGCGCGAAGGCCGCCGGGGTGCCGCAGTTCGTCCACACCTCGGTCACCGGCGCCGGCCAGCACACCCAGGCTCCCGGCTGGGCCGAAGGCCGCTGGGCTTCGATGGAGCCCACCCTTGGCGCCAAAAGCGCGATCCAAGACCGGGTCCGCGCGGCCGGTTTCCCTCACTGGACGCTTCTCAAGCCCGGCTTCTTCATGGAGAACTTCCTGCCGTCCATGGCGTTCCTGTTCCCGCGCGGCGTCCAAGGCGGCCTGGTGAGCGTCCTGAACCCCGAAACCCGACTGTCCCTGGTCGCGGTGGACGACATCGGCAGGGCGGCCGCCGCCGCCATCACCGCGCCGAAGCGATTCGACGGGGTCGAACTGGAACTGGCAAGCGACTACCTGTCGATGACGGAGATCGCCGAAGTCCTCTCCCGCGCTCTGGGCACGCACCTGCCCGCACCGGACATGACCGAACAGGAGGCCCTCGCCGCCGGAATGCCTGCGATGGGCGCCTCGCACGAGTGGCTGAACGCGACCGGCCAGCCAGGCCGCCCCCAGTACGCCAGAGACCTCGGCATCCCCCTCACCACCTTCGAGGAATGGACACAAAAGCACATGCGCCCCAACCCCTGACC
>NZ_SMKY01000407.1 GCF_004349235.1 Actinomadura darangshiensis | reverse complement strand
CTGCCGTAGGGTTCTGGGCAGGCGATGGCAAATGGGAGGAAGCCGGTGTGAATCCGGCGCGGTCCCGCCACTGTGACCGGGGAGCGAACCCCGCTTTAGGCCACTGTCCGCAAGGACGGGAAGGCCGGGGCGAGCATCGATCCGGGAGCCAGGAGACTCCTGCCGTCGCGACACCCGCGACCGGGGCGAGGACCCCAGGGGAGGAACGGCCGTGGCCGCTGGCACCGTCCTGCTGCTGTCGACATCCGACACCGATTTGCTGAGCGCACGCGCGTCCAGTGCCGCCTACCGGCTGGGCAACCCGGCGCGGCTCGCCGTGGACGATCTGCCCGAGTTGGTCGAGGGCGCCGATCTCGTCGTGGTGCGGCTGCTCGGCGGGCGGCGGGCCTGGGAGGACGGGCTGGATGTGCTGCTCGCGGGTCCCCGGCCGGTTGTCGTTCTGGGTGGTGAGCAGGCCCCCGACGCCGAGCTGATGGAGTTGTCCACGGTCAGCGGTGGTGTCTGCGCTGAGGCGCATGCCTACCTTGCCCATGGCGGGCCCGCCAACCTCGCTGAACTGCATGCCTTCCTGTCGGACACCGTGCTGCTGACCGGGCGCGGGTTCGCACCGCCGCAGCCCACGCCGACGTGGGGACGCCTGGAGCGGGACGCCCGCGCGAACGACGGTCCCGTTATCGGCGTGCTCTACTACCGCGCCCATCACATGGCCGGGAACACCGCGTTCGTGGAGACGTTGTGCGCGGCCGTCGAGGACGCGGGTGGACGGGCGCTGCCCGTGTTCTGCTCATCCCTGCGCACGGCCGAGCCCGAGCTGCTCGACACGCTTCGCGAAGCGGACGCGCTGGTCGTGACCGTCCTCGCGGCGGGCGGATCCAAGCCCGCGACCGCCGGGGCCGGTGGTGACGACGAGGCGTGGGACGTGGGTGCGCTGGCCGCACTGGACGTCCCCATCCTCCAGGGCCTCTGCCTCACGACGAGCCGCGCGGACTGGGAGGCGAGCGACGACGGCCTGTCGCCGCTGGACGCCGCCTCGCAGGTCGCCATCCCCGAGTTCGACGGACGCATCATCACCGTCCCGTTCTCCTTCAAGGAGATCGACGAGGACGGCCTCACCGTCTACCGCGCCGACCCCGAAAGGGCCTCGCGGGTCGCCGGGATCGCCGTCCGGCACGGCCGTCTTCGCCACACTCCGCCCGCCGAGCGGCACGTTGTCGTGATGCTGTCGGCGTATCCGACCAAGCATTCCCGCGTCGGCAACGCCGTCGGCCTCGATACCCCGGCGAGCACCGTCAGCCTGCTGGCACGCCTCGAAGAGGCCGGGTACGACCTCGGCGATAGTTTTCCCGGTGTCCAAGACCAGGACGGCGACGCGCTCATCCATGCGCTCATCGCCGCCGGAGGCCAGGACGAAGACTGGCTTACCGAAGAGCAGCTCGCAGGCAACCCCGTCCGCATCTCCGCTGTGTCCTACGAACGCTGGTACCGCACCCTCCCGCAGGACCTGCGCGCGGAAATGGAGCGGCATTGGGGGCCGCCGCCCGGCGAACTCTTCGTCCAGGACGGCGACATCGTCCTCGCCGCGCTCCGCGCCGGGAACGTCGTCGTCATGGTGCAGCCGCCGCGCGGCTTCGGGCAGAACCCCATCGCGATCTACCACGACCCCGACCTGCCGCCCAGCCACCACTACCTGGCCGCGTACCGCTGGCTGTCGGACGAGTTCGGCGCGCACGCCATCGTGCACGTCGGCAAGCACGGCAACCTGGAGTGGCTGCCCGGCAAGGCGGCCGGCATGTCGGCGTCGTGCGGCACCGACGCCGCGCTCGGGGACGTCCCGCTGATCTACCCGTTCCTCGTCAACGACCCGGGGGAGGGGACGCAGGCCAAGCGCCGCGCGCACGCCGTCCTCGTCGACCACATGGTCCCGCCGATGGCCCGCGCCGAGACCTACGGCGACATCGCCCGGCTCGAACAGCTCCTCGACGAGCACGCCACGATCGCTGCGATGGACCCGGCGAAGCTCCCAGCCATCCGCGCGCAGATCTGGACGCTGATCCAGGCCGCGAAGCTCGACCACGACCTCGGCCTGGACGACCGTCCGCACGACACCGAGTTCGACGACTTCATCCTGCACGTGGACGGCTGGCTGTGCGAGGTGAAGGACGCGCAGATTCGCGATGGCCTGCACATCCTCGGCCAGGCGCCGGAAGGCGCGACCCGCGTCGACCTGGTGCTCGCCATGCTCCGCGCCCGGCAAATGTGGTCGGGCAGGGAGACGCTCCCCGGCCTCCGCGAAGCGCTCGGCCTCACCGAGGACGGTGGCGATGCCCTCGCCGACGTCGACGCCGCCGAGGCCACCGCCCGCGATCTCGTCCAGGCCATGGAGGACGCCGGCTGGGCCGTGGACGCCGCCCGCCACATCACCAAGGACATCCCGGCAGACCGCCGCGAACCGGTGACCCGCGTCCTGGAGTTCGCAGCCGCCGAGGTCGTCCCGCGCCTGGCCAGGACGTCCGACGAACTCGACCACGTCCTGCACGCCCTGGACGGCGGCTACATCCCGGCCGGCCCGAGCGGCTCGCCGCTGCGCGGCCTCGTCAACGTCCTGCCGACCGGACGCAACTTCTACTCCGTGGACCCGCGCGCCGTCCCCAGCCGCCTCGCCTGGGAGACCGGCCAGGCGATGGCCGACTCGCTCCTCGACCGCTACCGCGCCGACCACGGCGAATGGCCGCGGTCGGTCGGGCTGTCGGTGTGGGGGACGAG
The DNA here is from genome assembly GCF_004349235.1 of Actinomadura darangshiensis. GTDB lineage: Bacteria > Actinomycetota > Actinomycetes > Streptosporangiales > Streptosporangiaceae > Spirillospora > Spirillospora darangshiensis. The sequence continues at coordinate 3,696 of NZ_SMKY01000407.1, read as the reverse complement.
CGCGATGCGCACGGCGGGCGACGACGTGGCCGAGGTGCTCGCGCTGCTCGGCGTCCGCCCGGCATGGGACGAGGCGTCCCGCCGCGTCACGGCACTGGAGCCGGTCGCGGTCGCCGAGCTGCGACGGCCGCGCATCGATGTCACCGTCCGCATCAGCGGCTTCTTCCGGGACGCGTTCCCGCACGTCGTCGCCATGCTGGACGACGCCGTCCGCCTCGTCGCCGGACTCGACGAACCCGGCACCGACAACTACGTCCGGGCCCACGTCCAGGCCGACAAGGCGCAGCACGGGGACGAGCGGCGCGCGACCCGGCGGATCTTCGGGTCGGCGCCGGGCGCCTACGGGGCCGGGCTGCTGCCGCTGATCGACAGCCGCAACTGGCGCGACGACGCCGACCTGGCCGAGGTGTACGCGGTGTGGGGCGGCCACGCCTACGGGCGCGACCTCGACGGCGTCCCCGCCCGCGACGACATGGAGAACGCCTACCGGCGCATCGCCGTCGCCGCCAAGAACGTCGACACCCGCGAGCACGACATCGCCGACTCCGACGACTACTTCCAGTACCACGGCGGCATGATCGCGACCGTCCGCGCGCTGACCGGCCGGGCCCCGGAGGCCTACGTCGGGGACAGCACCCGCCCGGACGCCGTCCGCACCCGCACCCTGTCGGAGGAGACCGCCCGGATCTTCCGGGCCCGCGTCGTCAACCCGCAGTGGCTCGCCGCGATGCGCCGGCACGGCTACAAGGGGGCGTTCGAGCTGGCCGCGACCGTCGACTACCTGTTCGGCTACGACGCCACCACCGGCGTCATGGCCGACTGGATGTACGACCGGCTCACCGCCGCTTACGTCCTGGACGACGAGAACCGCGCGTTCATGGAGGAGTCGAACCCATGGGCGCTGCACGGCATCGCCGAACGGCTGCTGGAGGCGGCCGAACGCGGCATGTGGGAGCACCCCGACCCGAAGATCCTCCAGGGCCTCCAGGAGGTCTACCTCAAGGCGGAGGGCGACCTGGAGGACGACACCAGCCGCTGAGCCAGCTCCGGATACCCCGCCCAGTGCAGGTGCAGGTAGGACGCGGTGATCCGGTCGTCTCCGTACCCGTCGGCGCCGTCCCGCCAGCGGAACAGGGGTGTCTCATCACTGGACAGGGCCGTCCGGTGGAACTCGTGCCCGTGGAATCGTTCGCCGGGGCGAGTCAGCGGTGATTCCGCCACCGCGACCGCCTCCCGGTACCCGAGTGTGAGCCTGGTCGTCATCGCGGCACGGCCCGGCACCCGGCCGCACATCTTCCGGCCGTCGAGTTCCTCGCACAGATAGAGGAGCCCGGCGCATTCGGCCGCGATCGGCCCGCGGAACGACGCGACCTCGGCGAGCAACGGCGCGTTCGCGGCCAGCTCGGCGGCATGCATCTCCGGGAACCCGCCGCCCAGGACGAGCGCGCCCGTCCCGTCCGGGAGCGCCTCGTCCCGCAGCGGATCGAACACGGCCACCTCGGCACCGGCGGCGCCCAGCAGCTCGACGTGCTCCGTATAGGAAAAGGTGAAGGCCGCCCCGCCCGCCACCGCGACGACCGGCACCGGCCCGCCGTCCACCGGTTCGACCTGGTCGGACGGGTCCCACACCGGCCCCGGCAGCGGGGGAGCGGTGCCCGCGAGCCGCAGCAGCGCGTCCAGATCGCAGGACCGGCCGACCAGCTCGCCGAGCCGCTCGACCGCCCGCACCGCCTCCGGTCCCCGCTCCGCCGCCGGGATCAGCCCCAGATGCCGGGACGGCGTGACCACCGCGTCGTCCCGCCGGATCGCGCCCAGCACCGGCACGCCCGTCGCCTCCAGCGCGCTCCGGCACAGCTCCTCGTGCCGGTCCGAGCCGATCCGGTTGAGGATGACGCCGCCGATCCGCACCCCCGGCTCGAACGTCGCGAACCCGTGCACGAGGGCCGCCACCGACCGGCTCTGCCGTGCCGCGTCCACGACCAGCACCACCGGCGCCGCGAGCAGCTCCGCCACATGAGCGGTGGACGCGAACCCGGTGTCGGCGCGCCCGTCGAACAGGCCCATCACGCCTTCGACGACGGCCACGTCGCACCCGGCGGCGCCGTGCAGGAACAGCGGCGCCACCCGCTCCTCGCCCGTGAGCCACGGATCGAGGTTGCGGCCCGGCCGTCCCGCTGCGAGGGCGTGATAGCCGGGGTCGATGTAGTCGGGGCCGACCTTGTGGGGCGACACGTTCAGGCCGCGCGCACGGAGCGCCGCCATCAGCCCCGTCGCCACCGTCGTCTTCCCGCTGCCGGACGCCGGCGCCGCGACGATCAAACGGTTCACCACTCGATGCCCCGCTGCCCCTTCTGCCCGGCGTCCATCGGATGCCGGACCTTGCCCATCTCCGTCACCAGGTCGGCGGCCTCGATCAGCCGGTCGGGCGCGTCCCGTCCCGTGATGACGACATGCTGGTTGCCCGGACGCAGTGTCAGCGTCTCGACGACCTCGTCCAGGTCGATCCAGCCCCATTTGAGGGGGTAGGTGAACTCGTCCAGCACATAGAAACGGTACGTCTCCGCGGCCAGGTCCCGCTTGATCTGCGCCCAGCCTTCGCGCCCGTCCGCGGCGTGGTCCTCCTCGGTGCCGGGACGCTGGATCCAGGACCAGCCCTCGCCCATCTTGTGCCAGGCGACCGGCCCGCCCTCGCCGCTCGCCCCCAGCACCCGCAGCGCCTGCTCCTCGCCGATGCGCCACTTCGCCGACTTCACGAACTGGAACACCCCGACCGGCCAGCCCTGGTTCCACGCCCGCAGCGCCATCCCGAACGCGGCCGTCGACTTCCCCTTCCCCGGGCCGGTGTGGACCATCAGCAGCGGCCGGTTGCGGCGCTGCCGGGTGGTGAGACCGTCGTCGGGGACGGACACGGGCTTCCCCTGCGGCATGTCAGGCCGCCTTCCTGTGGTCTTGGGAACGGTGGGCGCGGACGATTCCATCGAGATCGCGCAGCGGGACGAGCCGCGCCCCGAGCCGGGCCGCGAGCCGCCCCGCGAGACCGAGCCGGACCGGGCCGTCCTCGCAGTCGACGACGATCCCGGCCGTGCCGGCCAGCAGGCCCGCCGCCCGGTCCACGTCACCGCCCGCGGTCGCCCGCCCGTCGGTGACGACCACCAGCAGCGGACGCCGCGCCGGATCGCGGAGCCTCTCGTTGCGCAGCACCTCGGCGGCCCGGACGAGGCCCGCCGCCAGCGGCGTCCGGCCCCCGGTCGGCAGGGCCCGCAGCCGCGCCGCCCCCGCCTCGACCGACGATGTCGGCGGCAGGACGAGATCGGCCGTCCGCCCCCGGAACGTGATCAGGCCGACCTTGTCGCGGCGCTGGTAGGCGTCCAGGAGCAGGCTGAGGACCGCCGTCTTCACCGTCGTCATCCTCCGCCGCGCGGCCATCGAGCCGCTGGCGTCCACGACGAACAGCACCAGGTTGCCCTCGCGGCCCTCGCGGACGGCCTCGCGCAGATCGTCGGTCCGCAGTACGAGGCCCGGCCCGGACCGCCCGCGCGCCCGCTGCCGCGGCGCGGCCGCCAGCAGGGTCGCCACCACGTGCGGATCGCGGACCCTCCCCGCGGGACGGCGCGCCCCGGTGACCCGGCCCCGCACCGTCCGGGACCGCGACCGCCGCCCGGCCACCCCGTCACCGACACCGGGAACCTCCAGCAG
>NZ_SMKY01000406.1 GCF_004349235.1 Actinomadura darangshiensis | reverse complement strand
CCCCCTGGGACCCGCCCCTGGCCACCGCGATGAGGGAACGGGCCACCCGTGTCGAGGAAGAGCAGGTCCTCAGCGACCTCCTCACCGACCTGGCTTCATGACGGCATGGCGAACCGGGCGACGGGACGGGACGGTCAGGAGTCCGGCTTCTTGTCCTGGTGGCGTTTGTCGCGGACGTAGAGGATGGCGGCCTTTCCGTCGCCGGGGCTGCGGCGGTCGAGGACGAACAGCGTCGTCGCGGCGATGAGTTCGTTGAGCTTGACGTAGCCGTAGTTGCGGGAGTCGAACTCGGGGCGCTGCTTGGTGATGATGTGGCCGACGGACGCCAGGGGCGCCCATCCGTCCTCGTCCGAGGCGGCTTCCACGGCGTTGCGGAGAAGGTTGACGAGCGCGGTGTCCTGCTTGAGCTTCGCGGCCGACGTCGGAGGCGCCGGTTTCAGCGACGCCGCCGGTGCGGCGACACCCTCGTCGTAGACGAGGTTCTCGATGTAGATGAACTTGTCGCACGCCGCCACGAACGGCTTGGGCGTCTTGCGTTCACCGAACCCGTACACGGTCAGGCCGGACTCGCGGATCCGCGCGGCCAGACGCGTGAAGTCGCTGTCGCTGGAGACGATGCAGAACCCGTCGAAGCGATCGGAGTACAGCAGGTCCATCGCATCGATGACCATCGCCGCGTCGGTGGCGTTCTTGCCGGTGGTGTACGCGAACTGCTGGATGGGCTGGATCGACTGGGCCAGCAGATGCTCTTTCCAGCTCCGCAGGTTCGTGCCCGTCCAGTCGCCGTAGGCGCGCTTGACGTGGGCGGTGCCGTACTTGGCGACCTCGGCCAGCAACCCCTCGACCAGGGTGGCCTGGGCGTTGTCGGCGTCGATGAGCACCGCCAGCCTGTCGGCGTTCTCACTGACCATGCGCGCCTCCTCGGAGCTTCCTCGGACCACCGAGCAGTACATCAGAGGTCGCGCACCCGCGCGGAGTACTACGCGGGTTTGCGGGCCATTCCGCCCCAGAGGACGGCGGGGGCGGAGGCCTCCAGGTCGGAGCGGGGGCGCCAGCGGGGGACCTGGACGACGCCGGGCTCGATGAGGTCCAGCCCCCGGAAGAATCCGGAGACCTGGTCGCGGTCGCGCAGCGTGACCTTCTCCGCGGTGTTCGCGTTCATGGCCCGTTCGAACGCGGCCATCTCCTCGGGGAAGATGTCCTTCGCGGTGTGGGACACCACCAGGTGGCTGCCCGGGGGGACGGCGGCCATCAGCGTGTCCACGATCTGCTGCGGGTCCGCGTCGTCGGGGATGAAGTGGAGGACGGCGATCAGCATGACCGCCACCGGCCGGGTGAAGTCCAGCGTGCGGGACGCTTCCTGGAGGATCTTGCCGGGGTCGCGCAGGTCGGCGTCGATGTAGTCGGTCGCGCCCGATTCGGTGCCTCTGAGCAGTGCCTGGGCGTGGGCCAGCACGATCGGATCGTTGTCGACGTAGGCGATCCGGGATTCGGGCAGGATCGCCTGGGCGACCTCGTGGGTGTTGTTGGCCGACGGCAGCCCGGTACCGACGTCCAGGAACTGGTGGATCCCGGCCTCGGCGACCAGGTACTCGACCGTCCGCGCCAAGAACGCGCGGTTGGCCCGCACCGACTTGACCGTGGACGGGAAGGCCTCCAGGCCGGCTTCGGCGGCCGCACGGTCGGCGGCGTAGTTGTCCTTGCCGCCCAGCCAGGCGTCGTAGACCCGGGCGGGATGCGGGACGTTCGTGTTGAACCGGGAGAGCCTGTCCTGCCCCGGTGACTCCTCCGGCGGATCCGATGCCACGAGCGTCTCCTCAAAGACCGCCTATTGATTTGCTCGAACCACCATATATCCGTCATGCCTCGCGGGTGAGGGAAAGAGAGTGCAGGTCGAGGGCGTGTCGGGCGTGGCGGACGGTCATGGTGCGGAACATTTCGTCGCCGCGCGGGGTGCGCTCCACGAGCATGGAGGCGCCGATCGCCATGACGATGCCCTGGAAGGCGTGATGGCGGTACGCGGTCCAGCAGTCGTCCCAGGTGAGGTGGACGCCTCGGGCCGTGAGGGCCCTGTGGTACGTCCGGACGAGGTCATGTTCGTGTGCGCGGCGGGCCTCGACCGGGAGGCTGGAGCCGAGGAAGTAGGAGAGGTCGGCGAGGCCGGGGCCGTAGGCGCAGGTCTGCCAGTCCAGGACGGCGGTGCGCGGGCCGCCGAACAGGAGGTTGTCGGCGCGGAAGTCGCCGTGGGTGAGGGTGGACGGGCCTTCGCGTGCGGTGAGGTAGCCGCCGAGCGACGGCAGGAAGTCCTCGATCAGGGTGGTGACCTCGGGGCCGAGGTCGGCCGCGTAGCGGTCCTTGAACCCGGTGTAGAGGTCGGTGACCATCGCGGTGGTGAAGGCGGCCGCGTCGGCGTCGTGCCGGTTGAGCCAGGGCAGGGCGGCGAGGGCCGGCGCGTCCCAGCCGGCGGCGTGCAGGGCGGCCATCTCGGCGATCGCGGCGGCGGCGTCCGCGGGGGTGATCCCGGCGAGCTGGTCGCCGGGCCGCGCGGGCGCGAGGTCCTCCAGCAGGACGGCGTACTCGTCCGGCTCGGGATCGTAGCCGGAGAAGTAGCAGGCGGGGACGCCCGCGTCGAGCGTGTGCGCGATCTCGGCGTAGAAGCTCGCCTCGACCTCGTAGGTGCGGATGGCGCGGGCGGCGGCGCGGCTGGACGGGTCGGCGGCCGGCACCTTGGCGATCATCGTGGGCGGGAGGGCGGTGCCGCCCGCGTAGGTGAGGAAGACGCGGAGGCTGTCGGACACCTGGCCGGTGCCGACGGGTTCGGTGCGGACGGCGGCGACCTTCGTCCCGAGCGCGTCGGACAGCCAGGGCGCGGTCAGGGCGCCGGCGCCCGAGGCGGTCATGCGGGGTCCTCGGCGAGGTGGGTCCAGCCGTGGTCCTCCCAGCCGGGCGGCTGGTGCCATTCCGTCCAGCCGTGGCCGCTGCGTCCGTCCTCGGCCTCGAACCGGCACAGGGCGCGCGGGAAGCGGGCCGGGCGGCCGTCGGGCGAGGTGACGGCGACGGGTGCGAACGCCACCGGGGTCACGGTCATGGGTGCGCCGGGGTAGCGGAGCCGCGAGCGGGCGGGCAGCCCGGCGGCGAAGGACGTCTCGGCGGTGAAGCCGTCGCGGTGCTCGATCTCGCCGCCCGGCGGGACGGCGAAGCAGGGCCACGGAAGCGGGAAGCCGACGTTGGCCTGCATGCCGTGGACGAACGTGCCGTCGCCGAGGCGGCCGGACGTCCAGAGCCAGGAGACCTTCCACCAGTCGCGCTCGCCCCAGCTGTGGTCGCGTTCCCCGTGCGCGTCGATGGCGATCGTCTCGCCGCCGGCGGTGACCGTCCCGGAGACGGTGCAGGGGATCTCGTAGCGCGGGATGTCCTTGTAGGGGTAGACGCCGCTGACGGTGTCCCAGCGCAGGTCGAACGTGAGGCGGGTGGTCTCGGCGGCGGCGTGGTCGCCGTAGGCGGCGGTCGGGTCGGGGAGGATCGAGGCGGTCCCGTCCAGGGTGACCTCGGCGGGGCCGAAGGGCTCGGTGATCCGCTGCGTCGCCGTGTACGCGCCAGTGCGGACGTCGGCTGTGCCGGGCTTGGGGAGCGGTGCGTCGTTGTCGGCGACGAGGAGGAGCGGCTCCCCCTGCCTCACCAGCGCGGCCCAGTACCAGGCGCGGTCCCAGTTCGGGTACAGGCCGAGCCGCACGTAGCCCGCGATGGAGCCGTCCGGTGCGGCGAAGTCGAAGTAGTAGGACTCGTTCCACAGCGTTTCGGGACCGGGGGCGTGCAGGTCCTCGTCCGCGGGCTCCAGGTTCCAGGTGCCGTGCTCGATGATCCTCGCCATGGCCGCTCCAGACTCCGAACGTGATTCTAGAGCGTGATCTTAACTTCGCCGGTGTCTCCGGCGGAACGATCCCGCGGGCCGGGATCGGAAAAGTAGGATCGGCCGCGACCGTTCCGGCACCGGAGGACTCCCATGGCCGAGCACCAGCAGATCGACTCGTCCGTTCCGCATTCGGCGCGCATCTGGAACCACTGGCTGGGCGGCAAGGACAACTACCCCGTCGACCGGGAGGTCGGCGACGAGTTCGTCACGATCTTCCCGCAGCAGGTGGACATCGCCCGGCACTCGCGGGCGTTCCTCGGCCGCGCCGTCCGGCACCTGGCGGGCGAGGCGGGGATCCGGCAGTTCCTCGACGTCGGGACCGGCCTGCCGACCGTCGACAACACCCACGAGGTGGCTCAGCGCGCCGCGCCCGACGCGCGCATCGTGTACGTCGACAACGACCCGCTGGTCCTGATGCATGCCCGCGCGCTGCTCACCTCCACCCCGGAGGGCGTCACGTCCTATGTCGACGCCGACGTCCGCGACCCGGACCTGATCCTCGCCAAGGCCGCCGAGACGCTGGACCTCGACCGGCCGGTGGCGCTGCTGCTGCTCGGCATCCTCGGCCACCTCACCGACGACGAGGACCCGGAGGGCGTGCTCGCCCGGCTGGTGGCGCCGCTCGCGCCCGGCAGCCACGTGGTGGTCAACGACGGCACCAACGTGTTCGGGACGCCCGGCGGCGACGGCGTCGACGACACCGCCCGCGCCCGCGCCGTCGCCCGGTACGTCGAGGCGGGCGGCGTCGCCTACAACCTCCGCTCCCCCGACCGGATCGCCGGCTACTTCGCCGGGCTGGAGCTGCTGGACCCCGGCGTCGTCACCGTCTCCCGGTGGCGCGCCGAGCCGTCCCCCTTCGGCCCCCCGCCCGAGGTGGACGCCTTCTGCGGCGTCGCCCGCCTCCCCTAGCGGCCCGATCCGCCGTCTCAGTACGGCATGACCTGGATGAAATCGGCGAGCGCGGCGATCCGCCGCTCGTCGTCGGGCTCCGCGAGGACCTCCGGGAGCAGGCTCCGGGCCAGCTCGGCGTCCCAGCCCAGCAGGCGCGCCCGCCGGGTGACGAAGTCGGTGATCGCGGTGCCCACGTCCGGGTCGGGGATCGTGACGGCGCCGCCGGCGCGGGCGCGCTGCACGGTGTAATCGTCCTCCCAGAAGTCCCACCGCCAGCCGGGCCAGGTCCGGGACGCCTCATAGAGGGCGCCGTGGATGAAGCCCTGCGTCCAGTACCCGCCGGTCCGGGTCGGCAGATCGACGTGCAGCCCGGCCCGCGGAACGCTCTCGCACGCGACGAGCCGCGCTTCCTCCGGCAGGCGCTCCAGCAACTGCGGTCCGAGACCGAGCAGTTCGTCGCTGGCCGGGGTCACGCCGTACGCCCGGACGGCGCTGCCGTCGTCGACCGTGACCAGGCAATGGTTCTGGTCGTCCGGACGCCGGTGGTGGAGGGCCGGTCGTCTCGGCCTGGGCCGAGGCCGCCCCGGGTCGGGGCCGAGGACGGACACGTCGAGGCCCAGGTGGGCGACGACGTCCTCGACGCCGTTGTACGCCCAGTCGACCCGCCAGCCCTTCCACATGTGCCGGACGAGCCGCAGCAGCATCGCCCGGTACGCCTGCGCGTCGGGGAGGTCGTAGGTGTAGATGAAGGAGAACAGCAGGACCCGTCGATCGTGGTCGACGAGGTAGACGGCGTCCGGGCCCCGGTTCCAGCGGCGGTCGTACCAGTCCTTGTAGCGGTCCATCTCGTGCGGCGAGGAGACGAACAGGACGCACTCGCCCCCGAGGGCCCCCTGGCCCTTGTCCCAGGCGACCCAGTGCTCGCCGCCCTCGACGATGACGATCTGCGCGGGTGACGACATGCCGCGAGCGTAGGCGCCGCGGGCGTCGCGCACCGCCGGATTCCCGGTCCCGGGGGATCTCACTGGCCGGGAGGGGTCGGCAGAGGGCTGGCGGGACGGATACTCTACCAAACAGTTGTTAGAAAGAGGTGCGCATGGATCTTGAGTTCGGGGCCGCCGACGAGGAGTTCCGCGCGGAGGTGCGGGCGTGGCTGCGCGGGCACGTCCCGGCGGAGCCGCTGCCGTCGCTGGAGACCGAGGAGGGCTTCGCGGCGCACCGCGAGTGGGAGCGGACGCTCGGCGCGGCGCGGTTCGGGGTGGTGTCGTGGCCCGAGGAGTACGGCGGGCGCGGCGTGTCCGTCCTGCAGTGGCTCGTCTTCGAGGAGGAGTACTACGCGGCGGGTGCGCCCGGACGGGTCAGCCAGAACGGCATCAACCTGCTCGCCCCGACGCTGCTGAAGCACGGGACGCCCGAGCAGCTCGCGCGGATCCTGCCGCCGATGGCGGCCGGCGAGGTGATCTGGGCGCAGGCGTGGTCGGAGCCCGGCGCGGGCAGCGACCTCGCGGCGCTGCGCTCCACGGCCACGCGGACCGACGGCGGCTGGCTGCTCGACGGGCAGAAGACGTGGAGCTCCCGGGCCGCTTTCGCCGACAGGGGGTTCGGGTTGTTCCGGTCGGATCCGGAGTCGGCTCAGGATGAGCGGAGCGAACCGGGGGGTGTGGGGGGTCATCCCACCACAAGGAG
>NZ_SMKY01000405.1 GCF_004349235.1 Actinomadura darangshiensis | reverse complement strand
GTTTCGGGCGGGTGAGGGGTCTAGGAGTGAGCGCGGGAGCCGATGGGTGAGAGCCGGCGGGTGCTCGTCGTGGACGACGAGGCCAACATCCGTGACCTCATCGAGGTCGCGCTGCGTTTCCACGGGTTCGTGACCGTCACCGTCGAGAACGGCGGCGAGGCCCTGCGGGCGGTCAAGGCGGAGCGCCCCGACCTCGTGCTGCTGGACGTCATGCTGCCCGACATGGACGGTTTCGAGGTGTGCCGGCGGCTGCGCGCGGACGGCGACCAGGTGCCGGTGATCTTCCTGACCGCGCGGGACACCCCGTCCGACACCGTCACGGGCCTCACGCTCGGCGGTGACGACTATGTCACCAAGCCGTTCTCGATCGAGGCGCTGATCGCCCGGGTGCGGGCCGTCCTGCGCCGGACGGCCCCGCCGGCGGACGAGCGCGACCCCGTGCTGCGCGTCGCCGACCTCGAACTGGACGAGGCGCACTGGACGGTGCACCGCGGCGGCGTCGCCGTCGACCTGTCGCCGACCGAGTTCCGGCTGCTGGCCTACCTGATGCGGAACGCGGGCATGGTGCTCTCGCGCGCCCAGCTCCTCGACGGCGTCTGGGGCTGGGACCACGGCAACCCGCAGGTCGTCGAGACCTACGTCAGCTACCTGCGCCGCAAGCTGGACCCGCTCGGCACCCCGCTCATCCACACCCAGCGCGGGGTGGGCTACGCGCTCCGGCCATGACGCTCAACGCCCGGCTGCTCGCCGGCCTGCTCGCGGTCACCACCGCCGGGCTGGTCATCATGGGCCTGGTCAGCGCGCTCGTGCTGAACGGGTACCTGATGCACCGGGTGGACGGGCAGCTCCAGGCCACCCGCGACCGCGCGGTGTCGCGGCTGCTGAAGCCCGGCCTGCCGGAGCAGGGGGTGGCGCCGGCGCAGTTCGTGGTGCTGGGCGTGGGCCCTGCCGGACGGGTCCGGGTGCTCAGCGGCGACGACCCGTCCCCCAGGCAGGCCGTCGCCGAGGTGCAGAAGCTGGGACCGGGCGAGCTGGCCGCCCGCGCGCGCACCCTTGAGCCGTTCTCCCTGCCCGGGCTGCGCGCGGTGGCGCGGCCCTGGCGGAGCGGGTTCGTGGTCGTGGCGTCCCCCCTCACCGAGATCCACTCGGCCGTGCGCAACCTCGTGCTGTCCGAGGTCGCCACGGGCTCGCTGCTGCTCGCCGTCCTGATCGTGCTCGGCCGGTGGCTCATCCGCCGCGGCCTGCTGCCGCTGAGCCGGATGGCCGGCACCGCGCACGCCATCACCGCGGGCGGCGACCTGCGCGCCCGCATGCCCGGCCCCGGGCAGCGCACCGAGACGGCCCGGCTCGCCGCCGCCATCAACGTGATGCTGGAGCGGATCGAGCAGGCGTTCTGGGCGCGCAGCCGTTCCGAGGCCCGCGTCCGCGACTTCGCCGCCGACGCGTCCCACGAGCTGCGCACTCCCCTGACGGCCATCCAGGGCTATGCGGAGCTGTACCGGCACGGCGCCCTCGGGCCCGACGAGCTCCCGGACGCGATGCGCCGCATCGAGGACGAGGCCCGCCGCATGAACAGTCTGGTCACCGACCTCCTCGAACTCGCCCGTCTCGATCGCGAGGCGTCCCTGCACCCCGTCCCCGCGGATCTGGTCGCCATTGCACGGGACGCCATCGCCGACGCGACCGCCGCGGCGCCCGACCGTCCCATCATGCTGGACGCCCCTGACACTTTGGTCGCGACCGTCGACGAGGCCCGCATCCGCCAGGTCTTCACGAACCTGCTGGCCAACGTGCGCGCCCACACACCCCCCGGAACGCCCACGACGATCCGTCTGGCGCCGAATCTGATCGAGGTGGAGGACGAGGGGCAGGGCATGTCGCCCGACGACACGGCCCGCGCCTTCGAACGCTTCCATCGCGCCGAGAAGAGCGGGACAGGCAGCGGGCTTGGGCTGCCCATAGTCGCCGCCATAGCCGCCGCCCATGGTGGACGTGCCGAACTGCTCTCCGCACCGTCCAAGGGGACGATCGTCCGCATCACCCTGGGCTCCCACTGAGCGGGACGCCCCGATGTCAGCCGGGACGATGTCCTGCACAGTCCGATGGGTCGGCTCCCCGAACCGAAGGAAATCGCAGCATGGCCGGGTGGAGTCATCGGTACGCGCGCATCAACGACCTCGACGTCCACTATGTGGAGCAGGGGACAGGGCCGCTCGTCGTCCTCCTCCACGGTTTCCCGCACATCTGGTTCAGCTGGCGGCACCAGATCGGGCCGATCGCCGACGCCGGCTTCCGGGTGGTCGCTCCCGACATGCGCGGAATGGGGCAGACCAGCGGCCCCAAGGACCACCGCGAGTACGACGTCGACCGGATCGTGGCCGACGTCGTCGGCCTCCTCGACCACCTCGGGGCGGAGAAGGCCGTCTTCGGCGGCCTGGACTTCGGCCTGTTCGCCGCCTACGACCTCGCGCACCACTACCCCGACCGCGCCGCCGCGATCATCGGCCTGGAGAACCCCTTCTTCACCCCGAGCAGGGAATCGCCGCTGACGCTCGCCGCCCGGCAGGCCGAGCGCCATTTCAACCACATTCATTACTTCGCCGCCCCCGGTGCCGCCGACCGCGATCTCGCCGCGGCGCCGCGCGAGTTCCTACGCAAGTTGTTCTACGCGCTCTCCAGCGACTACCACTATCTAGATGTCTGGCGGAAGCCTCCCGGGACGACCTATATCGACGCCCTCCCCGAAACTCCGCCGCTTCCGTGGACATGGCTGACCGAGACGGAGTTGGAGTTCTACGTCGACGCTTACAGTCGCAGCGGCTTCACCGGCGGACTGAACTGGTATCGGGCCATGGACCTCTCCTGGGAGTACCGCAAGTCGTACGGCGGCAGAAGGAATCCGGTCCCGTTCTTCTTCATCGGGAGCGAGCAGGACACCGACCTGGAGGCATGGCACGGCGACGACCCGCTGAGCAAACTGGAGCAGCACCATGCCGACCTCCGCGACGTCCGGATGATAAAGAACGCCGGGCACATGATGCAGATGGAGAAGTCCGGCGAGACCACGGCGGCGATGCTCGAATTCCTCACCGGGAGCAACAAGTGGGCCTGACACAAGACCGCGTCGTGGTCGTCACCGGAGCGAGCCGCGGCGCCGGAAAGGGAATCGCGCTCGCCCTCGGCGAGACCGGTGCGACCGTGTACGTGACCGGACGGACCCGCTCCGAAGGCGACGCCGCCCTCCCCGGAACGGTGTTCGCCACCGCCGAGGAGATCGACCGCCGCGGCGGCACCGGCGTCCCCGTGATCTGCGACCACGCCGACGACGCGCAGGTGGAGGACCTGTTCAAGCGGGTCGAGCGCGAGCACGGCGGCCTGGACGTCCTCGTCAACAACGCGTTCACGATCCCGGACGGCCTCACTCAGAAGGGACCGTTCTGGGAGAAGCCGCTGGCGCTGCAGAGCATGTTCGACGTGGGAATGCGTTCGGCCTACGTGGCGAGCTACTACGCCGCCCCGCTCCTGGTCAGGAACAACGCCGGCCTCGTCGTCAACACGTCGTCCTTCGGGGGCCGCTGCTACATGCACGGCCCGGCCTACGGCGCCGGAAAGGCGGCCGTCGACAAGATGGCCCACGACATGGCCGTGGACTTCGAGCCCTACAACGTCGCGGTCATCTCGCTCTGGATGGGGCTGCTGAAGACCGAACGGAACCGCGCGCTCTTCGAGGGCGTCCCCGACCGGTACAAGTCGTTCGCCGCGGGAGCGGAGTCCGCCGAGTTCAGCGGCCGCGTGATCGACACTCTGGCCCGGCACCCGGAGCTGATGAAGTGGACCGGTCAGGTCCACATAGGGGCCGAACTCGGAGAGCGGCTCGGCGTGGCCGACATCGACGGCGGGCGACCCGAGTCCCACCGGGCGAGGCTCGGCGACCCGCCGACCTTCGGCACGGCCGTGGTGAAGTAGCCCGGACGGCTCGCGTCACGAATCGGCAACACCTTTACCAAGTCTTGTCGGCAATTCGCACCGGCGAATTCAATGTGGGAGCGCATTCCCAAAGCCGCAGTTCACGCGGGCCAAAGCCGGGGGCATATCGAGCGGCCCGCACACCGCCCCGGACGTCCCGTACCGGCATGCACCGATCTCGACGACTCCGATTGGTGGTGATACGTCGGAAATATCCGGTGAACAGGGCACTGACCTGACGGGCAAGCGGAGTTATGATCCGAAACGGGGACGCTCCCCACAGCTCAGGGACGCTCGGACGTCCGTTGTCCGCATTCCTTCGTCCATCCCTGCCCGGCCGGCACGCGACCGAGCGAGACACGGCGATGGGACTCCACCGAGGAGACACCATGACCCACGTCGAGCAAGAGTCCACTCCTCAGACACCGCCCGCGGTAGCCGATCCGGCCCCACTGGGGCTGGCGGCCTTCGCCCTGACCACATTCCTCCTCTCCGCCAAGAACGCCGGGTGGACCGACGGCACCGACGCCTGGCTCGGCTACGCCCTCGCCTACGGCGGCCTCGTCCAACTCCTCGCCGGCATGTGGGAGTTCCGCAACCGGAACGTGTTCGGGTCGACCGCCTTCTCGTCCTACGGCGGCTTCTGGATCGGCCTCGGCCTCTACGTCATCCTCGTCGCCGGCGACACGACCCCCGCGCAGGAGGCCAACGACCTCGGCTGGATCCTGCTCGCCTTCGCGATCTTCAACACCTACATGATGCTGTGGGCGACGCAGGTCAACCAGGCCGTCCTCGCGGTGTTCGTCACCCTGGAGGCCACCGAGATCATCCTGTTCATCGGGCAGTTCTCGACCAGCGAGAGCACCATCAAGATCGGCGGCTACATCGGCGTCCTGACCGCCATCTGCGCCTGGTACGCCTCCGCGGCCGGAGTCATCAACGGCATGATGGGCCGCACGTTCCTCGGCGTCGGCAAGCCGATGTTCAAGCAGGTCACCCCGAGTACCGAGCCCCGCTGACCCCCACCCGCAGCACGCCCCCGTCGCCACGTCGCGACGGGGGCGTCCGCTTGGCCCGCGGTCAGAACCTGCCGGCCGCGATGTCGGCGAGCACCACCCGGGACGTGTGGTAGTAGGTCGTCCTGGACGGCGAGTCCGGGGCGCGGGCGGACAACGCCACCGGACGTCCCGTCTTCGCGTTGACGATCAGCGTCTCCGAGAAGCCGCCATTGGCGGGCCAGCCGTCCACCAGCGTGAGCGTGGGCTGCCCGGCGGTGGTGGTCTTCGTGACCTTGACTCGCGGCATCGTCGCCATGATGCGGAGCACACCCGCCCGGACCTGGGGATTCTCCGGTGCCGCGACCAGCGCGTCGACGGAGTTCGACCAGATGTGGTTGTCGGTGATCTGCTTCTTCTGCTCGGGGGTCCGCGGCTTCGGCGACACGAACTTCTTCCCCCGCTCTTTGGCGAGGCCCTTGAGCCGCTCGATCCTCTGCTGCTCCAGATCCGGGTTCGTGCCCGGAGCGAGGTTGGCGACGGCCATCCGCGCGCGCGCGGTGCCGATATCGCCCTTCACGGCGTAGAGCGCCACCGCGATGTCGCGCTTGAACACGTCGTCGCCCCCGTCCTTCTGGACGACGGCCCGCTGCAGGGCACGCCTGTCGTTCCCCCAGTAGTAGGTGCCGTCGTCGGTGAACAGGCCGATGCCATGGTCGCCCAGCTCGGCACCGGTCGGCGACTGGTTGCGGACCTCCAGCGTCGCGTCGCCCGGCACCTCGGCCGGCAGCGGCGTGATCTCCGCGACCAGCGCGGCCAGAATCGGGTTCGCCGTCTCCGCCTTCACCGGAGGCTCACCGGACGTCGACGCGGACGTGACGACCAGCGCCACCGCGGTGGCCGCCGCGGCGACCAGCCCGGCGGCCCCCAGGCCCACGCCCCACCTGCGGCCCCGCCTGCGGGACGCGGCCTTCGGCACCATCGCGTCCCGCAGCACGGACCTGGCCTCTTCGAAAGCCTGCGGCCGCAGCGGCTCGGCGTCCCTCAGGTTCTCCAGCAGGTCCATCTCGTCCACCATCAGTTGGCCTCCTTCATCGCGTTGTGGCCGGTCAGCAGCGCGGCCACCCCCGGCGCGCTCCGCAGCGCCATGCGCGCCTCATGCAGATGCCGGCGCGCCGTCCCGGGCGGTATCCCGATCGCCCGCCCCGCATCGGCGACGGTCAGGTCCTCCCAGGCGACCAGGGTCAAGATCTCCCGCTGCTGCGCCCCGAGCAGCGCCAGCGCACGCCTCAGCACCGCCTCGCCGTCGACGCGCTCGTCCACGGCACCCCACGGATCCCACGCCGTGTCGGTCACGTTCGCCCGCAGCACCTCCGCCGGACGGGACCGCCAGTGCCGCCGGAGCACGTTGTGCGCCACACCGAACAACCACGGGCGGGCATCGGGAAACGAGCGGTCGTAGGACTTCCGGGACGTGAGCGCGGCCACCCAGACCTCACCGAGCAGGTCCTCGGCCGCCTCCCGGCCGACCCGCCGCACGAGATAGGCCCCCAC
>NZ_SMKY01000404.1 GCF_004349235.1 Actinomadura darangshiensis | reverse complement strand
CTTATGGTGTGAGGGGCGCTGGGGGAGCGCTCACTGGACTGGCCGTCCTGGGGTTGAGCTGGGCGAGGATGCCACGAGCATGGGCCTTGGGGCGGCAGACTTGGGTTTCATGAGGGTTCCTGCGGAGGCACGGGTCGAGCTCGGGGCCATCGGCGACAACATCGGGGTCCTGCGTGAGCGTGCGCGGGGGGCCGAGGTCATGGCCATGGTGAAGGCGGAGGCGTACGGGCACGGGCTGGTCGAGGCCGCCCGCGCCGCCTTGGCCGGGGGCGCGTCGTGGCTGGGGGTCGCGAAGCTGGCCGAGGCGCTGCGGCTGCGGGACGCCGGGGTCACCGTGCGGACGCTGGTGTGCCTCGGGGTGCCCGGCGAGCCCTACGGCGAGGCCGTCGCGCGGGACGTCGACCTGACCGTGGGGGCGGTCTGGCTGCTGGACGAGGTCGTCCGGGCGGCGGAGGGCGCGGGACGTCCGGCGCGGGTGCATCTGAAGGCCGACACAGGGATGTCGCGCGGGGGCGCGCGCGGTGAGGACTGGGAGGCACTCGTCGACGCGGCGCTGAAGGCGGAGGCGGCGGGCCACGTGCGGGTCGCCGGCGTCATGTCGCACTTCGCGTGCGCGGACGAGCCGGGCCACCCGTCCATCGCGGCGCAGATCGGAGCGTTCACCGAGATGGTGGCGCACGCGGAGAAGGCCGGCGCCCGCTTCGAGGTGCGGCATATCGCGAACTCGGCGGCGGCGCTGACGCTGCCCGAGGCGCGGTTCGACCTCGTCCGGCCCGGGATCGCCACCTACGGGCTGACGCCGGTGCCGTCGCTCGGCACGTTCGGGCTTCGTCCCGCGATGACGCTCGTGGCGGACGCGGCGCTGGTCAAGCGGGTCCCGGCAGGCAGCGGAGTGTCGTACGGTCACACCTACCACACCGAGCGGGAGACCACCCTGGCCGTGGTGCCCGTCGGGTACGGCGACGGGATCCCGCGGCACGGGTCCAACGTGCTGGAGGTGCTCGCGGGCGGGCGCCGCAGGACGATCGCCGGACGGGTCTGCATGGACCAGTTCGTCATCGACCTCGGCGACGACCGGCTGGCGGCCGGGGACGAGATCGTCCTGTTCGGGCCGGGCGACCGCGGCGAGCCGACCGCGCAGGAGTGGGCGGACGCGCTGGTGACGATCTCCTATGAGATCGTCACCCGCATCGGGTCCCGGGTACCGAGGGCGTACCCGGGAGGGGCGCTGTAGGGGGCGCGTGCATGGACAGCAGGAGCAAGCGCAGGATCGGCATCGCCGGGGCCGTCGCGGGCGCCGGCGCGGCGGGCGTGGGCGCGGCGGTCGGGTTGCGGCGCCTCGCCGTCGGCCGGGTGCGGCTGCGGCCGGATCCGGACGCCGACGAGCCGTTCGGCGAGCTGCGTGGGCGGGAGGTGCCCGTCCGGGCGGACGACGGCGTCCCGCTGCACGTCGAGGTGGACGGCCCCGACGACGCCGGCCTCACCGTCGTGTTCTGCCACGGCTACACCCTCAACCAGGATTCGTGGCACTACCAGCGCCGTGACCTGCGGGGCTCGGTCCGCATGGTGTTCTGGGACCAGCGCAGCCACGGCCGTTCGGGACGCAGCGCCGCCGCGAACGCGACGATCGAGCAGACCGGCGACGACCTGCGGGCCGTGCTGGAGGCGACCGTCGGCCCGGATCGTCCCGTGGTGCTCGCCGGGCACTCCATGGGCGGGATGTCGATCATGGCGCTGGCGGACCGGCATCCCGCGCTGTTCGACGCGCAGGTCGCCGGGGTCGCGCTGGTGAACACCGCCTGCGGCGACATGGCGGAGATGACGCTGGGGCTGCCGCTGGTGCTGGCCAAGGCCGTCCGGCCGCTGGCGCCGCGGACGCTGCGCGGCCTCGGCCGCCGCGCCGAGCTGGTGGAGAAGGCCCGCGGGCTGGGCGCCGACCTGGCGTTCGTCGTGACCCGGAAGATGGCGTTCGCCGACAAGCACATCAGCCCGTCGGTGGTCGGCTTCCTTGAGGAGATGATCCGGGCGACGCCGATCGACGTGATCGCGGAGTTCTATCCGGCGCTGATGGGCCACGACAAGACCGGCTGCCTGGACGTTCTCGGTAAGGTGCCGGCGCTGGTGGCGGCCGGAGGGCGGGACCGGCTGACCCCGGCCGCGCACGCCCGGCGCATCGCCGAGGCGCTGCCGGACGCGGAGCTGGTAGAGGTGGAGCAGGCCGGGCACGTGCTGCCGCTGGAATATCCGGGGGTGGTGACGGGCGGCCTGCGCCGGCTGATCGACCGCGTCCGTCCGGACTACGCAGAGGAGCGCACCGCGTGAGGACCGTCACCGTCACCGTCCCGACCGCCGAGGACATGCGCGAGCTGGGCCTGCGCCTGGCCGGGCGGCTGCGGGCCGGCGACCTCCTGGTGATGACCGGGCACCTCGGCGCGGGCAAGACGACGCTGACGCAGGGGATCGGCGAGGGCCTGAAGGTGCGCGGCCCGGTCACCTCGCCCACGTTCGTGATCGCGCGGGTGCATCCGTCGCTGGCGGGCGGCCCTTCGCTGGTGCATGTCGACGCGTACCGGCTGGGCGGTTTCGCCGAGCTGGACGACCTTGATCTTGATGCGTCGATCGCCGAATCGGTGACGGTCGTGGAATGGGGAGAAGGGCTCGCGGAGGGCCTTGCCGAGGACCGGCTGGAACTGATCATTTCGCGCGGGGACGGGCCCGGCGAGCAGCGCGAAGTAAGGATCGTCGGGG
This sequence comes from Actinomadura darangshiensis, assembly GCF_004349235.1. GTDB lineage: Bacteria > Actinomycetota > Actinomycetes > Streptosporangiales > Streptosporangiaceae > Spirillospora > Spirillospora darangshiensis. Next base: position 3,785 of record NZ_SMKY01000404.1, on the reverse strand, counting down.
TCGGTCATCGCTGGTCCGACCTGGAACTCGGCCCCGGATGACCTTCCTCGGACAACTTCTTCGGTTTTTGCCACTCGGGGTGGACCACTTTACAGCTCGATGTCGTACTCTTTGCCGGAACGAACCTCGCCTACGCGACATATCGATTTCCAATGGGAGTGGGAACCGGTGAGTGGTAGCCATCGCAGCGGTAGTGACGGCGACAGCTATCGCGGTTCGGACGGTGGCCACGGGTCAGGCGGCGGTTACCGGCAGGACGGCGGTGGATACGGCGCGGGCCGCGACGAGTACGAGCGGTACTCGTCCGGCCGATCGGGTAGCGGCCCCTACCAGCGGGAGACCGGCCCCTACGAGACGGGCCCGTACGAGACCGGCCCGTACGAGACCGGCAGCGGCGGCTACCGCACCGAGAGCGGCGGGTACCAGACCTCCAGTGGCGGCTACCGCACCGAAAGCGGCGGCTACCGGACGCCGAGCGGCTCCTACCGGGCGGGCAGCGGCGGCTACCGCACCGGCAGCCACCGCGTGGTGCGGGAGAACCGCACCGGGCGGCGCTGGGCCGCCATCCTGGGCGGCGCCATCGCGGTCGTCGGCGTGTGCGTGCTCGCCGCGTTCGTCATCCTCAGCGGCGTCGGCGGGAGCGGCGACAAGGGCACCGGTCAGGTCGTCGGCAGCGGCGCCACCGAGAGCTCGCCGATGTCCAAGGGCGAGCGGGCCTCCGTCCCCGACTCCTGCACGATCCTCGGCGAGGACCTGATCGCCCGCCTCGCGCCCGACTCCGAGCGCAACGAGGCCGACAACTACCAGGGCGACGACCAGCAGAACCAGTGCGTGTGGGGCGCCTACGCGGGCGAGAAGAAGCGGCAGCTCACCCTGGAGCTCCGCGCCATCGCCGGCGGCGCCGACCAGTCGCCCACGGCCGCGGCCCGCAAGACCTTCACCGACGAGCGGACCGCCGACGAGTCCGGCAAGGCGCTGCTGGCCGGCCAGAAGCTCACCGACAAGCTCCGGCTGAACGGCGTCGGGGACGAGGGCTACATCGTCTACAGCGTCGACGGCAAGCAGGGCTCCGGCGAGGCGATCGGCAATGTCCGGCTCGGGAACGTCCTCGTCACCATCCACTACTCGGGCTCCGACGACGGCGACCCGCTGTCGTCCAAGAACGCCACCGGCGGCGCCACCGAGATCGCCAAGACCGCGGTGGCGGCCCTCAACCAGGGCTGAGCCATCCCGCGCGTTCGACCGGTAGGCTTTCAACCCGTGCTGGTCTTGGCTTTCGATACCGCGACCGCCGCGATCACCGTGGCGCTGTACGAGTGGACCCCGGGCGAGGGGGCCGTGCCGCGCGGCCTCGCCGAGGCCGTCGACCGGCGGCGGCACACCGAGCTGCTCACCCCGTCCATCGCCGGGGTGATGGCGGAGGCCGGGGCGTCGCCCGACGACCTCAGCGCCATCGCCGTCGGCGTCGGGCCCGGCCCCTACACGGGGCTGCGCGTCGGGCTGATCACGGCCCGCGCGATGGGCGAGGCCCTCAGCGTCCCGGTGCACGGTGTCTGCACCCTGGACGTCATCGCCTGGGCCACCGGACGCGACGAGCCGTTCGCCGTCGCCACCGATGCGCGCCGCAAGGAGGTGTACTGGGCGCGGTACGACGCGGCCCGCGCGCGCGCCACCGAACCGGCCGTCGGCCCACCCTCGGACGTCCTGGAAGGCGCCCCCGAAGGGCTGCCCGTCGTCGGTGAAGGCGCCGCCCTCTACCCGGAGGTTCTCGGCGTTTCCGGGCACGAGCCGCTGCTGCCGACCGCCGGCGCCCTCGCCGAGCTGGCCGTCGCGCGCCTCGCGGGCCTGAAGGGCCCGGCCCTCCTGCCCCCCGAACCGCTCTACCTGCGCCGCCCGGACGCGAAGGAACCGGGCCCGCGCAAGAAGGTGACGCCTGCGTGAGCGACATCGTCCTGCGCCCCATGTCCGGCACCGACCTTCCGGCCGTGCACCGGCTGGAGCTGGTGCTGTTCCCCGAGGACGCCTGGAGCGAGGAGATGCTCGCCGGCGAGCTCGGCGACCAGCCCCGCACCCGGCACTACGTCGTGGCCGAGGCGCCCGGCGGCGAGATCGTCGGCTACGCGGGCCTCGCCGCGGCGGGCGGGCAGGCCGACGTGCAGACCATCGGGGTCCGCCCGGACCGGCGCAAGGACGGCATCGGCGCCGCGCTGCTCACCGAGCTGCTGGACGAGGCCGCCCGGCGGGGCAGCGACTCGGTGTTCCTGGAGGTCCGCGCCGACAACGACTCCGCGCACCGCCTCTACGAGCGGTTCGGCTTCGAGCGGGTCGGCCTCCGCAAACGCTACTACCAGCCGTCGGACGTGGACGCGATCGTCATGTGCCGCAAGCTCCGCGCCCGTCCGCCCATGGGTTTCAACCGGGAGAGCATGTGATTCGGGACGAGCCGCTGGTCCTCGGGATCGAGACGTCGTGCGACGAGACCGGTGTCGGGATCGTGCGCGGGCACGCGCTGCTGGCGGACGCGATCGCCTCCAGCGTCGACCAGCACGCCCGGTTCGGGGGCGTCGTGCCGGAGGTCGCGTCCCGCGCGCATCTGGAGGCGATGGGGCCGACCGTCGAGCGCGCGCTGGCGGACGCCGGCGTGAAGTTCACCGACGTGGACGCGTTCGCGGTGACGGCGGGGCCGGGCCTGCCCGGCGCGCTGATGGTCGGGGTCGCCGCCGCCAAGGCCTACGCCCTCTCGCTCGGCAAGCCGCTCTACGGCGTCAACCACCTGGCCGCGCACGTGTGCGTCGACCAGCTCGAACACGGCCCGCTGCCGAAGCCGTGCGTGGCGCTGCTGGTGTCGGGCGGCCACTCCTCGATCCTCCTCGTCCCGGACGTTGCGGGCGAGGTCCACTCCCTCGGCAGCACGGTGGACGACGCGGCGGGCGAGGCGTTCGACAAGGTCGCCCGCGTCCTCGACCTCGGCTTCCCGGGCGGCCCGGTGATCGACCGCATGGCCCGCGAGGGCGACCCGGCCGCGATCGCGTTCCCGCGCGGCAAGTACAAGGACGGCACCTACGACTTCTCGTTCTCCGGCCTGAAGACGGCGGTCGCGCGCTGGGTGGAGGGCAAGGAGCGCGCGGGCGAACCCGTCCCGGTCGCGGACGTGGCGGCGTCCTTCCAGGAGGCCGTCGTCGACGTGCTGACGCAGAAGGCGCTGAAGGTCTGCACGGACAACGGCGTCCACGACCTGCTGATCGGCGGCGGTGTCGCCGCTAACTCCCGGCTGCGCGCCCTCGCCGCGGAGCGCTGCGAGGCGGCGGGCGTGCGGCTGCGCGTCCCGCGCCCGAAGCTGTGCACCGACAACGGCGCGATGGTCGCCGCCCTGGGCTCCGAACTGGTCGCCACCGGCGCGTCCCCGTCCGCCCTGGAACTCCCCGCCGACTCCAGCCTCCCGATCGAGGCCATAACCCTCTAGCAGTCGGCGAGGAGTTTGTTCAGGTAGTCCTCGTAGAGGGGGACTTGGGCCTCGTCGATCGGGCGGTCGTCTTCGGGGAGCAGGTCGAGGAGACTGCGGACGTCCCAGTACGGGTCGTGCCGGTGGCCGCCGGAGACCTGGTCGAACGAGGACAGGAAGCGGTCGGCGACGGGCGTGCCGTAGCGCAGGGCCAGGCCGCGGCGCATGCGGGCGATGTCGACGGCGATGGGGCCGGACGAGGCGTCCGACCAGTCGACGACGCCGGTGAGCCTGCCGTAGGACCAGAGGGTGTTGTCGGCGTGGTAGTCGCGGTGGATGAACC
>NZ_SMKY01000403.1 GCF_004349235.1 Actinomadura darangshiensis | reverse complement strand
GCGCTGGCGGGGGCGGTCAGGACGGCGGCGGAGAGCGCACAGGCGGCGGTGAGAGCGAGGAGACCGATGGGTCCCTGGCGAATTCTGGGGAGCATGCCCACGAGGGTGAATCGCGGCTTTTGGTCCTGCAAGGGTTGATCATCACCAAATGGACCGTCCCGTTTTCGGCGGAATCGGACGGCGCCCCCTGGTCGGGCCGCGAGCGCACCCGCACGGGCCCCGCACGGACCCGGGCATGAATCGACCCCCGCGCCTCCCGCGCGGGGGTCAGATAGGCGTGCGGTTCAGCCGCTCTTGCGGCGGAACTGCCGCTGGTGATCGGCGCGGTCGTGGGTGCCGCGCACCTTCGAGCCGCTCCTGCCGCCCGCGCCGGCGTTCTTGGCCGCCGCTCCGCGCTTGCGCTCCAGGGCCTCCCGGAACCTGCGCTTCACGTCGTCCTCGCCGTCAGCGGGTTCTGCTGCCGAGTCGGCCATGCGGACCTCCAGCTCTCGTACGGTGCACACCTAGCGTCACATACCCCGCGCGGACCGCGGACCCGTGCACGCCCAGGAGATCATCGTGGGAGATTCCAGCATAATCGGCTCAACGGCAAACGATCTCTCCTAGGGTTTGTGCACGTGGAGCCACAGACCGATCACTCCCCCGCCCACCCGCCGCTGGAGGCGCTCGCCGTCCAGCCGCTGCTGAACCGCGACTACGAGACCCGGCCCGCGGTGTTCTACGAGCGGCTGCGCGCGGAGTACGGCCCGGTCGCCCCGGTGGACGTCCTCGGGGTGCCCGCCTGGCTCGTCATCGGCTACCCGCAGACGCTCGACATCCTGCGCGACGCGCGCGGGATCTGGAGCCGGCGGGTCGGCAACTGGCGCGCCTACCGGGACGGCGCGGTGCCCGCGGACTGGCCGATGCTGCCGGTGGTCGAATCCGACAACTGCGGGTTCCGCGACGGCGCCGACTCCACCCGGCTCCGCAGCGCGTGGAGCGAGGGCCTGCGGCCGTTCCAGGACCGGACGCGGCCGGAGGCCAAGGCCCTCGAACAGGCCGTCCGGCGGTACGCCGACGAGCTGATCACGGTGCTGTCGGAGCACGGCGGCCGGTCCGGCTGGGCCGACCTGTCGGCGCAGTACGCCCGGCCGCTGCCGCTGATGGTCATCGGGCGGCTGCTCGGCTCCGGCGCCGACAGCGGCGACGAGCTGATCATCGACCTGTGGCGGGTGATGGACGCCGGCCCGGAGGCGCGCGAAGCGTCCGACCGGCTGCTCGCCCGGGTCGCGGAGCTGTGCGCGGCGCGGACGGCGGCGCCCGGCGCCGACCTGCCGTCCTACATGCTGGCCGCGGTGCCGGACCTGACCGCCGCGGAGCTGGCCGGCGAGATGGCCATGATGTGCGGGCTCGTCGGCGACGTGACCGGGACGCTGATCTGCAACACCATCACCGAGGTGCTCATCGGCGAGACCGGCGCCCGCGACAGCCTGTCCGCCGGGCTGATCCAGGAGGCGATCAACCGGGCGACGGCCGCCAACCCGCCGATGGCCAACCTGGCGTTCCGCTGGGCCAAGGCCGACGTGCGGGTCGGCCGGTTCCAGATCGCGGCCGGCGACCCGGTCATGGTGTCGCCCGCCGCCGCGCACCTGGACCCGGCGTTCACCTCGGCCGGCGCGCCCGACTCGATCTACAGCTCCCGCGCGCATCTGGCCTGGAGCGCGGGGCCGCACGCCTGCCTCGGCCGCGACCTCGCCACCGTCATCACCACGATCGCGGTGGAGCGGCTGTTCGACCGCTTCGCGGCGCTGCGGCTCTCGCTGCCCGCCGACCAGCTGCCGTGGCGCTCGTCCCCGCTGATGCGGGGCCTGCGGTCGCTGCCGGTCACCTACGAGCTGGCGGCGGACCCGCCGGCGCCGCAGCCCGCACCCGCCGAGGCCGGGGAGGCACCCGAGCAGGACCCGGAGGGCGACGGCGGGCAGGACTCGCTGGTCCGGCGCGTCCTGCGGATGATGCGCATCGCCCAGCCCTGAGCGGGCGCCGGTCCCGACCGGTCAGGCGCCGATGCCGTCCAGCTCGGCGGTCCACACGCCGTCCATGACCTCGGTGAGGGTGAGGCGCAGCCGCAGCCGGGAGCGGCCCTCCTGCGCCGTCCAGAGCGGGAACTCGACACGGAACACGCGCTCTTCGGCGGACACCTGCTCGACGCCCGTCAAGGTGAGCTCGCCGAAGGCGTCCTCCGGCGGGCTGATCAGGTCGCACCCGTATCCGGTGATCGCGTCGGCCATGCCGGACGCGCTGAGCCGGCGTCCCTCGGTCAGCGTCTCAAGGTCCTCGTACTCGCCCCGGACGAGCAGCGCGACCACGAGCCGGACGGCGTTCACGCCCTCCTCAGGCAGCATGCGCCACACCGTACCGCGCCCGGCCCGCAAGATCGCCCGCATGTTTGGACACGCCCGCCCGGGAACGCTCTGACGCGTAGGCGCGCAGGGAGGACGAACGATGCCGGACAAGAGCGACAAGCACGGCCCGAAGCTGGACGAGGAGATCGGCCGCGAGACGCGGGGCATGGTCAGCGGCGGTCATCCCACGCACGCCGAGGAGTTCAAGGAGACCGAGCCCTTCTCCGACGACTACCCCGCGGACCCGACGGCGCCCGCGGCCGACGAGCGCGAGGGCTCCCCGCCCGGGATGAGCGCGCAGGACGTCGAGAGCCGCAGCGCGCTGGCGCGGATGCTGACCGGCGTCCGGTACCCGGCCCGGCCGAACGAGCTGGTCAGGCACGCCGCCGAGGACGGCGCGCCGGACGAGGCGGTCGATCGGCTGCGGACTCTGCCGAAGCGCGAGTACGAGAACGTCGCGGACGTCGCCGAAGAACTCGGCTTCGGCAGGGAAGAGCGGCGCTACTGAGCCCCTTCCGGGGGCGCGGGGGGTCGTCCCCCCGCCACGAGACTGACGGGTCACCGGCCGAGCGCGCGTTCGCGGAGCAGCGGGATCTGGCCGCCGGCGGCGACCAGGTCCCGCTGCCGTGCCGAGAGCCGGTGCCGTGCCTGATACGTCTCGTCCTTGGTGGTGTTGCGGACGTCGATCCCCTTCCCGGCCTTCAATGCGTCCCGGACGTTCTCGACGCGCAGCACGTCGCCCTGCTCGATCCGGTCGTAATCGCCCTCGTCGGCGAACTCGAGGGGCAGGATCCCGAAGTTGACGAGGTTCTGCCAGTGGATGCGGGCGTATCCGCGGGCGAGCACCAGCCGGAGCCCGAGGTGGCGCGGCGCGATCGCGGCGTGCTCGCGGGACGACCCCTGCCCGTAGTTGCGGCCGCCGACGACGGCGTGCTGCCCGGCCTCCCGCGCGCGCTCCGGATAGCCCTCGTCCAGCCGGATGAACGCGAAGTCGGCGAGCTTGGCGATGTCGCTCCGGTACGGCAGCGCCTGGGCGCCCGCCATGAGGATCTCGTCGGTGGACACGTCGTCGCCGACCTTGATGACGACGGGCACCTCGATGGCGTCCGGGAGCGGGTCCAGTTCGGGCAGGGCGCCGATGCTGGGCGCCTTCTCCAGCTCGACGCGGCGCGCCTCGTCCTCGGGCGGCGGGCCTTCGAGCATCTCCCGGTTGACGCTGGACGTCTCGGGCAGCCGGACGGCGGGCGGGTCCATGCCGAGGTCGCGCGGGTCGGTGATCCGCCCGGTGAGGACGGCGGCCGCGGCGGTCTCGGGCGAGCAGAGCCAGACCCGGTCGTCCTTGGTGCCGGACCGCCCGGGGAAGTTGCGCGGGAACGTCCGCAGGCTGTTGCGGCCGATCGCGGGCGCCTGCCCCATGCCGATGCAGCCGAGGCAGCCCGCCTGGTGGATGCGGGCGCCCGCCTGGATCAGGTCCGCGGTCGCGCCCATCCGGGTGAGGTCGACGAGGATCTGCCGGGACGTCGGGTTGACGTCCAGCGAGACTCCCGGAGGCACCTGGCGGCCCTTCACGATCGCCGCGACGGACGCGAAGTCGCGCAGCCCCGGGTTCGCCGACGACCCGACGACGACCTGGTGGACGTCCTCCCCCGCGACCTCCCGCACCGGCACCACGTCGCCGGGCGAGCTGGGACGGGCGATCAGCGGCTCCAGCGCCGACAGGTCGATCTCCTCGGTGACGTCGTAGGACGCGTCCGCGTCGGCGACGAGTTCGGTGAAGTCGTCCGCGCGTCCCTCCGCGCGCAGGAACTCAAGGACCCGCTCGTCGGACGGGAACACCGTCGTGGTCGCGCCCAGTTCGGCGCCCATGTTGGCGATGACGTGCCGGTCCATCGCCGTCAGCGACGCCAGCCCCGGGCCGTGGTACTCGATGATCCGGTTGACTCCGCCGCGGACCCCGTGCCTGCGGAGCATCTCCAGGATCACGTCCTTGGCGCTCAGCCACGGCGGCAGCACGCCCGTCAGCCGGACGCCCCAGATCTCCGGCATCGTGATGTGCAGCGGCTCCCCGGCCATCGCCATCGCGACCTCCAGCCCGCCGACGCCGATGGCGAGCATGCCGAGCGATCCGGCCGCGCACGTGTGGGAGTCGGAGCCGACCATCGTGGCGCCGGGCACGCCGAACCGCTGCATGTGCGTCGGATGGGACACGCCGTTCCCGGCCTTGGAGAACCAGAGCCCGTACCGGCGGCACGCGGACCGCAGGAAGATGTGGTCGGCCATGTTCCGCTCGTCGGCCTGCAGCAGGTTGTGGTCGACGTACTGGACGGACACGTCCGTCTTGACCCGGTCCAGGTCGAGGGCCTCCAGCTCCAGCATCACCATCGTGCCGGTCGCGTCCTGGGTGAGCGTCTGGTCGACGTGGATCCCGATCTCGGTGCCGGGCGTCATCTCGCCGCTCGCCAGGTGCGAGGCGATCAGCTTACGGGCGACGTTCCGGCCCCCCGTGCCTTCGGTCATGTCAGTTCCTCCCCTCCCGGGGGCCGTCCTCCCCGGGCACGGTCTCGATGGGCTGCGGTTCGTGGACGGGCCGGTCGGCGGGCCGCCCGCACCACTGGTTCAGCGCGTCCCGGATCGCGGCGGCCCGCCGGTCGGGCGCGGTCTCGTCGGTGGCCCACGCGATGTAGCCGTCGGGGCGGACCAGCGCGGTCGTGCGGGTCGCCCGGCCCGCGAGGACGCAGTGCACCCGGCCGGCCCACCGCTTGGCCGCCAGGTAGGTGACCGCCGGGTCGTTCACCGCGACGACCAGGACGAACAGCCCGTCGCCGAGCAGCTCGTACAACCGCCCCGGGCTGCCGGCCAGCGGGACGTCCGGCGCCCGTCTCCCGGTCAGGCGATGGGACCCGCGCGGCGCCGGGTAGGCGATGTCGATGCCGGAGACGGCGCCCGCCAAACGCCGCGCGACCGGCCGGGCATGCGTGGCCGCCCACGCCGCCGCGCTCCGCGCCGCCCGCAGCCAGCGCGGCTCGGCCAGGGCGAACCGCAGCAGCGCGCCGCTCCCCCGCAGCACGAGCCGCCCGACCGGATGCCGCTCCTCGTGGTAGCTGTCGAGCAGCCACGACGGCGCCCATCCGCGCAGCTCGGCGGCCAGTTTCCAGCCGAGGTTCGCCGCGTCCTGCATCCCCGTGTTCATGCCCTGGCCGCCCGCCGGCGAGTGGACGTGCGCGGCGTCCCCGGCGAGGAACACCCGTCCCACCCGGTACTTCGGGACCTGCCGCTCGTCGCTGTGGAACCGGGACGTCCAGCGCGGGTCCCGCATGCCGTGGTCGGTGCCGAGGGCGCGGCGGGCCACCTCGCGCAGCTCGTCCATGTCGACGGGCTCGGAGTCGGGCGCCTGGTGGCGCCGGTTCCAGGCGATCACCCGGTACCAGCCATCGCCGAACGGGGCGAGGAACGCGAACGCGTCGCCGACGGCGCCCACGGTCAGGACGCCGGCGGGCGCCTCGTCCAGCCGGACGTCGGCGAGCATCACCGACCGCACCGCCGCGTGGCCGGGGAACGGCAGGCCGAGCGCCTTCCGGACGGTGCTGCGCACCCCGTCGGCGCCGACGACGTAGGACGCGCGGCGGGTCAGCGTGCCGCCGCCGCTCGTCCGCACCTCGACGTCCACACCCGTCACGTCCTGGCGGAGGCCGGTGACCTCGGCACCGTGCACGATCTCCGCGCCCGCGGCCACGGCCCGTTCCTTCAGCACCCGTTCCGTCTCGTACTGCGGCGTGACCAGCACGTAGGGGAACCGGCCCGGGAGCCGCGACAGGTCGAGGGCCGCGGAGCCGAGCAGCTGCAGCCCGCCGAGCCGCTCGCCGGCGGCGATCAGGCCGGCCGCGACGCCGCGCGCGTCCAGCATCTCCAGGCTGCGGGCGTGCACGGCGAACGCCCGCGTCAGGTTGCTCGTCTCCTCCGGGCGGCGCTCCAGCACCGTGCAGCCGATCCCGGCCGCGGCGAGATCACCCGCCAGCAGCAGCCCCGTCGGTCCGGCCCCCACGATCAGCACGTTCCCGGCGGGCCTCCCGGTGGGCGGCATCGCGCTCCCCTCTCACTCGGCGGCGGGCGGCCTCGCCCGCGCAGGGAACACTTCCCAGGAACCGCCCGGCATCACCTGGCCGCGAGCCCCGGTGCGGCCGGGCTCTCAGCCCTGGAC
>NZ_SMKY01000402.1 GCF_004349235.1 Actinomadura darangshiensis | reverse complement strand
ATCATGTGGTGGGGGCGGGCGGTGCGTCCGGGAACCTGGCCCGGCTGGTTGTCCACAGGGCTGTGGATAACATGCTCGATCTCGGAACCGGCTGCGGCGTCCAAGCGGTGCATCTCGCGCGGCGGAATCCCGGGGCGCGCATCACGGCGACGGACGTGAATCCGCGGGCGCTGGAACTCGCCGGGATGAGTTTCGCGCTCTCGGGGGTGGAGGGCGCCGAGTTGTTGCCAGGGTCGCTGCTGGAGCCGGTTCGCGGGCGCCGCTTCGACCTGATCGTGTCCAATCCGCCGTTCGTGGTCGCGCCGTCCGGCGACCGGCGGTTCACGTACCGGGAGTCGGGGATGCCGGGCGACGACTTCTGCCGGCGGCTGGTCGAGGACGCCCCCCATTACCTCAACGACGGTGGATATTGCCAGCTCCTGGCCAATTGGCTGCATGTGGACGGGGTCCCGTGGGAGGAGCGCGTCGGTGCGTGGGTGGACGGCTGCGACGCCTGGATCGTCCAGCGGGACGTCCAGGATCCGGCCGAGTACGCGGAGTTGTGGCTGCGGGATTCGTGCGAGGCGGGCACTCCCGAATACCGTGCGCGGTACGACGCGTGGCTGGATCATTTCGAGCGGGAGGGTGTCACCGGGGTCGGGTTCGGGTGGATCACGTTGCGGCGGAGCGGCGGGAGCCCGGCCGTCCGGGTGGAGGAGTTGCGGCACGCCGTCGAGCAGCCCGTCGGGGCCTACGCCCGCGACGTCTTGGACGGGCTCGCCGGGGCCGAGGAGTTTTCCACAGGCTGTGGACGGCCGCTGGCGGCGGCACCCGGGCTCGTCCAGGAGCAGATCGGCCCGCCCGGGGCCGAAGACCCGGAGCGGATCATCCTGCGGCAGACCGGCCGCCTCCGCCGCGCCGCCGGGGTGGGGACGGTCGAGGCGGGCCTCGCCGGGGTCTGCGACGGCACCCTGCCGCTCGGCCCGCTCCTGGACGCCATCGCCCAGCTCACCGGCATGGACGCCGGGCAGGTCCGGGCCCATGCCGACGCCGTCCTGCCGGAGCTGATCGCCGACGGGTTCTTCATCTAGGCCGGACGACCGTCTCCATCGCCTTCCCCAGCTCGCGGTGCCGGGCGATCAGCACGGAGAAGCCGATCGCCAGGTAGACGCCGGACAGGTACAGCCGGGCGTCCTCTCCCGGCAGGACGAACTGGACCGCGAACAGCACGAACAGCACCGCCGCCTCCCACCGCCTGAAGACCAGGTCGACGAGCAGGCTCAGCCCGAGGACGGTCTGCGCGGCGGTCAGCAGCACCTCCTCGGTCTGCCGGGAGTCCAGCGGCAGCGACCAGTCGCCGCCGCCGATCCGGTAGGCGAGCGGCAGGGTGCCGATCAGCAGCGTCCACTGGTTGACCTTGCTGGACAGCAGCGTCCCGATCGCGTCGGCGTCCCGCAGCCGCCACGCGAACATGACCGCGACGAGCAGTTCTGGTGCCTCCGACGCAAGCGGCGCCAGCCACTGCACCAGCAGGAACTCGTCGATGCCGAGCGACGCCCCCGCCTCCACCAGCGCGTTCGCGAACGGCTTCGCGGACGCGAACACGATGGCGGCGCCGAGCGCGAACCCGCCCCACGTCGCGATCAGCCGCTTCCGTTTCGGCAGCGTGACCAGCCGGGCGGGGACGCCGGCGAGGTCCTCGACGTCCTCGTCCCGGCGCCGCCCGATCTGCACGAGGTAGAGGACGTACACGACGATCAGCGAGATCGACATGTACCAGCCGATCTCGCCGGTCAGTGCGGGGATGAAGCCGAGGACGGCGGCGAGTGCGAGGAAGCCCAGTTCGGTGCGGTGCAGCGGGGTCAGTTGTACGTCGCGCCGGTCGGGCTTGGACGCGCGTGCCGCGTGACGTCCGCCGCGTCCGGACAGCCGGCGGACGGCCAGCGCGAACGCCAGCACCACCAGCGCCCACCCGACGCCGACGAGCAGCCGGTTCGCGCCCGTCATGTTGGCGGCCGCGTAGGCGGTGTACTCGGGACGCGTTCCGGCGGCGTAGGCGTAGTAGAGGTCGACGGCGTATTCGGGCAGGACGGCGATGAGCGCCAGCAGCGCCAGCGCGAGCGCGCCCGACATGTCGGCCCGCGCCGTCTCCGCCGCCCACATCAGCAGGACCGCGGCGGCCAGCACCCCGGCCCCGAAGATGACCATGGCGCCGACGGCCGGCGGATGCAGTCCGGCGACCCGCGTCACGATCGCGGGGAGCGCCACCGCCAGCGTCAGCGCGACCCGGACGAGCACCGTCCCACGCGTGATCGACTCGCCGGCCATACCCCGCACCGTGCCCCGGCTCGTCCCGCCGATGCGGGCACGTACGGCAACGGGCGGCAAAGACGGTCAGCGGCGGGCTTCGTCGAGGGTCGTGAAGGCGCTGGCCCGCAGGCGGCGGGACAGGGCGCGATTGACGCCGTGCGCCCAGAACGGGCCGCCGTAGATCATGCCGGTGTAGCCCTGGACGAGGGTCGCGCCGGCGCGGACGCGCTCCCACACGTCGTCGGCCGTCTCGACGCCGCCGACCGAGACCAGCGTGAGCCGCCCGCCGGTGCGGGCCCGGAGCCGGCGCAGGACCTCCAGCGACCGCTCCTTCAGCGGCGCGCCGGACAGCCCGCCGGTCTCCTCGGCGAGCGCGGGCGGGCTGAGCAGGGCGTCCCGGGCGATGGTGGTGTTGGTCGCGATGATGCCGTCGAGGCCGAGTTCGAGGGCGAGGCCGGCGACCGCGTCGATGTCGTCGTCGGCCAGGTCCGGCGCGATCTTGACCAGCAGCGGGACGCGCCGCGCGGACGACCGGTCGGCCGCCTCCCGCACCGCCGCCAGCAGCGGCCGCAGGTGCTCGACGGCCTGGAGGTTCCGCAGGCCGGGCGTGTTGGGGGAGCTGACGTTGACGACGAGGTAGTCGGCGTTCGGGGCCAGCCGCTCGGTGCTCGCCACGTAGTCGGCGGCGGCCGACGCCTCGGGGACGGCCTTCGTCTTGCCGATGTTGACGCCGACGATCGTGCCGGGGGCGCGCCCGGCGAGCCGGCGCGCGGCGGCCTCGGAGCCCTCGTTGTTGAAGCCCATCCGGTTGACGACCGCCCGGTCGGGGACGAGCCGGAACAGCCGCGGGCGCGGGTTGCCGGGCTGCGGGCGCCCGGTCACCGTCCCGATCTCGACATGGCCGAACCCGAACGCGCCGAGCGCCTCGTAGGCGACGGCGTCCTTGTCGAACCCGGCGGCCAGCCCCAGCGGGCCGGGGAAGTCGAGCCCGAACGCGCGCACCGCCAGCGCCGGGTCGCGGGGCGCGAGCAGCCGCCGCAGCAGTGGCGCGGCCCCGGGCGCGGCCTGGATCGCGCGTAGCCCGCGCAGGGTCAGGTGGTGGACGGTCTCCGCCGGGACGCGGGCGATGACCACCGAGAACAGGAGTCGGTACATCGTCCGCCAGTATCTCAGCCGGCCCGGCCGAAAACCCGCTGAGGTCCCGCGAAGCCGCTGCCTACCGCGTCGGCCCGTCCGGGGTCGGTGCGGTCGTCACCGTGTTCGGACGCCGTCGATGATGAGCGAGATGACGCCCGCGGACTTCGCTTCGATGTCGGGCGACTGCCATTCGGCGGCGTGCGCCGGGTCGTGGAAGCGGGAGGTCGCGTCGAGGACGGCCTCCGCGATCACCTCCGGCTCACCGGCCGCGAAGTCGCCACTGGCGATGCCGTCGGCGACGACGGCGCGGACCTGGGCCAGCAGGAAGCCGACATGGGCGGACGACACGGTGCTGTGCTCCGCCGCCAGCGCCCGGAACGTCGCGAAGAGTTCCGGGTCCTCCCTGGCCTTCGCCCATTTCGCGGTGAACATGGTGGTGAGCAGGCTACGCAGCCGATCGGGCGGGGCAGTGCGCTCCCGAAGCACCGCGTCGAGTTCGTCCCGCACGTGGTCGAGCCAGCGCCGTATCACGGCCTCGCGCAGCGCCGCCTTGGACGGAAAGTGCCGGTACACGCTTCCGTGGCTGACGCCGAGCAATCGCGCGACGTCGAGCACCGTGGTCTTCTCCGGACCGTGCCGGCGCAGCACTTCCTCGGTGGCCGACACGATCGTCTCCGCGTCGAGAGGCTCCCCGCGCACCCTGGCCTCCTTGTCGAGGTGATACCGCTCCCGCCAGTCTGCCAGCCTCCGGTCGGTATCTGAATGACAGATATTGAAATCTGTCACCTGTCTTCTGTAGTCTGCGATCGCGGAAAGGAGATTCCCATCGGTACTTCAACTGCTTCGTTCGCCGGCCGCACCGTGTCCCGGGTCGGCTATGGCGCGGCCCAGCTCGACCGCCTGCACGACCGCCGCGGCGAGGCCGTCGCGCTGCTGCGGCGCGCGGTCGAGCTGGGCGTGGACCACGTGGACACCGCCGAGTTCTACGGCTTCGGTTTCGCCAACGCCGTGATCCGCGAAGCCCTTCGTCCGGACGACGGCGTCATGGTCGTCACCAAGGTCGGCGCCGACCCCAACCCGGGCGGACGGCTGCCGCTGCGGATTGCGCAGCGGCCCGAGCAACTGCGGGCCAGCGTCGAGGACAACCTGCGCAGCCTCGGCGCCGACCGGCTCTCCGTGGTCAACCTCCGGCGGCTCGACACCGGCCCCGGGCTGCGTCCCGAGGGCGACCAGGTGGTCGGCCTCGACGACCAGCTCGCCGTCATGACCGCCCTGCGCGACGAGGGCAAGATCGGCGCGATCGGCCTGAGCAGCGTCACCCCCGACGTCCTGCGCCGCGCGCTCCCGGCCGGGATCGCCTGCGTGCAGAACGCCTACAGCCTCGTCTCCCGCGACGACGAGGACATGCTGCGGCTGTGCGCGGCCGAGGGCATCGCCTGGGTGCCGTTCTTCCCGCTCGGCGGGGCCTTCCCCGGCCTGCCCAAGGTCACCGAGGCGCCGGCCGTCCACGCCGTGGCCGAGTCGCTGGACGTCACGCCGTCGCAGGTCGGCCTCGCGTGGCTGCTGCACCACGCCCCGAACGTGCTGCTCATCCCCGGCACCGCCGACCCCGCCCACCTTGAGGCCAACATGGCCGCCGGCGAGATCGCCTTCGACGCCGAGGCGCTCGCCGCCCTCGACGCCGTCGAGTCCCGCTCCACCAACGTACCGATCGGCTGAGGACGGACCTTGAAGGCCATCATCTACCGCGACAACGGCGGCCCCGACGTTCTCCGGCTCGTCGACCGCGACCTGCCCGTGCCCGGTCCCGGCGAGGTCCGCGTCCGGGTCGCCGTGTCCGGGGTCAACCCGGCCGACTGGCAGGCCCGCGCCGGCGCCCCCATGGGCTTCCCGGAGATCACCCCGCACCTGGACGGCGCCGGCGTGGTCGACGCCGTCGGCGAGGGCGTCGACCCCGGCCGGGCCGGCGAGCGGGTCTGGCTGTTCATGGCCGCCGCCGGACGTCCCACCGGCACCGCCGCCGAGTTCACCGTCGTCCCCGCCGAGCACGCCGTGCCGCTGCCCGCCGGCGCCGGATTCGACGTCGGCGCCGCGCTCGGCGTCCCCGCGCTCACCGCGCACCGCGCGCTCACCGTCGCCGAGGACGGGCCGCGCCGGCTGCGTCCCGGCGCGCTGGACGGCCGGACGGTGCTCGCCGCGGGCGGGGCCGGGGCGGTCGGGCACGCGGTGATCCAGCTCGCCCGCTGGGCCGGCGCCACCGTGATCGGCACGGTCAGCGGCCCGGAGAAGGCCCGGCTGGCCACCGCCGCCGGCGCCCACCACGTGGTCGACTACCGCGCGGACGACCCGGCCGCAGAGATCCGCAGGTTCGCCCCCGACGGCATCGACATCGTCGCCGAGGTGGCGCTCGGCGCGAACCTCGCACTCGACCTGGCCGTGCTGCGGACGCGCGGCACGATCTCGACCTACGCCAACGACGGCGGCAAGCCGGTCGAACTGAACGTGCCGCAGAACATGGTGCTGAACACGCGCCTGCAGTTCCTGGTGCTCTACACGGCCGGCCCGGAGGCCCGCGCCGCCGCCGCCGAGGACGTCGCCAACGCCGTCCGCGACGGTGCCCTGCCGGTCGGCGAGGAGCACGGCCTGCCGCTGGTCCGCTTCCCGCTCGACCGCACCGCCGCCGCACACCGGGCCGTGCAGGGCGGCGCGGTCGGCAAGGTCCTGGTGGACGTCCCGCAGTGAGGGTCAGTGGCCGCGGAAGGTGCGGCGGAGTTGAAGGCGGACGTCGCGGGTCGCCTGGCGCATCGTCCGGCGGACGGAGCGGAGCGGATCGCGCACCGTGATCCGCCACGTGTCGCGGATGCCGTGCCCGACGGGACGCAGCACGCTCACCCGCACCCAGCGCGCCGGGACGATGACGAGCACGCGCACCGGAGCGACGACGAGTGTCCGCCAGAGCCAGCGCAGGACCCGGGCGGCGAGCCGCCACGTCCCCACGGCCCCGGCGACGACCGGCGCCAGGACGTACCGCCACACGGCTCGCGCGGGGACGACGATCAGCACGCGTCCCAGCCAGGCGAGGCAGCGCCCGATCAGCCGCCACGACCAGGCCACCGCCGCCGCGAACGCGCGCCACCCGCCCGCGAGCACGCCCCCGATCGCGCCGAGCACGATCAGGACCC
>NZ_SMKY01000401.1 GCF_004349235.1 Actinomadura darangshiensis | reverse complement strand
CCCCGCCACCAACGGCCCAAGCGTCCGCACGATCCTTGCCCGCGCACCTCGCACGTCCGAGCACGGCCCGATGAGGTCACCGGTCGACGCCCGGAACCAGGGCACACCCTCCACGAGGACCACGGCGACGCTCTCCCCGACACCCCGCAGCGACGGATGGACGACCCTCAACAGCGGCGGCCGCCCGAACCGCAGCGAGGCGGACCACCCCTTCCGGCCCAGCGCCGCCCCCAGTTCGTCGAGATACCGGACGGAGTTCACCGCGACGTCCAAACAACGCCGCCCTCACCCAGCGAAGCCCGCGCGATCTCTCCCAGGTCGACGTATACACCGCGCCCGCTGAGGCTCAGCACGACCTTCCGCACAACCGCGCGAGCCCCCGACGGCGCAGCCCGCAACACTGCGTCCAGCTGCCGTGCCACGACCCGCCAGTCGTCGCTCACTCCGCTCACCAGGGACCCGTCGTCCAGATCGACGTCCCACGAGTAGAGCAGCACCGGCTCGCAGCAAGTCCGCACCATCTGTTCTGTCCTCCGCATTCGCCTCACGTCACGTCGTGAGACGAACACGCTAAGTTCGACAGAACCTAGCCGGTTTCGCCTCCGAAACCGACTTCGCCCGCCCCACTGTCCGAATTTCGCGCCAGCACGCGTCACACAGGGTCCATGCCGCACACACCACGGCCAGGGGCAGCTCCGACCCCGCGTTACATGCGGTACGTCAGGTCGCGGCCGGGGACGTGGCCGTGGCGGTCGGCCACCAGTTCGCGGGTTTTGTGGACTTCGCGACAGCTCGCGTCAGATGAGTTGATACGGCACGCCGTAGCCGCGACCTCCGCGCGTCCCGCCGACCCGGATCGGTTGTGGCCTGGGCGCGAATCGTGAAGTCGGCGATCAGCCCGCGACGTTCATGCGCCAGGCCAGGCCGCGCAGGTCGCGGCTCTGTGCGCGGGTCATGAGGTCGGCGACCAGCTCGCGGACCAGGGGATGGTTGTGGACCTGCTGTGGCGAAAGACGTTCGGCCTGGCGCAGTTCCCGGACGGCCTGGGCGTCGTGGTCCAACATGGCGTGGGCGCGGGCGCGTTCGACGCGCAGCGCCGCCCGCCGATTTCCGGACGCGAGGGCGCGCGGCTCCACCTGGTCCGCGTACGTCAGCGCCTCGCCGGGCTCGCCTGCCTCCACTGCCAAGGACGCGCGCCATACGCCGACATTGGCGGGGCCGAACAACTCCCAGGCATCCGGGGAGTCGCCGAGCGGCGCCGCCACCTGGGCAGCCTCGGCGGCGTTCTGTCGTGCGCCGCCGTGGTCGCCGTCGATCTCGCAAGCAAGCGCGGCGGAGAGGCGGAGCATCCCGTAGACCTCGCGTGCGAAACGGCTGTTGCCGATGTGCGCCCCGACCGCGTCGGCTGCCTGTGGTGAGGTCATCAGGGCCCGCGGCCTGTTGGCCGAACTGCGCGCATGGGCGCGGCCGAACGCGGCGGCGCCCGTCCACACCGGATCGCCGAGGAGGTTCGCGGCCTCTCGGGCGCGTTCCCCGCTGACCCGAGCCAGGTTCGTCTCGCCCAGGTGGCGGAGTGTGCAGGTCGAGTCGGAACCGTAGGCCCTGATCAGAAGCTTCAGCGCCTCAGCACGGCCGGCGGTGTCGGCCGTGGCCACATGCACGCACAGTTCGCCGATGACCCCCGGCAATGCCTGCATCACCGTCGTGTAGTCGGCCTGGCATAGGGCCTGGTCGGATCGCACCAGCTCGGCGCGCAGGACCGGGAGCGGGCGAGCCCGGACATCGGGCGGGTCGTCCGGCGCCGCGTCCAGCAGCACGCTCTGCAGCCGAACCAGGCTGAAGCGGCGGCGGTCGGGCCGGATCTCCGGCGCGGGCATGCCGAGGAGGGAGTCCGCCGACACCTCAAGGGCCTGCGCCAGCGCGGCGATGTCGGAACGTCTCTCCAGGCGGAGCCGTCCGTTCTCGATCCTGCTCAGCCATCCCTTGGTGCGGCCGATGAGCCCGGCCGCGACCTCCAGGCTCATCCCCCTCGCACGGCGGGCGGCGCGCACGTTCTCGCCGATCCGCCCCGCCTCGTCGTCGGTCATGTCCAGCCTTCCAGTGCCTGCCGTCCACGGTACGCCGGAGGAGTGACAGCGCCTCCTGTCGGCGGGCGAAGCACGATAGCCCCCTGGGACCTAGCGGGGTCTCCGTTGGGAAACTCGGCTTAGGACTTCTTGGCGACCTTCGCGTTGATGGTCTTGGCCAGTTCGGGGGTGATGGTCGCGTCGACGAATCTTGCGGTGTCCCTGGCGCCTTTCAGGTCGAAGTAGTGCGCGGTGACCTTGCCGTTCCGGTCGATGCGCAGTACCCGGTGCTCGCGCGCGTCGACGCCTTGCGCGTCGATGTAAAGCGAGACGTTGTAGTACATCGAGCCCTGACGGCAGACCACCGCGGTGCCGGTCGTGCAGCGCTCCGCGCCGTAGAGGCCCTTCGTGCCGGAGTGCTGCAGGTCCTGCCACCAGTTGAGGTCGATGGTGTCGCGTGATGCGATGGCTCTTTCCTGCACGGTGATGGTGGCCTTGGTCTCCTTCGGCAGCATGAACTCGTAGGTGCAGTCGGCGTTCTCGGCGGTGAGGGAGCCGCCGGACTTGAGGTTCTGGCTCAGGTAGCCGACCTTGATGTCACGAGGGTGGCGGGTGATGGACCGCGCCTGGGGCAGGACGGCCCGGATCTCGGCGTCGGTGAGCGCCTCGCAGGCATTGGGCCAGCTCGGACCGGGCTGGAAGCCCGCGCCGTCCGGGATGACCGAGGACATGATCATCGGGCCGGACGGGGCGGCGCCACCGACCTTGACGGGCGGGGGCAGCGGCGGCGGATGGTGCTCGGGATGGCAGGCCCACGCCAGCAGGAGGAACAGGGCCAAGAACACGAATCCGCAACCCCACTGCCAAGCGACTTCACGGTCCACGGTCACGGTGGGGAAGCGTAGTTTTCCGCGCTTACACCCCGATTACCTGTCAGGCGTTGCGGAGGGAGTCGGCTATGGAGCGGGCTATTTCGGATTCCTCGATGAGGCCGAGGTTCTCTAGGGCGATCGACTTGTTGTAGTGGTCGTTCCAGGAGTCGGGGCCGTTGTCGATGGCGTAGTCGATGGCGGGGAGGGCCTCTTCGTAGCGGCCGAGTTTGACGAGGGCGGCGCCTCTGATGCTGTGGGCGCCGGCGTTGTCGTACTGGCCGGCGCCGACGGTGCGCTTGGCGTTGAGGAGGGCGATGACATGGTCGGCGGCGGCCAGCGCGTCCATGTCGCGGTCGCTGTCGAGGAGGATGGCCGCCCGGTAGATCTGCGGGGCGGGGTAGCCGGGCTGGAGGGCGATCACCTGGTCGTAGACGGCGAGCGCCTCGGCGGTGCGTTCCAGCGCGTCGAGCGACCCGGCCCGGTCGAACATCGCCGCCGGGTCGGACGGGTTGAGCTCCAGGGCCCGCTCGAACGCGGCCAGCGCCTCTGCGTCCCGGCCGGTCTGGGTCAGCGCGCCGCCGCGCCAGTAGTGCGCGGTGGCGTACTCGGGGCGCAGGCGGACGGCCTCGTCCAGCTCCCGGAGGGCGTCGTCGGGCCGGCCGGACTCGACCAGTTCGACGCCCCTTCTGTGGTGCTCGACCGCCGGCGGGATGGGGCGGCCGCTCATCTGCTCCAGCCTGTCGCCCGGGACGAGTCTGCCTCCGCAGGCCGTGCAGTTCGGCGCTCGCAACAGGGAGCCGGCCGGGTGGCAGCGGTCGCAGAAATAGCTCCGGCAGTGATCGCAGATTTTGAACTCGATCGCGAACGTCTCGGGGTCCTTCAGCGCGACCGGGTTGGGGCGGGATGATTTCGACACCGAGATCATCCGCGTGCACGCCCAGCCCGAACATTGGAGGAGCATGATTCGGTTCCCTTCAGTGGGTGTAGTTCCAGTCGAGTTCCCAGACGCGCATCTGGTCTCTGGTGCGCGACACGGCGAGGCGGGCGTCGGTGGTGAGGGCGATCCACTCGACCGGCGTGGTGTGCGCCCGGAAGGAGTGCAAGGAGCGGCCGGACTGGACGTCCCATATGCGTAGCGTCCCGTCGATTTCGCCGGTCATGGCGAATCGGTCGTCGATGGCCTGGAGGCAGGTGGCCGTGTCGGAGAGGTGGTGCCGGAGGCGGGCGGTGCGCAGGTCCCAGACGCGGAGCGCGTTGCCGGGGCCGATGGTGGTGGCGGTGCCGCCGTCCGCGCTCACGTGGATCGACGCGAGTTCCTCGGACGGGCCCGAGACGTAGCCGGTGCCCTCGCCCGTGGTCCCGTCCGCCGTCCACAGCGTTCCGACCGTGTGCCCGCATGAGACGACGGTGCCGCCGTCCGTGCTCATGACGGCGGGTCTCTGGCCGGGGAGGATGTGCGCGCGTTCCCCGTCCAGCTCCCATAGCGTCACGACCCGGCTGAAGTCGCCCACCAGGAGGGTGCGGGCACCGGGGCCGAACCGGAGGTCGAAGACGATCCCGCCTTCCCCCTTGAGGACGTGCCGGCGCTTGCCCTTGGCGAGATCCCACACCCGGACGACGCCGTGCTGGTCCCCGGACGCGGCGAGCCGCCCGTCCGGGGACACCGTGATCGTTCTGACCTCGGCACGGTGTCCGCTCAGGACGCGGACGGATTCGCCGGACGCCACGTCCCACACGCGGACCTTGCCGTCGCTGGCGCCGGTCAGCAGCCGGGATCCGTCGGGGGTGAAGGCCATGCCGCCGACGGACGTGCCGCCTACCTGGAGGGTGTGCAGGTGCTCGCCGGACTCCACGTCCACGAGCCACACGATCGACCAGCCGCTGAACTGGACCGCGAGGAGGCCGCCCGCGCTCAGGATGCCGTCGCTCACGCCGCGGCGCTCGGTGTCCGGAAGCTCCCGCGCCTGCCAGGCGCCCATCAGGTCCGTGCGGCGGCCGTGCCGTCCGGCCGTCCGCCACAGGTCGAGGAGGTCGCGGTTCCGCTCGTGGCCGGGAATGCTCCGTGCGGCCCGGACCTCTGCCATGGCCTGCGCCCAGTGCCCGGCGTCCACATGCCCGCGGGCGCGGGCAAGGGCGAGGCCCACCGTGTCCGCCTCGTTCGTGAGTTCCACCGCCGTGCGGGGCCGGGCGTGGCTCCACGGTGACAGCGGGCCGCCATGCGCGAGATCCCAGGCGTGGACGCTCCGCTCAGCGGACGCGGTGAGGGCGTGCCGCCCGTCGCGGCTCAGCAGCGGCAGTGCTGAGACGGAGCCGTTCCCCGGCAGCGTGCGGAGGCAGCGTCCCGCGTTCAAGTCCCACAGTTGCAGGCCGGTCGTGAGCGCCCAGGCTCCGTCGGCGCTGACGGTGAACCGCGCGTCGCGGCCGATCGGAAACCGGACGGTCTTCACCTGACGTCCCGCAACGGGGTCCCATAGCTGCTGTTCTGACTCCGACACCGCCAGGGCGGCGCGCCCACCGGCGGCGAGTGCGACGCGCATGCGCGGCAGCGATGCCGTGCGCACCAGGGTTCCGGTGGCGGCGTCCCAGACCCGCAGCCGCGCCGTGGTGGGCTCCCACTTGACGACGTGCTCGCCGGTGACCGCGACGGCCGTGTCGTAACCGCGGTCGAAGTCTTGGTCCTTCTGGAGTGTGCGGACGCAGCGTCCGTCGCGCGTGTCCCAGATCCGGACGGCGCCCTTCTCGGTCGCCGACACCAGCAGCGAGCCGTCCGGGACGAACGCGAGCGACACGATCCGCGGGCCCTGGTCGCCGATCCGATGCAGGAGGCCGCCGGAGCGGACGTCCCAGATCACCAGGGTCTCGGCGCCCGCCGAGGCCATGAAGCGGCCGCATGGGCTCAGCGTGACCGCGCCGACGCCGCCCGGAAGCCCGCCGGAATGCGCAGGCAGCGTGTGGACGCAGCGTCCGCCGACGAGGTCCCAGATCCGGACGGTGCCGCCCTCGGAGCCGGGCGGAGGCTGGGACGAGTCGTCCTGGCCGCCGCTCACCGCGATCCCGGTACCGTCCGCGAACGCCAGGGCGTTCACCGTGTTGGTGTGGCCCTCCAGGACGACGGGCGGGTGCGGGACGGCCTCGCGCCGGGCGCGTTCCAGCGCGGCGGCGGGCTCGGGGGCGTCCGGCGCCCGCTCGGCGGCGGCCCGGAGCAGCGCCGCGGCCCCGGCCGGGTCACCGCGTTCCAGATGGACGAGGCCGAGCAGGTGGTCGCCGATCCAGTCGCCCTCGTGCGCCGCGCGGACCGGCTGCAGTTCGGCGATGAGCTGAGCGTCGGTCAGCCGTCCCGCGCGCCAGCGGTGCAGGCCGAGGTTGAACACGGCGTGCGGATTGCGCGGGTCGGCCTCCAGCGCCCGTTCCCACAGCGCCTCAGCCTGCGCGGGATGCCCGAGGTCGAGCATCGACAGCGCCTGGTTCGACAGGCCGTCGGCGAGCAGCGTCGCGGGGACGGGCCGGCTCCTCGGGTACGGGCCGCCGGTGACCTGCGCGTAGACGGCGGCCAGCGCGTCCGCGAGCTCGTCCATCCGGTCGGGGCGGTCCGCCGGGTCGGGCCGGAAGCACGCGCGGAGCAGCGCCACCAGGTCCGGCGGCAGGCCCGGCGTCCGCACCGCGAACTCCTCGAA
>NZ_SMKY01000400.1 GCF_004349235.1 Actinomadura darangshiensis | reverse complement strand
GGGCTGGAGTCGGCGGGGGGTCATGCCAAGGGCGGCGATCGCTGCGATCGCCATGAACCCGCCGACCATCAGCCAGGCGTTGGTGTATGCGGTGTGGGCTTCGGGCCAGCCGTGCGGGGTGCCGAGGACGGCGACGGCGAGGCTCACACCGAGGACGGTGCCGATCTGCCGGCTCATGTTGACGACGGCGCTGCCGGTGGCGTAGCGGTGCGGCGGCAGTTCGACGGCGGCGGCGGACAGGATGGTGGGGAGGGCGAGGCCGACGCCCGTCCCGCCGATGAGCCAGCCCGGCAGCAGCTCGGACGCGTACGCGGGCGCCGGGCCGAGGCTCATCGCGATCATGACGACGCCGAACGCGCACAGCATGCACCCGACGGCGGTGATCAGTCCGACGGGGACGCGGGCCGCGGCGAGGCGTCCGGCGATGAGCGCCATGATGGGGACCATCAGCGGGCCGGGCGCGACGGCGAGGCCGGTGCGGATGGGCGAGTAGTGCCAGACCTGCTGCATCCAGAGGACGCCGAGGAGCAGGTTGGCGGCGAACGCGACGGTGAACAGCAGGACCGCGGCGTTCGACCAGAAGAAGGTGCGGACGGCGAGCAGCGCGGGTTCGATGACGGGCGCGGGGTGCCGCAGGGAGCGCAGCCAGAACCAGGCGAGGCCGAGGAGGGCGGCGCCGACGACGAGGGTGGTCCGCTCCCCCGGCCAGTCGTTGATCTTGACGAGGCCGAGGGCGAGCAGCGCGATGGCGAGGGTGAGCGCGGCGGTGCCGGGCAGGTCCGGGAAGCGGGCGGTGAGGCCTTCGCGGGAGTCGGGGACGAGGCGCAGCGCGAGCAGCACCGCGATGATCCCGATGGGGACGTTGACCTCGAACACCCAGCGCCAGGAGGCTTCGACGAGGACGCCGCCGACGGCGGGTCCGGCGGCGGCGGCGAGCGCCGAGGCCGCGGACCAGATCCGCACCGCGCCGCCGCGCCGTGCCGCCGGGAGGGCCGACAGCAGGAGGCCGAGGCTGGTGGGGATGAGCGCCGCCGCCCCCGCGGCCTGCAGGACGCGGAAGCCGACCAGCCACCAGAGGGACGGTGCGGCGGCGCACGCCTGGGAGGCGAGGGTGAAGACGGTGAGGCCGAGGATGAGGCCGGCTTTGCGGCCGTAGCGGTCGGCGAGCCGGCCGAGCGGGACGAGCAGCGCGGCGAACACGATCGCGTAGGCGTTGAGGACCCAGGACAGGTCGGCCATCGGCGTGCCGGCGAAGTCGCGGCCGATGTCGTCGAAGGCGACGTTGACGATGAACAGGTCGAGGCCCGCCATGAAGGAGGCGACGGAGAGTACCGCGAGCACCGGCCCCGTGCGTACCTGACTTTGTTGCACCATAGTCAGGTACGCTAGCGAGCCACCTGACTTTGGTCAAGCGAAGTCAGCAGGTTTATAGTAGACGGGTGACGATCACACTCGAAGGGCACTTCGCCGACCGCGACGCCTGGTCGATGCAGAACTGCCCGGTCGCCCGGACACTGGCCGCGCTCGGCCCGCCCTCGGCGGTGCTGGTGCTCAGCGAGGCCTTCTTCGGGACCAACCGGTTCGGCGACTTCGTGCGCAACCTGGCCATGACCGAATCGGCCGTCACCGCCCGGCTGCGCCACCTCGTGGACGCCGGCCTGCTCACAAGGGAGCCCTACCAGGACCCCGGCCAGCGGACCCGCTACGAGTACCACCTGACGAAGATGGGCCTCGACCTCGCGCCCACGCTCGTCAGCCTCATGGAATGGGGCGAGAACTACCTGCCGCACGAGGAGGGCCGCCAGGTCATGCTGACGCACTCCACCTGCGGCGAGCGCGTGACGGCGCAGGTCAGATGCGCGGACGGGCACGACGTGGGGGTGGACGAGATCATCATGGGCCCGCCCGACCCCGACCAGTACCGGGACCGCCCCGCCGGCTGACGGCCACCGGCCGCGAAACCACCGGCGCGCCGGCGCGCCGGCCACTGGCGCGCCGGCGAACCGGCCGGGCACCCGGGCTAGACGCGCCGGGTGCCGCCGGCGAGCCGCAGCGCGTGCTCGACCAGCGAGACGAGCACCTGCTTCGCCGACACCGTGTGGCGCGCGTCGCAGAGCAGGATGGGGACGTGCGGGTCGATGTCCAGCGCCGTCCGGATCTCGGGCGGGTCGTAGTGGTCGGCGTTGTCGAAGCAGTTGACGGCGACGACGAACGGCGTGCCCTTGCGCTCGAAGTAGTCGATCGAGGCGAAGCTCGCCGTCAGCCGCCGCGTGTCGGCGAGCACGACGGCGCCGAGCGCGCCGCGCGACAGCTCGTTCCACATGAACCAGAACCGCTCCTGGCCCGGCGTCCCGAACAGGTAGATCGCGACGCCGTCGCGCAGCGTGATGCGGCCGAAGTCCATCGCCACGGTCGTGGTCGTCTTGGCGGCGACGCCGTCGAGGTCGTCGACGCCGACGCTCGCGTCGGTCAGCGACTCCTCGGTGCGCAGCGGCCGGATCTCGCTGACCGCGCCGACCAGGGTCGTCTTCCCGACGCCGAACCCGCCGGCGACGAGGATCTTCAGCGCGACCCGCGGGCCGTCTTCCCGGTCGTCGGCCTCGTCCGGGGACGCGACCGCGGCGGGCGGGGAGTCAGAGCGCGCGGAGTTCATCGAGCACCCTCCTGAGCAGGTTCGGATCGTTGTGCGGCTGGACGTAGGTCGTGGACGGCGACAGCGGCGACGCCGGCGCGGCCCACCGCTGGACCTCCACGAGGCCCGAGTCGACCAGGTCGCCGGCCAGCACCCGGATCACCCCGAACGGCAGGTTCAGGTCCGAGGCGAGGTCGGCGAGGGCGTGCGGGCGGCGGCACAGCGCCAGCAGCCGGCGCTGGTGGCGCGACAGCCGTCCGGGCTCGGACGCCGCCCGCCCGGTCGCGACGAGGATCGCCACGATGTCGAGCGGCTCGCCGCTCGGCCGGGTGCGGCCGCGCGTCACCGCGTAGGGGCGGACGATCGGCCCGGCGGCCGCGTCCAGCCACCGTTCCCTGCCGGGACCCCGCGGAGCACCGGGGACGTCACTGGGGTCCATGGCGGGTCACCTGGGTCCGGGGCCCGGCATGTCCTGCCTGAGTCCGGTGGACAGCTGCCTGCCGACGCGCTTGACCAGCATCGTCATCTCGTAGGCGACCAGGCCGGCGTTGGCGCCGACCTCGCTGAGCAGGGCGAGGCAGCTGTTGGCCCCGGCCGGGACGACGAAGAACAGGCCGCTCTCCATCTCGATGAGCGTCTGCCGGATCTCGCCGGAGTCCAGCTGCGGGCGCGCACCGGCCGCGAGGCTGTGGAACCCGGCGGCGAGGGCCGCGAGGTACTCGGAGTCCTCGCGTGCGACGCCCCGCGACTTGCCCATGACGAGCCCGTCCCGCGACAGCACCACGACCTTGCGGACCTGCGGGACCCGGTCGACCAGATCGTCGAGCAGGAAATTCAGCTCGGCCGCGACTTGCTGGGTCATGATCTTCCCTCCATGCCGTTCGCGGGACCTTCGGCGGGCCCTTCGTCCTCGTCCCGGCCGCGCAGCCAGCCCGACTGCAGGGACGCGAACAGGTCGCGGGACGCCTCCGCCGACCGCTCCTCCCAGGCGGCGATCGCGTCGCCCGCCGGAGGCGGGGCGGGTTCGGCCTCGTAGCCGTTCGCCTCGCGCAGCTGCGGCGCCAGGTTGCCGCCCCGCACCCGGCGCGGCAGCGGGGCCCGCCCGCCGCCGGCCGCCTGCGCCTGTGCCTCCCCGAACGGCGTCTCGCCGAACGGTCCGTCTCCGAACGCTCCGTTCCCGAAGGTCCCGTCCACGAAGGTCCCGTCCCCGAAGGACGCGGGCGCGCCGTACTGCCCGTTCGTCCCGGCGTAGGGGTCCTGGCCGTAGGCGGGAATGTGCGGGCCGCCGGCCTGGAACGGGCGCGTGGCGTCGAACGCCGGCGGTGTCCCGTTCGAGGAAGCCCCGTGCGACGGTGGGGTCCCGAACGACGTCGGGGTCTGGGCTCCGTCGCCGAACCCCACCGCCGCGTCATGGTCCGGCCGGTCCTCGCCCCAGTCGGGGAGGGTCGCCGGGGCCTCGGGCGGCACGGCCGTGTCCTGGACGGGCGCGATGTCCTGGACGGGCGCGGTGTCGTACACGGGCGCGTTCAGCATCGCCGTGGACGTGGGCGCCGCCTGCGCGGGCCACGCCTTCATCGACCCGTTCGCGGGCGCCGACCCGTTCTGCCGCGACCGCGGCTGTGCGGCCCCGTCCTCGTCCTCGGGCTGGTCGACGTCCACGATCAGCTGCCGCGGGATCAGCACGACCGCGCTGACGCCCCCGTACAGCGACGGCTGCAGGGCGACCCGGATGCCGTGCCGGCCGGCGAGCCGGGCGACGACGAACAGCCCGAGCCGGTCGGTGACGGCCAGGTCGAACTCGGGGGGCCGCGACAGCCGCAGGTTCAGCGCGTCCAGCTCGGCCTGGTCGAGCCCGATGCCGCGGTCGATGATGTCGATGGCGAACCCGTTCGCGCCCATCTCGCCGCGGACGAGCACCTCGGTCGGCGCCGGCGAGAACACCGTGGCGTTCTCGATCAGCTCGGCGAGCAGGTGGATGATGTCGGCGACCGCCTCGCCGATCACCGCGGCCTGGCTGGACACGACGACGACCTCGACCCGCGTGTAGTCCTCGACCTCCGACACCGCGGCGCGGAGCACGTCCTCGACGTGCACCGGGCGGCTCCAGCCCCGGCCCGGGGACGTCCCGGACAGGATGACCAGGCCCTCGGCGTGCCGGCGCATGCGGGTGGTGAGGTGGTCGAGCCGGAACAGGTCCTCGAGCGCCTTCGGGTCGGACGCGCCGCGCTCCATCTCGTCCAGCATCCGGAGCTGGCGGTGCAGCAGCGACTGGCTGCGCCACGCGACGTTGAGGAACACGCGGCTGATGCCCTGCCGCAGGTACGACTCGCGGACGGCGGTGTCGATCGCGGTGTGCTGCACCTTCGTGAAGGCGTCGCCGACGCGCGCGACCTCCTTGGTCCTGCCGATGACGAGCGGCGGCGCCTCGGCGTCCACATCGACCTCCTCGCCGCGCCGCAGCCGGGCGACGACGCCCGGCAGCCGGTCCTCGGCGAGGTTCAGCGCGGCGCGCTGCAGCCCGCGCAGCTCGCGGGACAGGCTGCGCGCGGCGAGCAGCGACAGCACGATCGAGGCGACCACCGCGAGCAGCCCGAACCCGCCCGCGAGGACGAGCCGCATGATGATCCGCTCACCGATCGGCTTGGCCAGCTCGTTGAGCGCGAGGCTGGCCTCCTGGACCTTCTGCGCCCATGCCTGCGACAGCAGCTGGGTGGTGGCCTGCCAGTCCGCGACCTCGGGCGGCAGCCG
The DNA here is from genome assembly GCF_004349235.1 of Actinomadura darangshiensis. Taxonomy (GTDB): domain Bacteria; phylum Actinomycetota; class Actinomycetes; order Streptosporangiales; family Streptosporangiaceae; genus Spirillospora; species Spirillospora darangshiensis. The sequence continues at coordinate 1,273 of NZ_SMKY01000400.1, read as the reverse complement.
GTCGCCGCGCGCGTTCACGATCGCCGCCTCGGCCGCCCGGTACCGCTGGAAACCGTCGGACGAGGCCAGCTGGCTCAGCGGCCCGCGGATCTGGCCGTTCAGGTCGGCGAGCCCCGCGTCGAACTCGCGCCGCCCCTCCGCCGCCCACTGGACGAACGCGGTGTGCTCCTCCTGGGTGAACCGCCCGTTGCGCGCCATCGCGGCGGTGATGAGCGAGTCCTCGCGGAGCATGTAGGCGCGGGCGTTGCCGATGCCGATCAGCGCGCGGCCCTGCGTGAGGATCGCGACGTCGTTGACCGACACCAGGCCGTCGAAGACCTTGATGACCTGGTCCAGCATGGTGCTGTAGGCGTTGATGACGTCCAGCGCCCCGGCTCTCCCGGAGTCGACCTGGCCGCGCAGCTGCGGCAGCCGGTCCAGCGCCTTGATCGCCTCGGCGAGCCGCTGCTTGGTCTCCTGCTGGGCCGCGTCCTGCGCCTCGGGCGACAGCGCCGTCCCGCGGAACGCCTTCTCGACCCCGCTCACGCGGGCGCGCTGCCCGGCGAGCTTCTTCTTGTCGCCGGGGTCCTTGGTGCTCAGCGCCACGACGCTGAGGGACCGTTCCGCCTGGAGCTGGTTCACCAGGTAGAGGCCGGGCAGTCCCATCTTCTCGTACGTCGTCGAGAAGTCGTACTTGTCGAACGCGTCGCCGAGCGTGATGTTCGCCGCGAACGCCCACAGTCCGATGAGGGACACCAGCGGGACCAGCAGCAGCGCCGTGATCCGCAGCCTGATGGGACGCCTCCGCCGGGCGCTGCGGCCGGACGCGTCGTCGCGGGGTGTCTTCCTGGTCATCAGATCACTGCCTCAAGCCGGGGTCGGGCCGCGTGCCGCGGGCCCATGTCGTCGGAAAGCTCGTCGGGTGAAAGGGGTCAGGGGTGCGCCTCGTCGAGGGCCGCGCGGGCGACCAGGCCGCGCAGCCGGCCGTCGATCATGGCGACGGCCTCGGCGTGCCCGCGCACCGCCTGCTCCCGCGTGGTGTACTGCCCGATGTCCGCGTGCATCGCGTGATCGGACACGATCGTCTGCCAGAGCAGCGGCCGTCCGTTGGCCGCGAACCCGAGCCCGATCACGGTGAACCAGGTCGAGACGACCACGACGACGGCGCCGACGCGGATGACGTCCTGCGCGAGCAGGCGTCCGCGCACGTCCAGCAGCAGCCGCTGGGCCTCCTCCGCCGTGGCGCGCAGTCCGTCCCACCTGTAGTAGTCGGGAGGGGCGTGCTGCTCGGGGG
>NZ_SMKY01000003.1 GCF_004349235.1 Actinomadura darangshiensis | reverse complement strand
TATAAGAGACAGGGGTGACGACCGTGGCCTTGGGGATGGTGCTGCGGGTCGTGTCCGGGCAGGGGACGGCCTTCGCCTTCGTGGTGGTGGCCTCCGTGTTCCTGGGGTTGACGCTGCTCGGCTGGCGTGGCGTGGCCCGATTTATACGGGTTCGGGCGGTTTCTCGGCGGGGGTGACGGGTGACGTCTTCGTTGTGGGACATCGCCAAATGACCGGCCGGTCTCTTTGCTGATTCGCGCGGTTGACGGAACCGTGCCGTCCTGGTGAAGTTACCGGCGAGTCATATACGGGCCCGCGAGCCTTTCCTGCTAAGGGGACACGATGCCATCTGCGCTGCGCGACTGGCTGGACAAGCCGAACACCGGACGCGGTGTCCACCTGGCGGCCGACGACGGCGGCTGGGACTTCCGCGACTACGGTGAGCTGGCCTCCGCCGCGCGGCGCACCGCCGGGGCGCTGGTCGAGGAGGGCGTCCGGCCGGGCGACGTCGTCTGCCTCGTGCTGCCCACGGACTTCACCTGCGTCGAGGCGTACTTCGCGGTCTGGGCCGCGGGCGCGACCGTGTGCCTGATCACGCCGCCGCTCTTCCAGGACGGGGACGACTACGTCGCGCACGTCGCGGCGATCCTGCGGCAGGCGTCGCCGTCGCTGGTCGTCGCGTCCGAGGATCTCGCCGACTACGCGGGGCGGGCCATGCGGCAGGCCGGGATGGACGGGGAGCCGTGGCGGCCCCGGCAGGGCGAGGAGGTGCGGGTGCAGCCGGCCGGGGAGCTGGCGCTGCTGCAGTTCACGTCCGGGTCCAGCGGCGCGCCGCGCGGCGTCATGGTCACCTGGGAGAACCTTGAGGCCAACATCGAGCTGATCTCGCGGATGGCCGGGTTCGAGGACGAGGACGTGGTGGCGTCCTGGCTGCCGCTGTACCACGACATGGGGCTGATCGGCTGCTTCCTGACGCCCATCGTGCGGCAGGGGACGCTGAAGCTGATGCGGCCCGACCACTTCATCCGGGACCCGGCACGGTGGCTGCGGTGCTTCGGCGAGGCGGCGCACACGGCGGCGCCGCCGTTCGCGTATTCGTACTGCGCGCGGCGGGTCAAGCCCGAGCAGCTGGAGGGGCTCGACCTGTCGGGGTGGAAGATGGCGCTGATCGGCGCCGAGCCCATCGACCCGCACGCACTGGAGGTCTTCGCGCAGCTCGTCGAGCCGTTCGGGTTCTCGCGGTCGATGTTCAAGCCCGCCTACGGGATGGCGGAGACCACCCTGCTCGTCACCATGGACGGCGCTCCGCGCGACCCGCTGGCCGTCCGGCCCGACCCGGAGGCGCTGGCGTTCGGGCAGCCCGTGCGGATCCTGGACCAGCACTCGCTCGGGCCGGAGTCGCTCGGCGCGAAGGCGGGATGGGTCGTCGGGTGCGGGACGCCCGAGGACGACGTGCCCGTCTCCATCGTCGACGACGAGGGCCGCGAACTGGCGGACGGGCTGCTCGGCGAGATCGTGGTCGGGGGGCCGTCCGCGTGCCCGGGGTACTTCGCCGGGGCCGAGGCCAAGTCGACCCGGTTCATGGACGGGAAGGTCTACACCGGGGACGCCGGCTTCTTCCACGAGGGGCAGCTGTTCGTCCTCGGGCGGATGGGCGACAGCATCAAGGTGCGCGGCCGGTCGGTCTACGTGGAGGACATCGAGTCGAAGATCGCCGAGGTCAGCGGGCTCGGGAAGGGACGCGTCGCCGTGGTCGGCGTGCCGGGGGCGGGGCGGAAGGGTCTTGCCCTGTTCGCGGAGACGCAGGACGAGTCGTGGGTCCCGAGGGTGCGGGAGACGCTGCGCCGGCGGGTCGGCGACGACGTGGAGCTGACGATCGTCGTGGGTACCGGGCTGATCCAGCGGACGTCCAGCGGCAAGCCCCGCCGCCGCTACATGTGGGAGCGGCTGCAGGGCGGCCACCTGGAGGGCGCGCGCATCGTCCGCTGATTGCTAAAGCCGGTGATAACAGGACAACATGGCGTTGACGCTGCGAGAGGTCGACGATGCCGTCTGTTGCCAGAAGCCTGTTTCGCCTGGGTGCACGCCTAGGCTCCACCGCTCAGAACGCCCTGGAGGTCGCCCGTTTCGGAGGGTTCGACACCGACGAGGACGCCTCCCCGTGCGAGGTGGTGACCGAGCAGCGGGTGTACCGGCTGCGGCACTACTTCCCGGACTCGGGCGGCGGGCCGGTGGTGCTGCTCGTCCCGCCGCTGATGATCACCGCGGAGGTGTACGACATCTCCTCGCGGGTCAGCGCGGTGCGCGTGCTGCGCGACCGCGGCGTCGACCCCTGGGTGGTGGACTTCGGGGCGCCCGAGCGGGAGCCCGGCGGCCTGGAGCGGACGATCACCGACCACGTGCTCGCGGTCAGCGACGCCGTCGACCGCATCCGGGCCGTCACCGGGCGGGACGTGCACCTCGCCGGGTACTCGCAGGGCGGCATGTTCGTGTACCAGGCCGCCGCGTACCGGCGCAGCGAGGGCATCGAGTCGGTGGTGACCTTCGGGAGCCCGGCCGACACGAGCGTCGGCCTGCCGTTCGGGCTGCCGAGCTGGCTGGCGTCCGAGGGCGTCGAGCGGATCCCCGACTGGGTGCTCGGCGGCTTCGCGGTGCCCGGCTGGGTGACGCGGCTCGGGTTCCAGGCGCTGAGCCCGGTCAAGTCGGTGCGCTCGCGGGTCGACTTCATCCTGCAGCTGCACGACCGCGAGCGGCTCGCGCCGCGGGAGCGGCAGCGGCGGTTCCTGGAGCGGGAGGGCTGGGTGTCGTGGCCCGGCCCGGCGCTGGCGGAGTTCATCCGCCAGTTCATCCAGCACAACCGGATGCTGACCGGCGGGTTCGTCATCGGCGACCGGCTCGTCACGCTCGCCGACATCACCTGCCCCGTCCTGACGTTCGTCGGGGAGGTGGACGAGATCGCGGCGCCGCCCATGGTGCGCGGGATCCGGCGGGCCGCGCCGCGCGCCCAGGTGTACGAGGCGTCCCTGCGCGCCGGGCACTTCGGGCTCGTGGTGGGGAGCCTCGCCATCGCGCGGACGTGGCCGGCGGTCGCGGAGTGGGCGAAGTGGCGGGAGGGCGGGAACGGCCTGCCGGAGATCGTCGCGCCTGTCACCGGGGACGAGGAGGCCGCGTCCGCCGGGCTGCCCGGCGGCGCCGCCGGCTACGGGCTGCAACTGGCGATGGGCGTCGGCACCAGTGCCGTGCGGTCTGCCTACCGGACGGCCTCGCAGGTCGTCCACGGGACGCGGCAGCTGTCGGGGGAGGCCGCGCAGAACCTTCCGCGGCTGGCCCGGCTGGAGCGCATCCAGTCCGACACCCGCATGTCCATGGGCCTGCTCCTGGACGAGCAGGCCGGCCGCATGCCGGACGAGGTGTTCTTCCTCTACCGGGGACGGCCGTACACGCACGAGGCCGCCAAGCGCCGGATCGACGCCGTCGTCCGCGGGCTGATCCACATCGGGGTGCGGCGGGGCGACGCGGTCGGGGTGCTCATGGGCACCCGGCCCACGGCCCTCGCTCTGGTCGCCGCGCTGAGCAGGCTCGGTGCCGTCGCGGTGCTGCTGCGGTCCGACGGGGATCTGGAGGCGGAGGCCCGGCTCGGCCGGGTGACCCGGGTGATCGCCGATCCCGAGCACGCGGCGCGCGCCGCGCGGCTCGACGGTGTGCGGACCCATCTGCTGGGCGCGGCGGGGCGCGGTGAGCGCGGCCCGCTGATGGACATGGAGACCATCGACCCCGAGCAGGTCGAGGTGCCCGGGTGGTACCGGCCGAACCCGGGCCGCGCCGGGGACCTCGCGTTCGTGGTGTTCCGCGGGGACGGGGAGCAGCTGCGGGCGAGCCGCATCACCAACCGGCGGTGGGCCCTGTCGGCGTTCGGGACCGCCTCCTCGGCCGCCCTGTCGCCGGCCGACACCGTGTACAGCATCACGCCGCTCCAGCACCCGTCCGCGCTGCTGATGAGCCTGGGCGGCGCCGTCGCGGGCGGGGCCCGGCTCGCCCTCGCCAGCGCGTACGACCCGGAGACCTTCTGGGACGAGGCGCGCCGCTACGGCGTGACCGTCGCGTCCTACACGTGGACGCTGCTGCGCGACCTCGTGAACGCCCCGCCCGACCCGGCCGAGCGGCATCACGCCGTCCGGCTGTTCATCGGCTCCGGCATGCCGCGCAACCTGTGGCGGCGGGTCGAGGACCGGTTCGCGCCGGCGCGGGTGCTGGAGTTCTACGCCTCGACCGAGGGCGAGTCGGTGCTGGTCAACCTCAGCGGGAAGAAGCCCGGGTCGCTGGGGCGGCCGCTGCCCGGCAGCGCCGAGGTGCGGCTGGCCCGCTACGACCTGGAGAACGGCCGGCTCGGCGAGGGGCCGGACGGGTTCGCGATCGAGTGCGAGGCCGGCGAGATCGGGATGCTGCTCGCCCGGGTCAGGCTGTCGGCCATCGGCGCGGCGGCCCGTCCCGTGCGGGGCGTCTTCCGGCCCGAGGACGCCTGGACGATCACCGGGGACCTGTTCCGCCGGGACGCCGGCGGCGACTACTGGCTCGTCGGACGGGAGGGCGAGCTGATCCGCACGGCCGACGGGATCGTCCCGCCCGGACCGATCAGGGACGCGCTCGGCGACCTGCCCTACGTCGACACCGTGGCCGTCTACGGCATCCCGGTGGGGGAGACGGAGATCGCCGCGGCGGCCGTCAGCCTGCGCGGTGCGGCGGAGCTGAAGCCCGTCGACCTGTCGGAGGCGCTGCTGCGGGTGGAGCCGGGGCTGCGGCCGGCGGTCGTCCGGATCGTGGACGAGGTGCCCGTCACGGCCGGGCGGCGGCTGCGCACGGCCCCGCTGCGCGACGAGGGCGTCCCGGCCGCGGGCGGCGGGCTCGCCTACTACCGGGACAAGGCGGGCGCGTACCGGCCGCTGACCGACACGGCCCGGCGCAGGCTACTCAAGGCCGGATAAGTCTGGACTTACGGCCGTCCGCTACGTTAGAACAAAGCAACAGATTTCGATTTTTTGTTGCAGGCGTCCCGGAGGTGTCATGACCAGCGTCCTCGCGCCGCCGCCGCAGGGCAGCGGCCTGAAACCGGTCCCCGGCGTGCCCGGCGTCCCGTACATCGGCAGCACGCTCGCGGTGATGCGCGACCCGATCGGGATGGCCCGCAAGCGGTACGCCGAGTACGGGCCGGTCGCGTGGGGCTGGCTGCTCGGCCAGCGGATGGTCACCGTCCACGGGCCGGAGGCCGCCGAGGTCGTCCTGGTCAACCGGGACAAGGCGTTCGCCAACGGGCCCGCGTGGAGCTACTTCATCGGCCCGTTCTTCAACCGCGGCATCATGCTCCTGGACTTCGAGGAGCACCTGCACCACCGCCGCATCATGCAGCAGGCGTTCACCCGCCCCCGGCTGCGCGCCTACATGGACGCCATGGCGCCCGGCATCATCAAGGGCGTCGAGGCGTGGGAGCCCGGCCAGGGCTTCACCGTCTACGACCACATCAAGAAGCTCACGCTCGACCTCGCCGTGGACGTCTTCATGGGCGTCGAACTGGACGACGCAGAGCGCGCGCGGGTCAACGGCGCGTTCATCGACGCCGTCCGGGCGGGGACGGCCTACGTCCGGTTCTCCGTCCCGGGGCTGCGCTGGCACAAGGGCCTGCAAGCCCGGGCGGTGCTGGAGGAGTTCTTCTACCGGCACCTGCCCGCCAAGCGCAGGGACGGCGGCGACGACCTGTTCGCCGCGCTCTGCCAGGCCGAGACCGACGACGGCGAGCGGTTCACCGACGAGGACATCGTCAACCACATGATCTTCGCGCTGATGGCGGCGCACGACACCACCACCATCACGCTGACGACCATGGCGTACTACCTCGCCAAGTTCCCCGAGTGGCAGGAGCGGCTGCGCGAGGAGTCGCTGGACCTCGGCGAGGCGCCGCCCGGCTACGACGACCTGGACGCCTTCACCGGCATCGACATGGTGATGAAGGAGTCGATGCGGATGGTCACGCCCGTCCCGGCGCTGCCGCGCAAGGTCGTCAAGGACACCTCCATCCTCGGCTTCCACATCCCCGAGGGCACGGCCGTCGTGGTGCCGATGCTGAGCAACCACCACATGGCCGACTGGTGGACCGACCCCGACCGCTTCGATCCGGGCCGGTTCTCGCCGGAGCGCCGCGAGGACAAGGTCCACAAGTACGCGTGGGCGCCGTTCGGCGGCGGCGCGCACAAGTGCATCGGGCTGTACTTCGCCGGAATGCAGGTGAAGACGATCCTGCACCAGGTGCTGCGGCGCTATCGCTGGAGCGTCCCGGCGCGGTACGAATGGCCCCTGGACACCACCTCCCTTCCCTCGCCGAAGGACGGGCTGCCCGTCCGCCTCGACCGTCTGGAGCAGTCATGAGCAAGGTCGTCGTCATCACCGGGGCCGCGCGGGGGATCGGCCTCGCCACCGCCCGCGCCCTGAAGGCCAAGGGCGCCACCGTCGTCATCGGCGACATCGACGAGGCCGCCGTCAAGGAGGCCGCCGAGTCGCTGGACGTCACCGGCCTCACCGTGGACGTCACGTCCCGCGAGTCGTTCACCGCGTTCCTCGACCGGGCCGAGGAGGCCGCCGGGACCATCGACGTCGTCATCAACAACGCCGGGATCATGCCCATCGGGCCGGTCACCGGCGAGAGCGACGCCGACGCCCGCCGCTGCCTCGACATCAACGTGCACGGCGTGATGCTCGGCACCAAGCTCGCCCTCGGCAAGATGCTGCCGCAAGGCAAGGGCCACATCATCAACATCGCCTCGCTCGCCGGCGTCATGTTCACCCCCGGCCTCGCGCTCTACAACGCCAGCAAGGCCGCCGTCGTCGGATTCACCGAGGCGGCCCGGCTGGAGGTGCAAGACAGGGGCGTGCACGTCAGCGCCGTCCTGCCGACGTTCACCAACACCGAGCTGGTCGCCGGGACCGACAGCCCGAAGGGGCAGAAGAACTGCGAGCCGGAGGACATCGCCGCGGCGGTCGTCGACCTGATCGGCAAGCCGCGCCCGCAGGCCGTCGTCCCGAAGAAGCTGGGCCGCCAGGTCCGGATCGGCGCGCTGCTGCCGGAGAGGGTCCGCCAGGCGACGTCCCGCCGCCTGGGCCTCGACAAGATCTTCCTGGAGTACGACGAGGAGGCCCGCAAGGCCTACGACGCCCGCATCCGCTCCTGACCCTTCACCGGGGGCGGGCTCGGCGGAAGGCTCGGCGGGCCTGCGGGAGGTAGCGGGCCGCTTCCGGGAGTAGGGGCCAGACGCGGTTCGCCGCCCGGACCGCCTTCGCGAAGCGGTGGTGGCGGCGTTCGTCGGCGGCGCTCCACGGCAGGTCCAGCAGCTCGCGCATGCGCGGGTGCATGCCGCCGACCGTGAGGAACCGGGCGACCGCGTTCAGCGGCGGCGACACCGCGCGCCACACCGGCGCCGGGACCTTCGGCGGCGCGGGCAGGCCCTTCTTGACGTAGCCGACGCCGTACCGGGCGGTCTTGTGCGGGACGATCTCCTCGTCCAGCATCCGCGTCCAGTACGCCTGGAACGCCTCCCAGTCGTCCGGCATGACCCGGTCGCTGACCCCGTACATCCGGAACCAGGTCTTGGACTCCTCGTAGATGCGGCGCTTCTCGGCCTCGCCCAGGGGCCTGATGAACGTCTCGATGCCGTACAGCATGTTGTCGAGGAAGGTCGCGTGCGCCCAGTAGTAGGTCTCGGGATCGAGCGCGTGGTAGCGCGAGCCGTCCGGCATCGTCCCCTTGATGTCGCGGTGGTAGTCGCGGACCTTGTGGCCCGTCTCCGCGGACCGCTCCGCGCCGTACACCGTGTCCAGGATCGGTCCGGTGGACCGCTTCACCCGCGCGAACGTGTCGGTGAAGAACACCGAATGGTCGAGGACGCCCTGGCCGAGGGCGGGGAGCATGTTCTGCAGGACGGGCGCCCTGGGCCCGACGAGGATCATCCGGGTGTCGCCGAAGTAGCGCCAGGTCAGCGACCCGGGCCCGAGCGGGGCCGGGGTCTGCGCGTCGGGCCGATCCGTCATGTGCACCGCCGGGAGTCCGAGACAGAACTACAGAACAACGATTATTGTAACTCTGTTTCATCCGGTGGCGTGAACCGGGTGCCCGGGCCGGTTAGGGTGCGGTCATGACCTTGGACGCGACCACCACGGCGGCGCTGCGGGACCGGCTGGCGGCCCCGGAGACCGGCGCCGACGACCTGGACACCCGCATCCTGGACGCCGCGCTCGCGGAGTTCGAGACCTACGGGCTGCGCCGGGTCAGCGTCGAGGACGTCGCCAAGCGGGCCGGGGCCGCGCGCACCACGATCTACCGGCGGTTCACCAACAAGGAGCAGCTGCTCCAGGCGGTGATCCTGCGGGAGTGCCGCCGCTTCCTCACCGCGATCGCCGCGGCCACCGAGGATCTCGAATCACCCGAGGACGCCGTGGTCGAGGGCTTCGTGGTCGGGCTGCGCAGCGCCCGCACGCACCCGCTGATGACGCGCGTGCTGCAGAGCGAGCCGGAGGCGTTCCTGCCGCAGCTCAGCATGAACGGCGGCGCGGTCATGCTCGCCGCCCGCGACATCCTCGCCGACCGGCTGCGCCGCGCCCGTCCCGCCGACGCAGCGGACCACGACACCGTGGCCGAGGTGCTGCTGCGGCTCGCGGTCTCGCTGCTGCTCCTGCCGGGCGGCGGGCTTGCACTGGACGACGACGCCGCTATCCGCGCGTTCGCCCGCGACTACCTCACCCGGATGCTGCGTCCCGGAGACGGGTGACGCCCGCGTGGTGAGGCGGGGCGTTCCGCCGGATCGGGTCCGTCCCGTACGCTCTGCTTATTGAACCTCGTTCTAGAACCGGAGGCGGCGGCATGGCGGCGGTCGTTCAGACGTCCTACGGCAAGGTGCGCGGCACGGAACGGGACGGCGTCACCGCCTTCCTCGGCATCCCCTACGCGGCGCCGCCGTTCGGGCCGAACCGGTTCCGGCCGCCGAAGCCGCCGGAGCCGTGGGACGGCGTCCGCGACACCGTCGAGTACGGGCCGACCGCCCCGAAGCCGGGCTATCCCAGGCCGTTCGACTCGCTGATCCCCGACCCCGACGTCCCGGGCGACGACTGCCTCAATCTGAACGTCTGGACGCCGGAGCCGGGCGGCTCAGGGCTCCCGGTGATGGTGTGGATCCACGGCGGCGCGTTCCGGAACGGGTCGGGCGCCCTGCCCGTCTACAGCGGCCGCAACTTCGCCCGCGACGGCGTCGTCTGCGTGACGATCAACTACCGGCTCGGCGTCGAGGGCTTCGCGAACCTGCCCGGCGCGCCGCTGAACCGGGGGCTGCTCGACCAGATCTTCGCGCTGGAGTGGGTCCGCGGCAACATCGCCGGTTTCGGCGGGGACCCAGGCCGGGTCACCGTGTTCGGCGAGTCGGCCGGCGGGATGAGCGTCACCACCCTGCTCTCCCTCGACCTCGGGCTCTTCCACCGGGCCATCGCGCAGAGCGGCGCCGGCAACATCGCCCAGGACCCGGCCGACGCCCTGCTCGTCACCGGGGAGATGGCCGCGCGGCTCGGCGTCGAGCCGACCGCCGAGGCGTTCGCCGCGCTCGACCCCGCCGCGATCATCCCCGTGCAGAACGCCGTCGCCGCCGAGGTCTCCCTGCTGCCCGACCCCGGCCGCTGGGGCGCCACCACGGCGGCGGGCGGCATGTCGCTGACCCCCGTGCTGGACGGCGAGCTGCTCACCCGCCGCCCCGAGGACGCCATCGCCGGCGGCGCCGGACGCGACGCCGGCCTGCTCATCGGCTACACGTCCGAGGAGTTCCGGTTCTTCCTGATGCCGACCGGGCTCGCCGCGAGCCTCACCGACGAGCTGGTCGGCGGCGCCACCGCCGGGATGGGCGTCCCGCCCGGGCTGCCCGCCGCCTACCGCGACCGCCACCCGGACATGGCGGCCGGCGAGCTGATGGCGACGATCATCACCGACCACCTGTTCCGCATCCCCGCCAACCGCACCGCCGCAGGGCACACCGCGGCCGGCGGCCGGACGTGGATGTACGAGTTCGCGTGGCGGTCGCCCAACCACGACCTCGGCGCCTGCCACGCCCTGGAGCTGGGCTTCGTGTTCGACAACCTGACCGCCGAGCGCGAGGGCATGACCGGCCCGAACCCGCCGCAGGCGCTCGCCGACCGGATGCACCGCGCCTGGGTCCGCTTCGCCGTGGACGGCGACCCGGGCTGGGAGCCGTTCGAGCCCTCGACGCGGGCCGTGCAGACCTTCGGCGACCCGTCGGACGCGCTCGTCCACGACCCGCGCGGCGACGAGCGCAAACTCTGGGACTAGAGCCGCTCGGCGACGTGCTCGGCGATGGCCAGGGAAGACGTCGCCGCCGGGGACGGTGCGTTGCGGATGGTGGTGACGGGGCCCAGGCGTCCTATGCGGAAGTCGTCGACCAGGGAGCCGTCGGGGTCCACCGCCTGCGCGCGGACCCCGGCGGGCGCCGGGACGACGTCGTCCACGGTGAGGCCGGGCACGAAGCCGCGCGCCTCGGCGACGAACGCGCGCTTCACCGCCGAGCCGTACAGCTCCTTCGCGCCCGTCCGCCAGTGCTGCCGGGCGAGATGGCGGAAGCCGGGCCAGCGGAGCGTCTCCCAGAGGTCGGCCGGACGGACGTCCCGCCACCGGTAGCCCTCCCGGGCCAGGGCCAGGACGGCGTTCGGGCCGATGTCCACGCCGCCGTCCACCCGGCGGGTGAAGTGCACGCCGAGGAACGGGTAGCGCGGGTCGGGGACGGGGTAGATGAGGCCGCGGACCAGGTCCGTCCGGGACGGGACGAGCCGGTAGTACTCGCCCCGGAACGGGATGATCGCCGGGGCGGGGGAGTCGCCCGCCAGCCGCGCCACCCGGTCGGACTGGAGGCCCGCGCACACCACCAGCCGGTCGAAGGCCAGCTCCTCATGCGGTGAGGCGACCCTCACGCGGTCGCCCGCCCGGCCGATGCGGACCACCTCGAAGCCGAGCCGGACCTCGCCGCCGCCCTTCGCCACGTCCTCGGCGAACGCGCGGGCGACCGCCGGGAAGCCGACGATCGCCGTGGTGGGCGAGTGCAGCGCCGCCACGCCTGCCGCGTGCGGCTCGATCTCGTTCAGCTCGCCGCCCGTCAGGCGGCGCAGCCCCGGGACGCCGTTCGCCGTGGCGCGGCGCTCGATCTCGTCCAGGGCGGCCAGTTCCGCCGCGTCGCGGGCCACGACGACCTTGCCGCACTCCTCGTACGGCAGGTTCCGGTCGGCGCAATACTCCTTGAGCAGGCCGATCCCGCGCCTGCACAGCGTCGCCTTCAGCGAGCCCGGGGCGTAGTACAGGCCCGCGTGGGCGACGCCGCTGTTGCGGCCCGTCTGATGGGCCGCGACACGGTCCTCCTTGTCGAGGACCGTCACCTTCACGTCCGGACGCGTCCGGGTCAGCCGGCGCGCGATCGCCAGCCCGAGTATCCCCGCGCCGACCACGCCGACCCGTGTCTCCGCCACCAGAGCTCGGGATCAGCTCCCGAGGCGCTTGCGGCCCTGGGCCCGCACCCGCTTGCGCTGGGACGGGTCGAGCATCATGTACCCCACGAGCGGTGCGCCGAGGACGCCGAGGATGATCAGCGCGCTCAGCCACCAGGGGAAGACGAACAGGGTCAGGAAGCCGACGACGACTCCGCCGATCACTACTTTGGTCTGGGTCGACATCTGGTACCTCCGTTTACGGGCCGCCCATCTAGGACAACGGCCGTCCCGCGACCGCTGTTCCACGATATGTCGCGAGTCGTGCGGACCGCCAGGCGGCGCCCGGTCAGATTCGCAGCGAGAGCTGCCCGCCACCGAGCGTGCGCAGGACCTCGGCGTGCAGCTTGCCGTTCGTGCAGACGACGCTGCCGCCGTCCGGACCGGGCACCCCGGTCAGGTCGGTGAACATCCCGCCGGCCTCCTCCACGATCACCTGGAGCGCCGCGAGGTCCCACAGCGACACCTCCGGCTCGGCGGAGACGTCCATCGCGCCCTCGGCGACCATCATGTGCGACCAGAAGTCGCCGAACGCCCGCGTCCGCCACACCGACCGGGTCAGCTCCAGGAAATGGGTGAGGCGGCCCTGCTCCTCCCACCCGCTCAGGCTGGAGAACGACAGCGACGCGTCCGACAGGTCGCCGACCGACGACACGTTCATGCGGGTGGCGCGGGTCAGGCTCCGGCCCGTCCAGGCGCCGCCGCCCCTGGCCGCCCACCAGCGGCGGTTGAGCGCGGGCGCCGACACCACCCCGGCGACGATCTCGTCGTTCTCCATCAGCGCGATCAGCGTCGCCCACACCGGGACGCCGCGGACGAAGTTCTTCGTCGCGTCGATCGGGTCGATGATCCAGCAGCGGTTCCCGTAGCCCGTCTTGCCGTACTCCTCGCCGAGCACCGCGTCCCGGGGGCGGGCCCGCTTCAGCGTGCCGCGGATCTGCTCCTCCACGCTGCGGTCGGCGTCGCTGACCGGCGTCAGGTCGGGCTTGGTCTCGATCTCGAGATCGAGGGCGCGGAAACGCCTGGTCGTGATGTCGTCGGCCCCGTCCGCCAGCACATGCGCGAGACGCAGGTCATCGGAATAGCCCGCCACGGCGTGCAACGCTACCCTGATCACCGCCTGTCCAGACACACTTACCCGGGTCGAACCGGCTTTTCGGTCGCCGCGACGAGGCGCGCCGGGCCGCGGTGACCCCTTTCCCGGGGCGGAGGGTGACAGCATGGGGGCCATGGCGCATGACCTTCCCGACTGGGTGGCCGAGCTGACCGACCCGCGCCGGGCGGCGACGCTCGACGAGCTCGCCGACCGCCTCGTCCCCCTCGCCGAGCACGCGATCGACGTGTCCCGCCGGCTGCAGGCGCAGCTCAACGAGCTCAACGACCCGTTCAAGCGGGAGGCGCTGTACGGCCGCGTGGAACGCCTGAAGGCCCGGGTCGGCGAGGCGCTGGAGGAGATCACCTCCGAGATCGCCGCGTCCGGCGAGGAGCGCATGGAGCGCGTGTGGGCCGACTGGGCCGGCCGCGCGGAGTCCGGCGCACGGGAGCGGGAGCTGCGGCGCAGGCTCGACCGCGACGTCGTGCCGGTGCTGTCCAAGCAGCAGCAGGACGTCGCCGAGCTGGTCGCCGAGCGGACCTCCACCGCGCTGGAGGAGGCGACGCAGATGCTGCTGACCCGCGTCGAGGAGCTGGCGAAGGCCGTCACCGACCTGATCCACGAGGTGCTGCCGCTGGCCCGCGAGGGCCTGACGCTCGCCAGCCGGATCTCGGCCCTGTCGGGCCACGCCCGCAAGTCGGGCCGCGGCCCGGTTCCGGACGACCTGAAGGACGCGGGCGCCGCCACGTCCCGCGCGTTCGACGAGGCCGTGGCGCGGCTGGAGCTGGAGTGGGCGGCGCTCGGGGCCCGGTCGGCGACCGTCCGGGCGGCGCTGCGCGGCGCGGAGGAGAGCGCGTTCAGCCAGGTCACCGAGGAGATGACCCGGTGCGTGGAGGAGCTCGCGCCCCGGCACGTCCAGGCGCTGAACGAGGCCGAGGCCAAGGCGCGCAGCCTCTTCGAGGAGTCGCGGAACTAGACCGCCTGCGGGAAGCGGAACAGCCGTCCCGGGTCGCGGGCCGCTTTGATCTTGCGGAGCCGGTCCAGGTTGGGGCCGTAGTAGGCGCGCCCCCAGTCCTTGAGGCCGGAGTCGATGTAGTTCACGTAGGCGGCCCCGCCCAGGTGGGGCTCCATGGCGTCGTGGGTGCCGGACAGCCAGGACTCGTCGGGCGCGAGGTACTGGACGCAGAACAGGCCCTCCCGGTGCGGGAAGGCCGTGTCGCCGGGGGCGGCCCGCGCTATCGCGGCGCCCATCGCGTCCATGAGCACCGACCGGTCGCCGACGTCGCCGCCTTCGTCGAAGCGGTCGAGGAGGGCGCCGATGGCCTCGTCGGAAAGCGGCTTGTAGGCGATGTGCGACTTTCCCGAGTAGTCGGTCCGGGGGAAGGCGCCGTCGGCTCGCAGACCCGGGAGGTCGCCCTGCCCGTGGCACTGGCCGGTGGTCTGGCCCGCGCATCCGCCCATGAACTTCATCGCGTCCAGGTAGGGGCGGCTCCGGGCGCCGGACGACACCGGATCCGCGCCTATCGCGGACGTCAGCCGCTCCATGTGCTTCTCCGCGCCCGCGAGTGCGAGGCCGGTGACCTCGATGCTCGGCGTGCCCTGATCGGGTCGCGTGTCGAGGTGGAGGCTCGTCCAGACCTCGCCCGGCGCGTCCGGTGCCCAGCGCTGCCAGCCGCGGATCACGTCGGCGGCCCTCGACCAGGGCCAGCGCATGCTGAACGGCGTCACGTCACCGGCCTCGTGCGTCCGGAACGTGAACGACACCGCGACCCCGAAGTTGCCGCCGCCCCCGCCCCGGCACGCCCAGAACAGGTCGGCGTTCTGCCGCGCGTCGCAGGTCAGGACACGTCCGTCCGCTGTGACGACCTGGACCGACTCCAGGACGTCGCACGACAGCCCGTACGCTCGCGACGTCACGCCCAGGCCGCCGCCCAGCGTCAGCCCTGCCACCCCGACCGTCGGGCAGCTTCCGGACGGGACGCTCACGCCGTCGGCGGCGAGCTTGTCGTAAAGGTCGATCAGACGCGTCCCGGCGCCGACGACGGCATGGTTCCCGTCGCGCTTCACAGCGTCCATGGGGGAGACGTCGATGACGAGACCCGTTCCCGTGGACCAGCCCGCATAGCTGTGGCCGCCGCAACGCACCGCGACCGGCATACGCTTCAGCGTCGCGAACGCTATGCACTCCGAGACGTCCTGCGGGTTCTCGCAGTACGCGATGCCGGCCGGGCGGACGCGGTCGAAACGCGGGATGTAGAGCCGCCTGGCCTTCGCGTAAGAGGCGTCGGACGGCCGGACCAGCTTCCCGTCCAGGCCGCGCTCCAGGGCGTTCCAGTCGGCCGGACCGGTCGGCCGAGGCGGCGAAGACGGGCGGCCATGCGGGGACGGGTTCTCCTCCGAGCACCCGGCGGCGGCCAGCGTGCCGAGAATCGTCGCCTTGAGCACCGTTCGCCGCTCCATGCGGCCATTGTCGCCGCGACCGGACTCCGGCGTCCGGCGGTCTCCGTTTCCGTCGTCAGGCCAGCGGCCGCAACGTCTTCAGGAAGGTGTCGTAGTAGGGGAGCGTCTTGCCCCAGACCTTCTCGTCGGACGCCAGAAGCGCCTGGTAGTAGGCAGCGTCGTACTTGAAGACCCGGATCCGGCACCGGGCGGGCCTGCCGTGCTCCTCGAACGTGAACTCCAGCTCCGCCGCCCCGCCCATGTAGGAGATGTCCCTTGTGAACCTCTGCTGCTGGTAGCCGGGGTACTCCGAGTCCTTTTGGAAGCTCTCCGCCGTCGACCGGAGCGCGTCCCCCGGAGTGCCGGCGAACAGGGCCGCGGAGAGCCGCTGGAGCGAGATTCCGCGCGCCCCCTGGGAGGACTCAGTGAAGGTCGCGTCGTCGCCGGTCGCGTCCTTCTTCCAGCCCTTTGGGACGGCCGCTTGGAAGACCGAGCCGCGGTACAGGTCGTAACCGGCGGGCACGGTGGCGCTCGATCCCGGCGATGAGTTCGATCCCGACGACGGCGACGACGAGCCGCTGCGGCCCGGCTGGTCGTTCCCGCCGTCGTTGACGAACACCACGATCGAGACGACGGCGGCGAGGAGTGCGGCCGTGAAGATCCCCGCCGGGACCACCAGCGGCCACCGCACCCGCCGCCGCGGCGCCGGCGGGACGGTCGATGCCCCGCCCGACTCGGCCGTCGTCGGCGGGGCGGGCGGCTGCAACGTCACGTTGTGCGGCGCGGACGGCATCGGGACGGGCGAGACCTGCGCGGCCTGGCGGAGCAGCGGCCCGGCCTCCCCGGGCCCCATCCGCTGCTCGGGGTCCTTGCGGAGCAGCCCGTACAGGACGGGCGTGAGCGGGCCCGCGAGCCGGAGCGGGTCGGGGTCGTCCGACAGCAGGGCCGCCATCACGCCCCACACGTCCGGGCGCCGGTACGGCGGGCGCCCCTCGGCCGCCGCGTACAGCGTCGCGCCCAGCGACCACAGGTCCGACGCGGGCGTGGCCTTCTGGTGCCGGGCCTGCTCGGGCGCCAGGTAGGCGGGCGACCCGACGACGGCGCCGGCCTGGGTGAGGGTCTCGTCGCCCGCCATCGTCGCGATCCCGAAGTCGGTGAGGACGGCCCGGCCGCGCGGCAGCAGCACGTTCCCCGGCTTGACGTCCCGGTGCACGACCCCGGCGGCGTGCGCGGCGCCCAGCGCGTCCAGCAGGTCGAGCCCGATCGCCGCGACCCGGGCCGGCGGCAGCGGCCCCTCCCGCGCGATGACCTTGTCCAGGCCCTCCGCCCGGACGAGCTGCATCACGATCCAGGGCCGGTCGTCCTCCTCCACGACGTCGAACACCGTCACGATGCCGGGATGGTCGAGCCGCGCCGCCGACCGCGCCTCCCGGAACGTCCGCGCGTAGAGGCGCTCGACCTGCGACTCGTCCAGGCCCTGCGGCAGCGACACCTCCTTGACCGCCACCTCGCGTCCGAGCGTGCGGTCCCGGGCCCGCCACACGGTGCCCATCCCGCCGCGCCCGAGCGCCTCCAGCAGCTCGTAACGCGCCGCGATCACCCGACTCATGAAGCCGACCATACCGACGTGAGCCGCCCGCCGTCGTGCGCTATTCGGGGTCTTCGCGGGCCTTCAGGAGGCGGCGGAGGGAGTCCAGGCGGGCCTGGGAGGCGTGGCCCTCGGCGACCCAGGCGTCCAGGCCGCAGTTCTCCTGGCGGTGGTCGCAGTGCGGCGGGCAGCGTTCGGCGGCGCCCTCGGCGAGGTCCTCGAACGCGTTGATCACGTTCTCGGGGCCGACGTGCGCGAGGCCGAAGCTGCGGACGCCCGGGGTGTCGATGATCCAGCCGTCCCCGCCGGGGAGCCGCAGCGCGATCGCCGAGGAGGAGGTGTGCCGGCCGCGGCCGGTGACCGCGTTGACGTGGCTGACGGCGCGCTCGGCGTCCGGGACGAGGGCGTTCACCAGCGTCGACTTGCCGACCCCCGAGTGGCCGACGAGGACGCTCACCCGGCCGGCGAGGTGGCCGCGGAGGTCGTCCAGGTCGCCGCCGCGCCGGGTCACCACGTAGGGGACGCCGAGCGGGGCGTACTCGGCGATCAGCCCGCCGGCGTCGGCGAGGTCGGCCTTGGTCAGGCAGAGCAGCGGGTCCATGCCGGCGTCGTAGCCGGCGACGAGCTGCCGGTCGATCATCCGGGGGCGCGGCTCCGGGTCGGCCAGCGCCGTCACGATGACCAGCTGGTCGGCGTTCGCGACGACGATCCGCTCGAACGGGTCGGTGTCGTCGGCGGTGCGGCGCAGCGACGACGTGCGCGGCTCGACCCGGACGATCCGGGCCAGGGTGTCCGGGGCGCCGGAGACGTCCCCGACGAGCGCGACGCGGTCGCCCACGACGACGCCCTTGCGGCCCAGCTCGCGGGCCCGCATCGCGGTGACGTCGCGCTCGTCGCCGGTGCCGGGGTCCACCAGGCAGCGGTACCGGCCGCGGTCCACCGCGGCCACGAACCCGGGCGAGGCGTCCTCGTGCGCGGGACGGCGGCGGGTGCGCGGACGCGACCCGCGGCGCCCGGGGCGCACCCGGACGTCGTCCTCGTCGTAGTCGCTCGTTCGTCGTGCCAGTGGTCCGGTCCCTGCTGTCAGGCGGGCGCGAGCATCGACGCCCACTGCCGGGTGAAGTTCGGAAGAGTCTTGCCCACGGTGCCCGGATTCTCCACTTCGATGCCGGGAACGGCCAGTCCGAGCACGGCCGCGGCCATGACCATCCGGTGGTCGTCGTAGGTGTGGAACACGCCGCCGCGCAGGGGGCGCGGCCGGATCTCCAGGCCGTCCGGCAGCTCGGCGGCGTCGCCGCCCAGCGCGTTGATCTCGGCGGCCAGCGCGGCGAGCCGGTCGGTCTCGTGGCCGCGCAGGTGCGCGATGCCCGTCAGCCTGGACGGCGAGTCCGCCAGCGCGCAGACCGCCGCGAGCACCGGCGTCAGCTCGCCGACCTCGTGCAGGTCGGCGTCCAGCCCGGCGAAGCGGCCGGTACCGCGCACGGTGAGGCCGTCCGGGCCGCGGGACACCTCGGCGCCCATCGCGGCGAGCAGGCCGCGCAGCGCGTCGCCCGGCTGCGTCGTCTCCGCCGGCCAGCCGGGCACGGTCACCCGGCCGCCCGCGACGAGCGCGGCGCCGAGGAACTGCGCGGCGTTCGACAGGTCGGGCTCGATCGCCCATGTCTCGCGGTGCAGCGGCCCCGGCACGACGCGCCAGGCGTTCTCGTCCGTCTCGACCGCCGCCCCCGCCTCGCGGAGCATGGCGACGGTCATCGCCAGGTGCGCGCCCGACGGGACGGGCGGCCCCTCGTGCCTGACCTCCACGCCCTTCTCGAAGCGCGGCGCGGCCAGCAGCAGCCCCGACACCAGCTGGGACGACCCGGACGCGTCGATCACGACCTCGCCGCCGCTCACCGAGCCCGTCCCGCGCACGGTGAAGGGCAGCGCGCCGCGGCCGCCGTCGTCGATCGCCGCGCCGAGCGTCCGCAGCGCCGTGATGATCGGGCCCATCGGACGTTCGCGGGCGCGCGGGTCGCCGTCCACCGACACCTCGCCGGCGGCGAGCGCGGCGACCGGCGGCAGGAAGCGCATCACCGTCCCGGCGAGCCCGGTGTCCACCCGGGCGGGGCCTCGCAGCTCTCCTGGCAGGACCCGCCAGTCCGCACCGTCCTCGTCCACGCCGACACCGAGCGAGCGCAGCGCGGCGGCCATCAGGTCGGTGTCGCGGCTGCGCAGCGGCCGGACGATCCGGCCCGGCGCGGTGCCCAGCGCCGCCAGGACCAGCGCCCGGTTGGTCATCGACTTCGAGCCGGGCAGCGGCACGGCGGCGTCCACCGGAGCATGGGCGACCGGGGCGGACCAGTGCGGAGAGGACATGCCCCAAGGTTATCGGGCCGGGACCGCGGGCCCGAGGGCATTAAAGCGGGATGGTCAGCAGCGTCCCGCCGTCGTCGAGGCGGACGACGAACTTGCTGATCTGGTCGCGGGTGAGGCCCGTCCCACCCTGCATGACCAGCGGCTTCGGTGCGCCGGACACGCCATAGCCCTTGTCGGGGACGCGCCAGCCGGCGACGACACTGCGCTCACCGTCCCGCGACACCGCCTCCAGGTGGCACCGCAGCGGCCCCTTGATGCCGCGCAGCTCCAGGCCGACCTGCGTGCCCCAGCCCTTGTCGACCAGGCCGACCGTCCCGGACGCGCCCGTGCTCGCGTTCGCGGCGTGGAACCGGTCGCCGGTGATGGCCTGCGCGGGCGGCGGCTTCTCAGGGGAGCCGTCGCCGTTCAGCGCCGTCCCGATCCCGACGCCGGCGGCCAGCGCGACGGCGGCGGCAGCGGCGCCCACCAGGTACGCGGCGCGCCGGAAGCGGCGGTGGTCGGCGCGCCGGCCGCGCCGCATCATGTCGATCACCGGGGCCGGGGCCGGGGGCGGCTCGTCCTCGCCCGCCTCCAGACCCGGTTCGGCGGTCTCGCCGCCGAGCTCGACCAGGGCGCCGGCCGCCCCGGACAGCTCCCGCAGCTCGGCCTGGCACGATCCGCACACCCGCAGATGGGCCTCGAACGCATGCCGGTCGCCGGCTTCCAGAAGGCCCAGCGCGTAGGCGCCGACATCGGTGTGCTCGACCTGGGAACTCATGACGTCACCCCCCTCTCCTCCAAGGCGACGCGCAAGGCGCGCAGCGCGTAGTACACGCGTGACTTGACCGTCCCGACCGGGATGCCGAGGTACTCGGCGGCCTGGTTCACCGTCCGGTCGCGCAGCACCGTCTCCAGCAGCGCCTGCCGGTGCGCGGGCGACAGCGACTCCAGCGCCTCCGTCACCACCACCTTGCGGAGCAGCGCGTCCATCTCGTCCGCCATCGGCAGGTTCTCCAGGGGGCCGTCGCCGACCTCCGGCGGCCTCACCTCGCGCTGCCGCCGGTTGTCGATCACGATACGCCGGGAGACCGTGGCCAGCCACGGCATCAGCGAGGACGTCCGGTCGTCGAGCCGGTCCGCGCTGCGCCATGCCCGGATCATGGTCTCCTGCACCACGTCCTCGGCCCACGGGCGGTCACCGCCGGTCAGCCGCAGGACGAACGCGAGGAGGGGCCGATGGTACTCGCGGTACAGCGCGGCCACCATGTCCTCGTCGCGCACGGGCGGGTCGTGCGGCTGCGCGTGCCGCGCCGCGCCGGGGCGGCGGAGCAGGCTCCGCAACCCGCCGCTCTGGCGGCCGGTCGGTCCGGGAACTGCCATGGCCGGGGCGTCTCCGTCGTGAATACTCGTGCGAGAAGGCGGTCACCTGGCAGTACGGGACCATCGCGGCGCACGGTTCAACGCTCTTGAGGCTCTTTTAAGGTTTCCTTCGGAAAGTGCGTCGGTCAGCGCTTGACCGCCTGCAGGACCTTGCCCGTCTGGACGGCCGTGCCCGACCTGACGGTCTTGGCGCCCTTCACGGCCTTCGCGGCCTGGGTCGCCGTGCCGGCCTTGATCGACTTGCCCGCGGCCTTGCCCGTCTGCACGGCCTTGCCGGCCTGCTTCCCGGCCTGCAGGTAGGGACCGCCGCCCCGGCCCTTGGCGCCGCCGCGACGGGAGAGCCGGCCGATCTTGAAGGCTCCGGCCGACTTGGCGGCGTTCGCGCTCCTGGACAGCCTCGCGGCCTTCTTCGCGGCCTTGCGTCCGCCCTCGGCGCGGGCGACGCGCACCTGCCGGGCCGCCTCGCGGCGCGCGTCCCGCAGCGTGGCGGCGGCCTCGCGGCGCATGGCCTTGGCCTCGGCGCCGCCCTTGATCTGCGTCTCCCGGGCCGCGCGGCGCAGCTCCGCGGTGCGCGGCGAGCGGCGCGGCTCGGTCGCCACCATGAGCAGCGCGCCGAACAGGCCGGCGTTCTTCAGCAGGTGGGAGCGCTCGTCGGCGCGGCGCTCCGGTTCGTTCTCGGTCCAGAAGCGGTGCTCGGTCGCCAGCGCGGGGATCATCTGCGCGGCGAGCAGCAGGGTGGTGAGCCGGCGGAACCTGCCGGTCAGCAGCAGCGCGCCGGTGCCGAGGCTGAGGGCGCCCTGCATGCGGACGAGGGTCTCCGGGTCCTTCGGCAGCCAGTCGATGCGGTCGGCGACCGGCTTGACCGCGGGGCCGACCCGCTCGGCGCGCTCGCGCGGATCCCGGACGGCGTCCAGGCCGGACATGATGAAGGGCGCCGCCACGAACGGGCGGGCCAGGGTCGTGAAGGGTCGCATGACCCGCTACATGCCCAGCGCGCCGCGCCTCAAGCGCGGCAGGATGGGACCCATGTGCGGACGCTATGCCACCACCCGTGCGCGGCAGGAGCTGCTGGACGAGTTCCAGGTGCAGCTCGACGCGGTCGACGGGGACATCCAGCCCGACTACAACGTGGCCCCTACCAAGCAGGTTCCGGTCATTCTGAACCGGCGGCCCAAAGACGAACCCGACGAGGCGCCGGCGGTGCGCCAGCTGCGGACGGTCCGGTGGGGGCTCGTCCCGTCCTGGGCCAAGGACGTCTCGATCGGCTCCCGGATGATCAACGCGCGGTTCGAGACGGTGCACGAGAAGCCGTCGTTCCGCCGCGCGTTCGCCCGGCGCCGCTGCCTGCTGCCCGCCGACGGCTACTTCGAGTGGTACACGCTCCAGGACCAGGACGGCGCGCCCGACCCGGCCGAGGGCGAGAAGAAGGCCAAGAAGAAGAAGCCGCAGAAGCAGCCGTACTTCATCCGCCCGAACGACGGCGAGGTCATGGCGATGGCGGGCCTTTACGAGCTGTGGAAGTCGCCCGAGGGCGGTTCCGGGGGGTCTGGGGGGTCGTCCTCTCAGATCGGACCAGGCGAGTGGCTGTGGACGTGCACCGTCATCACCACCGACGCGCCCGACGACCTCGGCCGGATCCACGACCGGATGCCGATGGTCGTCGAGCCGGACCGCTGGGACGCCTGGCTGGATCCCGCGCTCACCGGCACCGAGGAGGTGCGCGGCCTGCTGGTGCCCGCGATGGCCGGGACAATGGACGCCTACCCGGTGTCAAAGTTGGTCAACAGCGTGCGAAACAACGGCCCGGAACTCATAGATCCGGCGATTTCTGGGGATAGTTCCGGCAACCATTCCGACAGTTTGTTCTGAGCCGGGGGCCCACCGGGAGGAGTTCGCAGCGCCGTGGACACCGCCGTCGCCCGTTCCCGCCTCGAAGCCATGCTCGCCGACCTGGACCGTTCCATCGCCATTCTGCGCGGGGAGAGCCCGGAGCGCGACGATTCCGCCGCGGACGCGGGCGCCGTCCTCACCGCCCACGACCGGGTCGAGGCGGCGCTGGACTCGCTCGAACGCCACCGCGGCGGCGTGGCCGCGGCGCTGGAGCGGATCGCCGCCGGCGCCTACGGCCGCTGCGTCGGCTGCGGCGCCCCCGTCCCCGAGGGCCGGCTGGAGGTCCGCCCCGACGCCGCCCGCTGCCTCCCCTGCCAGACCAGGCACGACCGCCGTTGACTTGCGGCGTGTTGCCGTCAAGCGACCGCTCATAACGGCAACACGCCGCAAGTCAACGGGGTTTGCGGGCGCTTGCGAGGAGGTGGATGCCCAGGGACTCGTCCGTCTGGTGGGCGTTCAGTTCCGTGCGGACCAGACGGGGGAGGGCTCTTGGCGACTCGGTCAGGACGTGCTCCACCATCGACGGTGACAGGACCGTGCGGGGCTTGATCCACTCGACCTCCAGGCCCGCCTCGGCGAGCAGCTCGCGGAGCTGGTGGGACGAGAAGGAGCGCGTGATCGTCCCGTCCGGCCAGGGCACGAGGACGACCTCGGCGCTCGGGACGTCCGACAGGTGCGCCCAGTAGTTCCGCTCGGCCAGCAGCGCCATGCCCAGGGTGAGGGAGTCGACGCAGAGCAGCACCCGGCCGCCGGGGCGCAGCACCCGGGCGACCTCGCCGATCGTGGCCTCGGTGGCCAGATGGCGCGACAGCACGCGGTTCTCGGCGATCACGGCGTCCAGGGAGGCGTCGGCGAGGTAGGAGAGCGTCCCGGAGTCGCCGATCAGCGGGACGGTGCCGGCGGTGGGGCCCGGAGCGGGGTCACCCGGGCCCGTGCGTCTCGCACGTTCGGGGTCGCGCACCTCCAGCACCGCGTGGCCCGCCGCCGCGGCCTGGGCCGCGCTGTGTCCGTGGCCTCCCGAGACGTCCAGCACGCGGGACGGCCTGCGCGGCAGCCACCGGGTGAGCTGGGCGTCCGCCACCGCCCTGTAGAACGTCCAGTAGCGCGCCAGGGAGTCCCCTGACCCGTCTCCGGAGGTGTCGCGCAGGCTGGCGATGGTGGGCTCGGAAGGTTGCGCCGAAGGCACCGAGTGCACCAATTGCTCCTGTTCTAGCCGTGTACGTCACATCTTTCCCCGTCCGGGCCCGCTCATCACCCTGAGTGAGGGACGAGTCGGACGACCCGGTGGCCGATGCGCCGCCCCGGCCGGGGAATCGGCGCGCGCACCTCGGTGTTGCACCGTTTCACAGCCCACCACAGCGGAGGTGCATGCCGATGACCACAGCCGTCGCCGACCAGCAGCGGAGAGCCGGCGCGCCGGCGTCCGGCGGCGACGCACGGGCACCCGCACGCGTCGGCAGGCCGCGGGGACCGATATCGTCTGTGGGGTACGGCGCCGGCAAGGGCGCCGCCACAGCCGAGGAGGTGGGTCAGGTCCCGGGCACCACGGAGACCGTGGAGCAGCGCCAAGAACGTTTCCAGCGCGACGTGCTCCCGTTCTTGGACCAGCTTTACTCGGCCGCGCTGCGCATGACGCGCAACCCGGCCGACGCCGAGGACCTCGTCCAGGAGACCTTCGCCAAGGCGTTCGCGTCCTTCCACCAGTTCAAGGAGGGCACGAACCTCAAGGCGTGGCTCTACCGCATCCTGACCAACACGTTCATCAACTCCTACCGCAAGAAGCAGCGCCAGCCCCAGCAGGCCGCCACCGAGGACATCGAGGACTGGCAGATCGCGCGCGCCGAGTCGCACACCTCCAGCGGGCTGAAGTCCGCGGAGGCCGAGGCACTGGAGCACCTGCCCGACTCCGACGTGAAGCGGGCGCTGCAGGACCTGCCGGAGGAGTTCCGCATCGCCGTGTACCTCGCCGACGTCGAGGGGTTCGCGTACAAGGAGATCGCCGAGATCATGGGCACGCCCATCGGCACGGTGATGTCCCGGTTGCACCGCGGCCGGCGCCAGCTGCGCGGCATGCTGGAGGACTACGCTGACGAGCGCGGGCTCACCCGAGCGAGCAGGGGATCATCATGAGCTGCGGCAACCACCACGAGACGCCCTGCGACGAGGTCCTCGCCCGGGTCTACACCTATCTCGACGGTGAGCTCGACCAGGGCGGCTGCGGCGAGGTGCGCCAGCACCTCGACGAGTGCGGGCCCTGCCTGCGCGAGTACGGGCTCGAAGAGGCCGTCAAGAAGATCGTGAACAAGTCCTGCGGCTGCGAGCAGGCCCCGACCGACCTGCGCGCCAAGGTGCTCGGCCGGATCGAGGAGATCTGCGGCGAGATCAAGGCGTCCGGCGGGGCCGACAAGTCCGAGAGCGCCTGAGCCCCGGTATCTTCTTCGGGTGCTCGCACTCGTCACCGGCGCGGCCGGATTCATCGGGTCCCATCTCGTCGACCGGCTCGTCGCGGACGGCCACGAGGTCATCGGCGTGGACGACATGTCGTCCGGCGCCAACGTCCGGCCGGGCGTGGAGCTGTGGGAGATGGACGTCGCCGACCCGGCGCTCGCCGAGCGGGCGGCGGTCCGCCGTCCCGAGGTGATCTGCCACCTCGCCGCGCAGGTCAGCGTCCGGTTCAGCGTGGCCGACCCGCTGGGCGACGCCCGCACCAACGTGGTCGGGACGGCCGGCGTGCTGGAGGCCGCGCGGGCGGCGGGCGCCCGCAAGGTGGTGTTCACCTCCAGCTGCGCGGTGTACGGGGTGCCGGACGCGCTGCCCGTCCCGGCGGACGCCGAGCTGCGGCCCGCCTCGCCGTACGCGGCGTCGAAGGTCTCCGGCGAGATCTACGCCGGGATGTACCGGCAGCTGCACGGGATCGACTTCACGACGCTGACGCTGGCGAACGTCTACGGGCCGCGGCAGACGCCCGAGGGCGAGGCCGGGGTCATCTCCATCTTCACGGACGCGCTGCTGGCCGGCCGTCCGACCAAGGTGTTCGGCGACGGCTCGCAGACCCGCGACTACGTCTACGTCCTGGACGTCGTCGACGCGTTCGCCCGCGCGGCCGGGGACGCGGGCGGCGGGCGGCGCCTCAACGTCGGCACCGGCCTGCAGACCACCGACCGGGACCTGCACTCGCTCGTCGCCGGGTCGGCGGGCGCGCCGGACGACCCGGAGTTCGCGCCGCCGCGGCTGGGCGACCTGCCCGCGATGTCCATCGACCCGCGCGAGACGCGCGAGGCGCTCGGCTGGGAGCCGGCGGTGGGCCTGCCCGAGGGGCTCGCCGAGACGGTCGCCTGGGCGCGGGAGCGGAACGCTTCGCGGGACTGAATGGTCCACTTGCCGTAAACCGGTCGGATGTCTTTTTCCGGCCTTTCCTTGGCCCATCAATGTGCGATCGCAGATGCACGTGCATTTCGATTGTGCATGCGCATTGCCATGGCGGTACGGGCGCTTTCCGCCGGGACAATTGATCACTAAAGGTGACGATTGGTTCACTCTTTGCTCACGTTTTCCCGCATGCCTGTGTGACCTGGGCAGTTCGCGTTAGGCTTGTGCCGAAATCAGCGACGGGAGCACGTGCACGCCCGGGAATTCGGGGTATGTGCTCGCCCGGGAAACCTGGACCGCACCGGTCCAGGCGGCCGGCCGCCAGGCCGGACGGCCCGGTTCGGCTGGGGGGGAGGCAAGGAGCCATGCGCAAGCGCGTGACGCCGGACGGACACGGCCGGCGCCCGAGCGTCCTGTCGTCGTCGCTGATGATGACCAAGGGCGTGTCCTGGGTGTAGGTGCCGGCAGGCACGTGCGAGCCCGGCGGCGGCCCGCCATGAGTCACTCCCCGAGGGGCGGCAAATGCGTGGACTACCTCTCGCTGCCTGGGCGTACGTCTGCGGCGTGGTCGCCCTCGCGGCGGGCCTCATCGCGACGTCGTCCTTCGCGGATCTCGACTGGACCAAGCTGGCCGTCCTGGCCCTGCTGTTCCTGATCTGCGACTCGGCGCCCGCGCGGCTGAACATCACGCGGGCCAGGGTGTCGCTCAGCTTCGCCGCGAGCCTGGCCTCGGTGGTGCTGCTCGGCCCGGTCGGCGCCGCGCTCCTCGGCCTGTGCGCGCTGGTCACCGGGCAGCGGTTCTTCGCCCCGGTCAAGCGGGTCTTCAACGGCGCGCAGTTCGCGCTCAGCGGCTTCATCGCCGGAACGGTCTTCAACCTCCTCGGCGGCGACCGGTTCCACCCCGAGCAGGCCCGCTGGGTGGAGAACGTCATCGGGCCGTTCCTCGGCGCGCTGGTCGCCTTCGTCCTGGTCAACCTCGCGCTGATGGCCGGGGTGCTGCTCGCCAGCCGGCAGGCCGCGCCGCGCGAGCTGCTGCACGAGTACGGCCAGCTCGCCGTCGGCTGCCTCGGCTACGGCATGGTCGGGCTGCTGATCGCCGGGCTGTGGCCGGGGGTCGGGCCGTTCGCCGCCGTCCTCGTCCTGCTCCCGCTGTTCATCGCCCGCTGGGCGATGGACCAGGCGTACGCGCAGCAGCAGGCGCACGCCGCGACGCTCGCCTCGCTCTGCCAGGCGGTCGAGACCAAGGACTTCTACACCCGCGGCCATTCCGAGCGCGTCTCCCGCGGCTCGGTGATGATCGCCCAGGAGATCGGGATGCGCGCCGACCGGGTCGAGGCGATCCGGTACGCGGGGATGCTGCACGACGTCGGCAAGCTCGGCGTCCCGACGAAGGTGCTGCAGAAGTCCGGCTCGCTCACCGAGGAGGAGTTCGCCGCGATCCAGCTGCACCCGATGCGCGGGCTGGAGATCGTCCGGGAGATCGGGTTCCTGGACGAGGCGCTCGCCGGCATCATGCACCACCACGAGAAGATGAACGGCCGCGGCTACCCGATGGGCCTCGCCGGGGACGAGATCCCCGAGTTCGCCCGGGTCATCTCCGTCGCCGACGCGTTCGACTCGATGACCTCGAACCGCTCCTACCGGGCCGCCCGCACCAAGGAGGAGGCCATCGAGGAGCTGCGCCGGGGGATGGGCGACCACTTCGACCCGGCGATGGTGGAGGCGTTCCTCCAGGCGCTGGAGCGGGACGGCTGGGAGCCGCCGCGGCCGGTCGTCCTGCCCGACGACGACATCGTCGAGACCACCCAGCAGGACCACGACGACCCGAGCACGCCGCTGCGGGTCGCCGGCGGCGACGAAGCGCGCCGGTGACAGGACGTTGATGACGGGACGTTGGTGACGGGACGTTCATGAGCAGTCAGATCCGCGACCGCGAGCGGGCGGCGTGGCAGACCATCGACTCCGGCCAGCTGCTGCTGATCGCCACCGCCGGGCTGTTCGTGATCGTCGCGATCACCGAGGTCGCGGCGGTCGGGCTCGAACAGCCCGACATCGCGATCATCTTCGGCGTGCTGATCTCGCTGGGCGAGCTGTTCCGCATGGTGATGCCGGGCAACCGGGAGGTCGCGCCGATCGCCAGCGCCGGCGCGATGGGCTACGCGCTGCTGGTCGGCGTCGGCCCGGAGGGCGCGGGCCCGGACGCGCGGCTCGGCGTGGTCGCGGCCGGACACTCGGCGCTCCAGGTCGTCGCCGTCACCGCGGCCGGCATGCTGATCGGCTCGCTGCCGCACGTCGCGGTGGGCCGCTCGCCGCGGCCGGACGCGATGGCCCGGCGGCTGTTCACCGTCGCGGTCGTCGCGCTGTGCTTCCGCCCGCTGCTGTCGCTCGACCTGGCCTGGCAGCTGCTGCTCGCTGTGATGTGCCTGGTGGTGGTGCTGTCCTGCTTCACCGACGTGCTGATCGCCGCGATGATCCGGGCGGAGACCGTGCGGGCGCGGTTCGGCATCGCGCTGCGCGACGAGATCGACGCGAAGCTGGCGCTGTGCGCCGCGACCAGCGCGACCGCCATGCTGATCGCGGTCGCGACGACCGCGATGGGCGAGGCCGCCCTGCTGATCTTCACGGTGCCGATCCTGGTGACGCAGTTCGCGTTCCGCCGCTACGCCGGGATCCGCGCGACGTACCTGCAGACCGTCCGGGCGCTGTCGCGGGTCACCGAGGTCGGCGGGTACGTCGAGACGGGGCACTCGCGGCGGGTGTCGATGCTCGCGGTCCAGATGGGGCGCGAGCTCGGCATGTCGGAGGAGGAGCTGCTCGAACTGGAGTACGCGGCCCTCATGCACGACATCGGGCAGCTGTCGCTCGGCGACCCGATCCCGGGCGGCGCGACCGTGCTGGCGTCCCCGGCCGAGCAGCGCCGGATCGCCGAGCTGGGCGCCGAGGTGATCAAGCAGACCGGGGTCCTGGACCGGGTCGCGCACATCGTCCAGCTGTCGTCGCACCCCTACCGGACGGGGCGCGAGCCCGTCGCCGACTCGGGGGAGCGGCCGCTCCCGCCGCCGCTCGCCGGCCGCATCATCAAGGTCGCCAACGCCTACGACGACCTGGTCGGCGACTCCGCCGACCGGGACAGGGGCGCCGCGGTGCTGGAGCGGCTGCGGCTGGACTCCGCCGCCGAGTACGACCCGACGGTGGTGGAGGCGCTCAGCCGGGTCGTCGACCGGCGCCCCCGCCAGTAGAGCTCGTGGGCCACCGCCACCGCGAGGGTGAACGCGGCGGTGAGCGTCCACAGCAGCAGGGCGCCGAGGTGCTGGTCGTCCAGCGGTGACGCGCCCCAGCGGCGGCCGAGGTGCTCGTACCAGCCGCCGAGGACGGTCCCGTTCCGCATCAGCGCGAGCCCGGCGATGACGTGCAGCGGCAGGACGGCGAACGGCATCAGCGTGCCCGTCGTCCCGTGGAAGTACGCCAGCCCGATGACCAGGAAGACGGCCAGCGCGAGCGAGTGCAGCGCGTGGTTGCCGAGGGACGGCGCGAACAGCGGCGACACGTACCACGCGTAGAGGCTGAGCAGGAGCAGCAGCGGTGAGACGGCCGGGTGGGCGAGCAACCGCAGCCCCCGGCTGCCGGCGGTGGCGGCGACCAGCGTCCGGCTCTCGCCTCGCAGCGCCTTGAGCGCGAGCCGGACCGGCGCCCCGTAGAGCAGCAGCACCGGGGCGACCACCCCGACGAGGACGTGCTGGAGCGCGTGCGCGCTGAACAGGACCATGCTGTACCGGGAGATCCCGCCGCACGTGGCGAGCAGCACGACGAGGAGCCCGGCGTCCCAGCAGGCGATCCGCCGCCACGGCCAGTCCTGCACCCGCGCGACGCCCGCCCCGTACAGGACGGCCCCGGCCAGGATGACGACGAAGAAGAGCGGGTCGATCCACCAGTTCAGCAGGTAGGGGCCGGGCCCGGCGGGGCCGGGCAGCGGGAAGCCGAGCCGCAGCGTGACGACGTTCAGGGTGCCCGGGTCGATCTCGGGCGGGGGAGTGCGGGACAGCCCGGTGGCGAGCGCCATCGTGGCGGCCATGACGAGGACCTCGACGGTTCCGAGGCGCAGGAACGGGCGGCCGCCCGTCCCGTCCCGCAGCGCGGGGATCGTGGCGCGGCGGTGCCACCAGCCCATCGCGCCGAGCGCGCAGAGCGCGACGCCCTTCGCGACGACCAGCGCCCCGTACCGCGACCCGAGGTGGACGCCGCCGAGCCGCACCCAGGCGTTCACGGCGCCGCTGACCCCGACGACGGCGAACGCCGCGAGGGCCAGCGCGCTGTAGCGCCCGATGATCTGCGGAAGGCGGTCGCGGACGTCGGGCGCGATGGTGACGAGCGCGACGAGCCCGCCGACCCACAGCGCGACGCCGGCGACGTGCGCGACGAGGCTGTAGACGGCGAGCGCGTGGTTCTCGCCGCTCGCCGCGTGCCCGGTGAACAGCGGCGGGAGCATCCCGGCGAGCGCGCCCGCCAGCAGGTACCCGGCGCCGCCCTCGGCGCGGGGAAGGCTCGCCGCGACCGCCAGGACGACCCCGGCGGCGAGGACGAGGAGCAGCCCCCGGCCCTGCGGCAGCTCGATCAGGAACGTCCGCATCATGTCGCCGGTGAGGCGGGTGACGCCGACCCCGAACAGGTCCAGGACGGTGAACACGATCAGCGCCAGCGTGCACACCGCCCACGCCATCGCGGTGAGGGACGCCGCGCGCAGGCACCGGCGGCCGGTAGCGGACGACCCGGGCACGAACACGGCCGCGACCAGCAGCCACCCGACGGTCAGGACGGCCGCGACGTTGCCGCCGAGCTTGGACACCGAGAGGCCGACCTTGGTCAGCGCCCCTGCCTGCGACAACCCGGGCGTCGCGGTCTCGCTGAACGCCCCGCCCAGGCGGATGACGAGCGCGAGGACGACCAGCGCTATCGCCGCGGCGCCGATGGCGAGCATCGGCTTGTCGGTCCGGGGTGCCTGCTGCGTCGCCTCATGTGTTGCCACGGCCCGAAATACGTACACACCCGGGCGGAGGGTTCATTACTGTATCCGCTGTATTTATTGCAGTGCCCTCCTCCTTCGGGCCCTAGAGGGCCCTCCATCGTCGGGCACTGCGTGCGATCGCTGCATCGCATCCGACTCGCCTAGCGGCTCGCTGCGCGATCAGGGTCTCGCTTCGCTCGCCCCTGCCTTCGGACGCGATCGCGACGACTGGGGTTGTTGCGTGGCTGAGCCGGTGGCTGGGGAGGTCGTGTCCGTCTGCCGCTTTCTGGCGGTGGAAGAACGTGCTCGTCCCGCCGAACGCGTTCGTCGTGCACACCTGGCGCGGGCGGGCGGAGCCGCTGCACATCGGGCTCGGGGTGTCGTTCCGGTTCAACCCGGCCACGGACTCGTTCCTCGTGGTGCCGGGCGTGACCCAGACGATCCTGATCAACGCGTACTGCATCTGCCGGGAACTGCAGGGCGTGCTCGTCCAGGGCTACGTGCAGTGGATCATCCAGGACTTCGGCACCGCGTACCGCAAGCTCGACTTCGGCGACGCCGACGACCCGATGCGGGTGGTGAACCTCCAGCTCCGCGAGCAGGCGGAGGCCGCGATCAAGGACAAGGTCGCCACCATGGGGGTGCGGGACGTCCTGTCCGACAAGCAGCCGATCATCGAGGAGCTGACCGCCTGGCTGCGCGGTGTCGCCGAGGGCGAGGAGAGCGGCGACCAGGGGCTCGGGCTCCGCATCGTCACGGTGCAGATCAAGGAGGCCGTGGTCAGCTCGTCCGGCTCTGGCCGAGCGGGGCAGATCGCGGCTGGTGGAGCCGGAGGCCGGGGAGGCCGTCGGGCAGCGCGAGATGGCCGCGGCCCGCGTCCAGGAGACGCAGCGGCTGGAGCACGAGCGGGAGCTGGCCGAGCTGCGCGCCCGCAACGAGTCGCAGCTGTTCGGCACCGAGGCGGCGGAGAAGCTGCGCCGCACGCGGCGCGAGCACGACGACACCCGCGAGGTCGCCGAGCTACAGACCGAGACGACGCGGCACGAGCAGCCGCTGTTCGGCACCGAGAGGCGGAGAAGTTGCGCCACATCGGTGAACGGCCAGGGATACCGGCTCGGCTTCCTCAGCCACCGGCCCAGCCACGCAACAGCCCCAGGCGTTGCGATCGCGTCCGAAGGCAGGTTCGAGCTTGCGAGAACCTGATCGCGCAGCGAGCCGCTAGGCGAGCCGGAGCGCTGCAGCGATCGCCGCAGTGCCCGCTGAAGGAGGGCCCCCAGGGCCCGACGCCGAGGGCGGTGCAATGAACACGACCGGGAGGGCGGTCAGGGCGCGGTGGAACGGGCCCGGCCGCCACTCCAGCCGGTCCGCGGGGACGGCCAGGTCCACGTCGGGCAGCCGGTCGAGGAGCTGCTCGATCGCCACCGACGCGATGAGCCGGGACTGGCTCTTGGCCGGGCAGTTGTGCGGCCCGCCGGTGTAGGACAGGTGGGCGCGGTTGCCCTTGCGGTCGGCCGTCCAGCGGGACGGGTCGGTGTTCGCGGCGGCGTAGCTGATCAGGACGGGCTGGTGCGCGGGCAGCCGGTACCCGTGGAAGTCGATGTCCTGGCGGGGGAACGTGGTCCCGTAGTTGGCCATCGGCGGGTCGGTCCAGAGGATCTCGTCGAGCGCGTCCTCGACGGGCAGCGCGCCGGCGGACAGGTCGCCGCCGAACCGGTCGTCGGACAGCAGCAGCAGGATCCCGTTGGCGATGAGGTTCTGCTCCGGCTCGGTGCCGGCGCCGACGAGCAGCGTGAGCTGCTGGTTCATCTCGAAGTCGTCGAGCCCGGCGGGGTGGCTCATCATCCAGGACGTCACGTCCGCGCCCGGCTTCGCGCGCTTGTGCGCCACGAGCTCGTCGCCGGCCTCCATGAGCAGCGCGTTGCCCTCCTCGGCGGAGACGGTGTCGAAGATCGCGCTCATCCCGCGGACGAGCTTGTCGCCGATGGCGTGCGGGCAGCCGAACAGCTCGTTGAACACCAGCAGCGGCAGCGTGCGGGCGTACTGGCCGATCAGGTCGGCCTTGCCGTCGGCGGCGAACCGGCCGATGAGGGTGTCGGCGGTGCGCTGGACGTCCTCGCGGAGCTTGACCGGGTCGATCCGGTCGAGGCTGTCGACGATCGCCGACCGCAGCCGGGCGTGCACGGCGCCGTTGGTGAACAGGGCGCTGGGCCGCGACATCATCATCGGCAGCACCGGGCACTCGGGCCCGACCTCCTCCTCCCACACCTCGCTGCAGCGCGGGAACGTGCCGGGGTCGCGGAGGATCTCCAGCGCGGCGTCGTAGCCGACGACGAGCGTCGCCGGCACGCCCGGCGCCAGCTCGACGGGGGCGAGGTCGCCGTGCGCGCGCATCCGGGCGTAGGCGCGCTGCGGGTCCCTGGCGAACTCCGGGCCGTACAGGGCGATGCGCTCGGGCCCGGCCTGGACGTCTGCGTGGTCGAGGGTCACGGTGTCTCCGCGTCGAGGGTCAGCAGGTGGTCGACGAGCGAGATCAGCGCCTCGGTGGACGACCGGCGGTCGCGGGCGTCGCAGGTGATCAGCGGCGTGGTCGCCGCGAGGTCGAGGGCCTCGCGGACCTCCTCGTCCGGGAACCGGGGGGAGCCGTCGAAGTGGTTGACGGCGACCGCGTACGGGAGCCCCTGCTTCTCCACGATGTCCATGACCGCGAACGACTCCTTGAGCCGGGCGGTGTCCACCAGGATCAGCGCGCCGAGGGCGCCGCGCGCCAGGTCGTCCCACAGCCGGGTGAAGCGCTGCTGGCCGGGCGCCCCGAACAGGTAGAGGACGAGGTCGTCGCTGAGGGTGAGGCGGCCGAAGTCCATCGCGACGGTGGTGGTCGTCTTGTCCCTGATGCCGGCGAGGTCGTCCACGGACGCGCCGGCCTGCGTCATCCGCTCCTCGGTGCGCAGCGGGCGGATCTCCGACAGCGTGCCGACGTAGGTGGTCTTGCCGACGGCGAAATGCCCCACGATGAGGACCTTGACGGCCGTGCGTACGCTGTCGCGCACGTAGGGCGTGTCAGAGGCGAGCGCGGAGTCCATCGAGCACCTCCTGCAGGAGCCGGACCTTGGACTGCTGGGCGGCGGGCGCGGTGGCCCGGGTGGTGAGGTGCCCGCTGTCGACGAGGTCGGACAGCAGCACCTTGGCGACCCCGACGGGCAGGCCGAGGTGCCCGGCGATCTCGGCGACCGACAGCGCGCCGCCGCGGCACAGCTCGACGATGCGGAGCTTCTCCGGGGACAGGCCCGCCCGCGGCAGGTCGCCGGCGGCGATCACGAGGGTGACGAGGTCGAACACGTTGCGGGTCGGGTGCGCCCGGCCGCCGGTGACGACGTGCGGGCGGACCAGGGACCGCTCGTTCCGGCGCGGGCTCATGCGGGACGGCCCGCGCCCGGACGCGGCGGGCTGGTCATCTCCTTGCCCAGCCGCTGCACGAGTTCCTGGAGCCGGAACGACACGGTCTCCATGTCGACGCGCTGCGTCGCCGACACCGAGAGGTAGGCGCCGGGGCCGGCGGCGACGAGGAACACGTACCCGTCGTCGAACTCGTTGACCGTCTGCCGCCAGGTGGTGTCGGCGTTCCCGCAGAACTCGGCG
This sequence comes from Actinomadura darangshiensis, assembly GCF_004349235.1. Classification (GTDB taxonomy): domain Bacteria; phylum Actinomycetota; class Actinomycetes; order Streptosporangiales; family Streptosporangiaceae; genus Spirillospora; species Spirillospora darangshiensis. The sequence goes on along the minus strand of NZ_SMKY01000003.1, from coordinate 58,755 downwards.
GTGCTGCGGGCGAGTGACTGCAGGCCCGCCATGCCCGCAGCCTGCCGCTCCGCCTCGTCCCGGCTGATCCGCTCGGAGTGCGCCATGAGCAGCCCGTCGGCGGACAGCAGGATCGCGTAGCGGGTCTCCGGCATCCGCAGCGCATCGTCGAGCATCCACCCGAGCCGGTTCGTACCGTCGTCCATCGCGCCGTTCCACCCCTCGTTCATGGCCGCAGGTCCTTGCTCTCGATGCCGGGGCCGTCCGCGTCGGGCGCGGCGGCGGCGCGGCCGGACCGTGTCCCGCGCTGCCAGGCGCCGAGGCCCGCGGCGGTCTCCCGGGCCGGCCGGGCCGCCGGCCACTCCCCGGTGCCGCGGGCGCCGGCCTCCTCCGGGCCGCCGCCGGCCGTGTCGCCTGCCGCGTCGGCGGGACGTTCGGCGACCGCGACGCGGCTGCGCTTCGGCAGCCCGCCCGCCGTGGCCGGTACGTCCGTCCCGGCGGCGGGCGCGGTCTGCTCCTGCTCCTGCTCCTCGGCCGGACGGGCCGAGGCGGCCGGTCCGGGCCGCCGCTCGTCGGGCAGGTCGGCCAGCAGCGCGGCCGGCACGAACACGACGGCCCGCACGCCGCCGTAGGGGGAGCGGGTGTCGACCGACACCCGGAACCCGTACCGGGCGGCGAGGACGCCCGCCACCGCGAACCCGACGCGGGGCGGGTCGCCGAGCCGGTGGATGTCGACGGACGCGTCGCCGGACAGCAGGTCGGCGGCGCGCTGCAACTCCTCGGTGTCCATCGCGACGCCCGCGTCGTCGATCATGATCGCGACGCCGTTGTGCGTGGGCTGGAAGTTGACCTCGACGGTGGTGTCGGGGCGCGAGTGCCGGGCCGCGTTGTCCAGCAGCTCGGCCAGGGTCAGCACGATCGGCTCCACGGCCCGGCTGGTGACCGCGGTGTTCACCGGGCCCTGGAGGTTGACGCGCAGGTAGTCGCGGATGCGGCCGGTCGCGCCGCGCACCACGTCGCTCATCGAGGACGCCGAGCGCTGCTGCCCCGGCCACGACCCGCACAGCACGGCGGTGGCCTGGGCGCGCCGGCCGAGCTGGGCGTTCATGTGGTCGATGCGGAGCAGGTCCTCCAGCACGTCCGGGTCGTCGTGGCGCTCCTGCATGTGCGAGATGGCGAGCTGCTGCTCGTTCGCGAGGCTCTGGACGGCGCGCATCATCGCGCGCAGCGTCGACTTGGCCGACAGGTCGGCCCGCTCGCGGACGCGCGCGGCGGACCCGGCGAACAGCTCGGTCACCGTCGTCAGCGCCTGCCCGTAGGCGGGGGCCTCGCGGTCCAGGTCGTGCAGCGGGCCGGCGACCCGCAGGCCCGGGTTGTGCAGGGACTCCATGAGCTCGGGCAGCCGGACGTCCGCGAGGTGCTTCAGCTCCTTCTCGCGCAGGTCGAGGCCGCGGGCGAGGACGGCGTTCTGCTCGCGGAGGCCGGCCGTCGCCTGCCGTTGCCGTACCAGCTGGACGGCGGCGGCGATGCCGGCGCCGGCCACGACGACGAGCGCCGCCAGGAGGAATGGCTCCATCAGATCCTCGGTGCAGGAATCGGGCGAGGTGGACCGGCCGGTTCCACGACACCCGGTGGACCGCCTCATGGCTGGTGGGGTTGGGGGGCGGCGCGAAGAGGCCGCAGTTTCGGCACCGTAGGACGGGTGCGCGGGGATGCGCTTGTGCTCGCGCGCAGAGATGTTGCCGCCGGGCGCATTGCAAGATCACCCACCGTCTGATTCACGTCACTTTCCGGGGTATTCGCCTGATTCGCCGGTGGCGTGCGTACTACTCTCACGCGGGAGCGATCTTCGGTGGGAGGGCCTGCGGTGGACGACGCGCTCGGCGGGCCCGGCCGGCGGAGCGGCGCCGCCTACCGGCTCGTCCCGTACCCGCCGGACCGCGCCGAGTACGTCCGCACCGCCGGGCAGGCGCGCGGCTACCGGTTCCTGCTGCCGCTGCGCGGCGAGCTGCTCATGACGCAGGACGGCCTGGAGACGCGGCTCGCGCCGGGCACGGGCGGGCTCATCGCCCCGGCGGCGTTCCGGGTCGTCCAGCCGCGGCCGGCCAGGGCGCTCGTCATGACGATCCCGGCGCACGAGATGGACGGCCGGCTGCACGGACCGCCTGTCCCGGTGCCGGGCCTCGACCTGTCCGCGGGCCTCGGCCGCGTCGTCGCCGCCATGGTGCGGGCCGTCGGCGAGGAGCGCGGGACGCTCTCCGCGCCGCAGTTCGACGCCGCCTGCGAGCGGATCACCGAACTGCTGTGCCTGCTCGTCGCCGGGGACCGCGCCGGCGACGCGCACGCGCCCGGCCATCTCGCCGAGGTGGAGGCGGTCGTGCGCCGCCACGTCCGCGAGCACGCCACCGACCCCGGCCTCACCGGCGCCGCGATGGCGCAGGACCTCGGCTGGTCGCTGCGCCAGGTGCAGCTCGCGCTGCAGCGGGCCGGGACGACGCCGCGCGACCTGATCCGCGAGGAGCGGCTGCGGCTCGTCCGGGACCGGCTGCGCAACCCGCTCGACCGGCACGTCACCATCACCGACCTCGCGCACGCGACCGGGTTCTCCTCCGCCAGCGCGCTCAGCCACGCGTTCCGGCGGCGCTTCGGCGTCAGCCCCCGCGAGCTGCGCAACCACGGCGCCCGCGGCTGACTCGATTTCGGCCTGGCACGGATTTCCATTCTGCCGGGGCCGGTCCGGCGTTACGATGCGACCGGACTATTGGACGGGGCGATAACACGGTCAGGAGCGCATCGTGGACCTCGGCCCCCATCACCTCCGGATGATCGAGGCGATCGCCGCGACCGGCAGCATCAGCAAGGCCGCCGCCCGGCTCGGCCTCACCCAGCCCGCCGTCAGCACCCTGCTCCGCCGCGTCGAGGGCCACCTCGGCGTGCAGCTGTTCGTCCGGTCCCCGGAGGGCGTCACGCCGACCCCGGTCGGGGCCGAGGTCGCCACCCGCGCCCGCGCCGCGCTCGCCGGCATCGACGACCTCAACGCCGCCCTCGCGCACCGGCTCCGCGACCCGTCCGCGATGCCGATGCTGCGGGTCGGGGTGCAGGCGTGCCCGGCGCTGACCCGCCTCAGCGACCACTTCGGCTCGCTGTCCCCGGAGTCCCGGCTGCACCTGCGCGTCGATCCCGGCGGCGGGCGCATCCCCGCGCTGCTCGCCTCCGGCACCCTCGACATCGGGCTGTTCCAGGAGCCGGTCGACCGCGTCCCGCGGCCGCGCGACGGCCTCGAACGGCTCGTCCTCGTGGAGTGCGAGCCGCAGCTCGTCGGGATGTCGTCGTCCAGCCCCCTCGCCGCCGGCGCCACAGTAGACCTTGACGACCTCGCCGACCAGGACTGGATTGACGACCCGCTCGACGACGGACCCTGGCCCGCCTACTTCCGCGGCGTCTGCGCGGGCGCCGGGTTCCGGCCGCGGGTGCGGTACTGGGCGACCGACTGGCAGATCTCGGCGTCGTTCATCCGGTCGGGAGGCGCCATCGGCATCTACCAGCCGACCGCGAGCCCCCGCGACGGGGTCGCGTTCCGCCGCATCACCGGCGACCCGCTCGGCCAGCGCGTCGTCCTGATGTGGCGGCCCGAGGCCGAGCAGGCGGCCGGGCGGCTGCGCGGCGTCTTCAACGACGTCTACCTGGACCTCGTCCGGGCCCAGCGCGAGTACGGCACCTGGTGGGACGAGCATCCCGAGGCGCACCCGGCGCTGCCCGTCCCCGCCCTTTCGGGAGCGGGGGCGGGGACGGACGCCGGTGCGGGTCCCGGCGAGGGGGGCGGTCCCCGGGACCCGCGGAAGGGCGGCTAGTAGCTGCCCTGGCGGCGGCGCCGTACGAGGACGACGCCTGCGGCGGTCACCGCGCCGCCCGCCCCGAGCGCCAGCAGAGCGGGCGCCGGGCCCCTGTCCGGCGCCGGATCGCTGACGCCGGTCGCGGGCGAGTAGCCGCCGAGCTTCCCGGACCGCTGGTAAGCGGTGCCCGGGAGTTTGTCGGCGTACCGGGTGTGCACCAGCCTCCGGTACGCCGCCACCGTGACGCCGGACTTGCCGACCGACGACGCGGCGGTGTCGTTGAGCGCGGTGACCCGGCCGTCCTTCAGCCGGTACCACGCGTGGATCTGCGGCTCGGTGAACACCGTGCCGCCCTGCGCCTTCGCCGGGTACACCGCCTCGGCCGTCCCGGAGATGATGTTCATGACCGTCCAGCTCGCACCGGACCCGGTCAGCCACATCGTCGCCCGCTGCCCGCTCGCCGACGTGGCGCCGACCGCCATGTACGCGAACGTCGCGACGGGCGCGTCCTGACCGCCCTTCACGAACGCGGGGTTCAGCGAGTAGACGCGCTGGACGTGCCCCTGGAGCTTCGGCGCCTTGGCCTGCGCCGCCGCCTTGGACACGCCCTGGTTCGTCAGCTGACCGCGGTTGTGCTGGTCCAGATGGACGAAGAACCGCCCGAGCTTCTGCTGCGCCGCCGGCGCCGCGGCGGCCTTCGCGGCCGCGGCCTCGTCGGAGGACGGACCGGACGCCATCGCCGCGGTACCGCCCATCAGGACCGTCCCGCCGATCGCGGCTCCGGCCGCGACCTTCGCTGTGAACCGCATGTCAGCCTCCGATCCTGGACAGGGCCTGGCCCCACTGGAACTGGCCGTTGCTGACGTAGCCGCTGTAGGACATCTCCCCGTACCGCGGGCTGGACGGCCACGGGTCGCCGTAGGAGATCGTCTGGCCGGAGTAGCCGTAGATGACCTGGGCGTGGCCGCCGCCGGCCGTCCAGTAGATGCCGGTGAGGATGGGCCGCTGCCCGTCGATCTCGGCCGTGACGCCGCTGTAGGACAGCGGGCCGCTGACCTGGCCGGGGGAGAGGCCGAGCGCCTGGTAGGCGCGCTGGTCGTACTCCAGGTAGCCGGCCTGGTTCGGGCACTGGCTGCCCTGCGGATAGCCGCGTCCGAGGTTGCAGAAGTCGTTCTGGCTGACGTTCCCCTTGCCGAAGAACTTGGCGATCGTCAGCCCGCTGGCGACCCAGCACCACTGGTTCTGCTGCTGCACCTGCTGCGTGATCGGCAGCTCTTGCGCCGAGGCGACCGCGGTGGACGCCGCGAGGGTGGCCGCGGCCACCCCCGCGGCACCGGCCGCGAGCCGCCGGCGTCCCCGGGCGGGTCGGGTACGCGTTCTCATGCTTCCGCCGTTTCTCCCGGCCCGCACCGTGGCGTCTCCGCGCGGGAGGAGCGAGTCCCCTCCGGGGCCGGGGGAGTTGCCGGGCGGGGACCCCGCGCGAGAGGCGAGGGAATGCGATAAAAGTCCCACCACTGGGCTAATCCGGGTAATGCCACCAGGTCATAACACTCCGGAATGTTCTGTGACCCATGGCATGGACAGCGGGCGGTCCCGGGGGTTCACTCGAAGCGTGGAGGCACCGCTGGACCGCGCGCCCGCCGGCACCCCGGCGACCTGGACGGGGCTGAACTGCTCCGTCCTGTTCTGCGACGTCGCCGGGTTCGGCGACCCGTCCCGCGACGACGACGACCGCCGGGTCGTCCGCGAAGTGACCTATGCCGTCCTGCTGGCCGCGCTGGAGGCGTCGGGCGTCCCGCCCTCCGCCACCTACCGCGAGGACCGCGGCGACGGCGCCCTCGTCATCGTCTCGCCGGCCGTCCCGACCGCGACCCTGGTCGACCCGCTCGCCGGGCACCTGGCCGTCGCGCTCCGCCGGCACAACCACCGCGCGAGCCGGGCCGTCCGCGTCCAGCTCCGCGTCGCCCTGCACGTCGGGCCGGTCACCCCGGACGCCGAGGGCCTCAACGGCCACGTGATCATCCAGACGGCCCGCCTCCTGGAGGCCCCCGTCCTCAAGGCGGCCCTCGCCGACTCGGGCGCCGACCTCGGCTTCATCGTCTCGCCGTTCGTCTACGACGCCTTCGTCGCGCACCTGCACGGCCCGATCGACCCGCGCGCCTTCGAACGCGTCTCGATCACGGTCAAGGAGACCACCACCGACGCCTGGATGTACGTGACGGGGAGGAGCCCCGTCCCCGCGCCCGCGCCGGCGCCCGCGTCACCCCACCCGGACGGCCCCGAGGGCACCACCGTCTTCAGCGGCAAGGTGGAGGTGCACGGCGACATGGTCCTAGGCAACAAGATCATCCACGAGCACTGAGCCGTCGCCCCACTGCTCCCCGACGCCATGGAGCAGCCGGGCCCATTTCCCCGGCGAGCGCGTAAGGGCGAAATTGCGAATGGCCGTGAACCGGAACAACCATGCGAGGGCGTCCACCGAAAGGCGGAACCCCGACTCGGCCCCATAGGCGTCGATGAACACCTGTGTCAGATCCCAGCGCGGATCCGCCGGACGCAGGGACGCGAGATGGAGACCCGCCAAGGCCACGTCGTACCACTGGACGTCCCAGTGCGCCCGGTCCCAGTCGATGATTTCGACGACCTCGCCGTCCCTGACGAGGAGGTTCTCCGGCCGCAGATCGTGATGGGTGAGCCCCTCGGGCCCGAGGGCCAGTCCCGGCCGCTCGGCTCGCAGCCGGTGGAGTCCGGCCCAGACCGTTCTGATGTGCCCGGGATCCCGTTCCCGCCTCCGCATGTCGGTGACCAGGTGGTCGATGTGTCCGAGAACATCGGGCAGCGCCCAGTCGTAGAGCTGCAGGGCGTGGCCGGGGAGGCGCAGGATACCCGGCTCTATGGCGATCGAGGCCCGATGCACGAGCGCGAGCTTCCGTGCGGCGTCCTCGACGAGCGAGGCCGCCAGCCAGTCCGGCACCCTGTCGTGCCGGGTGTAGCCGCGGACGAACCAGTGGTTGACCGGCCCCGTCACCCAGTCGCGGCCACCCTTCCATCGGGACGCGACCGGGGGGTGCACCACGAATGCCGAACGGTCGCCGCCCAGCGTGCGCATGATCGCGAACTGCAGATCGAATGGGACCCGCCCTGACTCCCTGCGCACTTTCGAGACCACGTACGTCCGGCCGTCGTGCCGGTACGTGTAGTGAAGGCTGTAGTTCCGGCGGGGAGCTCCCAGGAAGTGCGGACGCCGATGATCGTAATGCCATCTCAGAACCTCGCGGCAAGTGAGAAAACGGTCATCTGAAGCGAGCAAGGCATGTCCTCGGTGATTTAACCCGTGCCTCACGTAGGCTCGGACGCCAATTTCACCACACGGGTCCCGTTGATAGGTGCGGTATGGGAATTTAGTCGCCCAAAATACGCACAATAGCCCACACAAGGGACATTCTACGGAAGTTGCCCAAGATCTAATATCTTGATCGCCGCTTTCTCCGCGACGGCCCGTGACTCGTCCGCCTGACCCAAGTCAGTATGGATCTTCGCCTGCAACCGGAGAATGTTGATTTCCTCGTGCCGGTCGCCCGCCTGCTCCGCCAGATCCCGCGCGACCAGGACGTGCGCCAGCGCCTCGTCGGCGTGGCCGAGCCGCCGGAGGATCTCGCCCATCGCGCTCAGCGTGATGATCTGCCCGTAGCGCTGTCCGATCTCCTCGGCCACGGTGAGGGAGCGTTCGGCCGTGCGCAGCGCCTTCCGGTAGAGCCCCAGCGCAAGGTAGATCTTGGCGAGCAGGTCGAGGGAGCCGGCCAGGCCCCGCTTGTCGTCGATCCGGTTGCAGAGCCGCAGCGAGAGCTTCGCCGCCCGCCGGGCCGGCCCGAGCCGTCCGGCGTGCAGCTCGATGAGGCCGAGCGCGTTCAGCGTGTTGGCCTCGCCGAGGCGGTCGCCGATCGACCGGCGGAGGGCGAGCGCACGGTTCGCGTCCGCCCGCGCCTGCTCGTCCATGCCCAGCCGCCGGTAGCAGCGGCTCAGGTTGTCCAGTGCCTCCGCCTCGCCGTGCCGGTCGCGTATCTGCTGGAGGATGTCGAGGGCCTCAAGGCCGGTGGCCAGTGCGTGCTCGAACCGGCCGAGCCGCCGCCGGATCGTGGAGAGGTGGACGAGCGCCTGCCCCTCTCCCTGCGGGTCGGCGACCTCCTGCCGGATGGCGAGGGCCTGCTCGATGTGGTCGCACGCCTGTTCGTGGCGGCCGATGCGCATGTGGAGGTAGGCGAGGAACGCGAGCGTCTCCCCCTGGCCGTGCCGGTCCCCGATCTCCTTGCGGATCTTCAACGCCTTCTCGGTGAACGCGAGCGACTCGCCGATCCGTCCGGTGCCGTAGTAGATGCGGGCCAGGTTGTCGAGCGTCTCCGCCTCGCCTCTGAGGTCCCCGATCTCCTTGCGGATCTTCAGCGCGTCCTCGGCGTGGCCGTACGCCTCGTCGTACCTGCTGAGCCCCTGGTAGCCGCGGGCCAGCGTGTCGAGGGTGATGGCCTCGGCGTGGCGGTCGCTGATCTCGCGGCGGATGCTCAGGGCCTGCCTACCCAGTTCGAGCGCCATGCGGTAGTCGCTGAGCTGGAGGTGCGTCCGGGCCAGGTTGTCCAGGACGGCCGCCTCGCCGTAGCGGTCCTGGAGCCGGATGCTGAGCTGGAGGGCGGCCGCGGCCTCCCAGAGCGCCTCCGTCGTCCGGCCGAGTTCGCGATGGCTGACCGAGATGTGGTGGTGCATGAAGAAGCGGGCGAGCGGGTTCGAGGCCCGCTGCGCCGCCTCCAGGCCCAGGCGGTGCACGTCCAGGTTCTCGTGGCAGTGCCGGCCCAGTTCGAAGAAGTCGTAGACGGCGTCGGCGAGCTCCCAGGTCAACTGGTCCCAGCCGAGCCGGGCGACCTGGCGGACGAGTGCGGTCAGGTTCGGCTGCTCGGCGGCGAACCAGCCGAGGTGGCCGGCCCGCTCGGCCGGGTCCGGGTTCACGGGCGGCGCCGTCAGCTCTTGGCGGATCGTCCGCCGGTACCGGTCGAGGAACCGTCCCGCCTGCTGGGCGGTGGCGAGGTACCACGTCGCGAGCCGCTGGATGGCCGCGGTCTGGACGACGGGGGAGTCCTCCGCGAGGGAGCGCCCCTGCGCGTACTCGCGCAGGAGTTCGTGCAGGTGGTAGCGCCCGCCCCCGATGGCCTGGACGAGGCCGGCCGTCTCCAGCCGGTAGAGGAGGCGCCGTGCCGCCTCCGGCGTCGCCCCGAGCAGCGCGCCGACCGCCTCCGGGGCGACGTGCGGTCCTTCGACGAGCCCGAGGAGCCGGAACGCGCGCCGCGTCTCCTGGGCGAGGCCCCGGTAGGACAGGTCGAAGGTCGCGCCGACGGCTTCGCCCGGGTCCTCGCCGATGGCGAGCTTCGACAGCCGGTCGCCCTCGGCGAGGGCGTGCACGGTGTCGGCCACCGACTGCTGCGGCCGCGTGGCGATGTTCGCGGCGGCCACCCGCAGTGCCAGCGGAAGCCGGGCGCACATCTGGACGAGCGCCGCCGTGGCGGCCGGCTCCTGCTGCGTCCGCTCGCGTCCGGCGACCTCGCCGACCAGGTCGAGCGCCTCCGCCTCGGACAGCAGGTCGAGTGCCATTGCGCGGGCGCCGTAACGCGCCACCAAGGCCGTGAGCTTCAGGCGGGCGGTCACGATGACGACGCACGAGGAGGTGCCGGGGAGCAGGGGGTAGACCTGCCGCGGGTCCTCGGCGTCGTCCAGGACGATCAGCATGCGCTTGTTGGCGAGCCGCGACCGGTAGAGCGCCGCGAGCTCGTCCTCGTCGACCGGCAGCCGGTCGGACGGGACGCGCAGGGTCCGCAGGGCCTGGCCGAGCGCCTCCCGGGAGGAGAGCGCGCCCCGCTTGGAGTAACCGCGCAGGTCGAGGAAGAGCTGCCCGTCGGGGAACCGCTCCGACATCAGGTGCGCCCAGTGCACCGCGAGCGCGGTCTTGCCGATGCCGGGCATGCCGGTGAGCGCGATGATCACCGGGGCCGGGCCGCCGGCCTCCACCAGGGAACCGAGCCGCGCCAGCACGGTCCGGCGTCCGGTGAACCCGGGAACGTCAGGGGGGAGCTGGCGGGGCGGCGCGTCGGGCTCCTGCGGCGCCGCGGTCAGGTGAACGATCTTGTCGCCGGAGACGGAGTCGCCCCCGATGCTCGCCCCGCTGAGATAGGTCGTCATGCCCGGCCCTCCGCGGATAGACGGACCTGAGGCAACGGTAACGCCTGACTTGTCCGGAAAAGTATGGATCAATACACAAGCGGCGCCTTTGGTTCCCGGCAGATACGGTGCGGTTGTGGATCAGCGACGCACCAACTGGGCCGGGAACGTCACCTACGGCGCCGCTCGCGTGCACCGGCCCGAGTCCGTGGACGAGCTGCGGCGCATCGTCGCGGGCAGCGGGCGGATCAGGGCGCTCGGGAGCGGCCACTCCTTCAGCCTCGTCGCCGACACGGCCGGCGACCTCGTCAGCCTCGACGCCCTGCCGCCGGTGGTCGAGATCGACCCGGCGCGGCGGAGCGTGACGGTCGCCGCCGGCCTCCGCTATGCCGACGTCGCCGCCGTGCTCCACCGGAACGGTCTCGCCCTGCCGAACATGGCGTCCCTCCCGCACATCTCGGTCGCCGGTTCATGCGCCACCGCCACCCACGGCTCCGGCGACACCCTCCGCTGCCTGTCCGCCGCCGTCACCGCACTGGAACTGGTGGCACCGGACGGCACGCTCCGCCACCTCCACTCCGGCGGGGACCGGCGCGAGGTGTTCCCTGGCGTCGTCGTCGCGCTGGGGGCGCTCGGGGTCGTCACCCGGGTGACGCTGGCGGTCGAGCCGGCGTTCGAGGTGGCGCAGCGGGTTCGGGTCGGGGTGCCGCTCGACGAGGTGGCGGGGCGGTTCGACGAGATCTTCGGGGCCGCCTACAGCGTCAGTGCGTTCACCGACTGGCGGAGCGGTGAGGCCGCTGTCTGGCTCAAGTGCCGCACCGGATGGCCGGCGCCGGGGTGGAGCGGCGGGCTGGGGGCGGCCGAGGCCGTCCATCCCGTGCCCGGCATGGATCCGGCCTCGTGCACTTTGCAAATGGGGGTTGCCGGGCCGTGGCATGAGCGGCTTCCGCATTTCCGGCCGGAGTCGACGCCCAGTGCCGGGCAGGAGCTCCAGTCCGAGTGGTTCCTGCCTCGCGAGGCGGTGGGGCGGGCCTTCGAGGAGGTTCGCGGCGTGGCCGGCAAGGTCGCCCCGGTCCTGCACGTCTCCGAGGTCCGGACCGTGCGCGGGGACGACCTGTGGCTGAGCCCCGCCTATGGGCGCGACACGGTGACGTTGCACTTCACGTGGCACAACGATCCTGGCGCGGTCCTTCCGGTGGTCGCCGAGCTTGAGGAGAGGCTTGTGCCGCTGGGTGCCCGGCCGCATTGGGGCAAGGTCGCGACGATGTCCGCGGGGGACGTCATCGCCGGTTACGAGCGGGCGGAGGATTTCGCTCGGGTGGCGAGCGAGTTCGATCCCGACGGGAAGTTCCGCAATGCGTTCGTAGAAACGCTGTTCCCCTCGGGCTGAGCCGGGAGGGCGACGGTTATGTGGAGGCCGCCCTGCTTGCGGGGGGTGGCGGTCACCGTGCCGTTGTGGGCCCTGACGATCGACTGGACGATCGAGAGGCCCAGGCCGGCTCCCTTGGCGGTCACCACGCGGTCGTTGTCCATGCGCCGGAACGGCTCGAAGAGCGCCGGGATCTCGTAAGGCGGGACGGCCGGGCCCGAATTCGCGACCTCCAGGACGGCCTCGCCGTTCTCCGTGCGGCAGGACAGCCTGACCCAGCCGGACTCGGTGTTGTGGCGCAGGCCGTTCTCCAGGAGGTTCTGCACGACGCGTTCGAGGAGGAGGGCGTCGCCCGTCGTCATGGCCTCGGCGGTGTCGGCCTCGACGGTGATACCGGCCTCCTCGGCCTCCGGGGCGGTCTGGGACGCGACGTGCCCGACCACGTCCGCCAGGTCCACCGGGGCCCGGACGGTGATCTCGTTCTCCGAGCGGGCCAGCAGGAGCAGGCCGGTGATGAGGCGCTCGTGGCGCAGGTTGATCTGCAGGAGGGTCTCGCCGAGCTGCCGGACGTCCGGCGACGCCGAGGCGCGGTGCATCGCGACCTCGACCAGCGCGCGGCCCAGGGTGAGCGGGGTGCGCAGCTCGTGGGAGGCGTTGGCGACGAAGCGCCGCTGGCCGTCGAAGGAGCGGTCGAGGCGCTCGACCATCGAGTCGAAGGTGTCGGCGAGCTCCTTGACCTCGTCGTGCGGGCCCCGCAGGGCGATCCGCTCGTGCAGGCCGCGGTCGGCGGCGGGGGAGCCGGCGATGCGGCTGGCGGTCTCGGTGACGCGGTGCAGCGGGGCGAGGACCCGGCCCGCGATGAGCCAGCCGAAGCCCGCCGCGGCGCCGCCGACGACGAGGAGCGCGATGGAGCCCTGGGTGACGAGCGAGGTGACGGCGGCGTCGTGCAGCTCGTCGCGCTGCTTGCGCATCCAGCGCTCGGCGTCCGAGACCAGCCGGTCGTCCGGCACCGGCCTCTCGGCGGCGGCGCCCGGGGGCCCCGGGTTCAGCCGGGTCGCGAGCACCTTGGTGGTGCCGGTCCGGGAGAGCTGCTGGTTGAACAGGGCGTAGGTGGCGCCGAGGAGGACCACCCCGGCGACCAGGAACAGGCCGCCGTAGGTAAGGGTGAGCCGGGCGCGGAGCGACAGCCTCATGGGATCCGGTACCCCGCTCCCTTGACGGTCTCGACGACGGGCGGGTCGGCGAGCTTGCGGCGCAGCTTCAGGACGGTGAGGCGGACGGCCCCGGTGAACGGGTCGGCGTGCTCGTCCCACGCCTTCTCCAGGAGCTGCTCGGCGGACACCACGGCGCCGTCGGCGCGGAGCAGCTCGCTGAGGACGGCGAACTCCTTGCGGGCGAGGGGGACGTAGCGCCCGTCCCGGAACACCTCGCGGCGCGCCGGGTCCAGCGTGATGCCGGCGCGGTGCAGGGCCGGCGGCGCGGCGGGACGGCACCGGCGGCCGAGCGCGTGCACCCGCGCGGCCAGCTCGGGGAACGCGAACGGCTTGGTCAGGTAGTCGTCGGCGCCGAGCCCGAGGCCGTCGACGCGGTCGGTGATCTCGGCGGCGGCGGTGAGCATCAGGACCCGGGCCGCGACGCCTTCCCGGACGATCTCCCGGCACACGTCGTCGCCGTGGACGAGCGGCAGGTCGCGGTCCAGGACGACCACGTCGTAGTCGTTGACGGTGACCCGTTCCAGGGCCGCCGCTCCGTCGTGGGCGAGGTCGACGGCGTGCGCGTCGTCCCTCAGCCATTCGGCGATCGCGCCCGCGAGCAGCCGCTCGTCCTCCACCACCAGCACTCTCATGCCGGTGATGGTGCCCGACGCCGTGTTTCGTTTCCGTTAGTGATCGGCTTCCGGGAGGGGGAAACAGAAGGGAAACGTCCGGCCGGGTTGCATCCCTCCTCGTCGGCCGGAACCGCTCCGGCCGCCGACATGAGGGGACGACACATGCGACTCCGGATACTGGCCGCGCTGCCGATCGCGCTGGTGCTGGCGCTGAGCGGATGCGGGTCCGACGACGACGGCGGACCGGGCGTGGCCTCGGCGGGCGGCGGGAAGACGGCCGGCGCGCAGCAGGGCGGCGAGAAGCTCGGCAAGGAGGAGATGGGCGTCAAGTTCGCCCAGTGCATGCGCGAGCACGGCGTCGACATGGACGACCCGCAGCCCGGCAAGGGCGTCCAGATCAAGGCCAAGGGCAACAAGGCCGTCATCGACAAGGCCATGGAGGCGTGCCGGCAGTACAGCCCGCAGGCCAACCGCACCGGCGCGCCCGACCCGAAGCAGCAGGAGCGGGCCCGCGAGTTCGCCGCGTGCATGCGCAAGAACGGCGTGGAGAAGTTCCCGGACCCGGACCCGAACCAGCCCGGCATCCGGATCGACAAGAACACCGTCGGCGACGACCCGGACCTGGAGACGGCGCAGCAGGCGTGCCAGAAGGTTCTGCAGGGCGGCAGGAAGTGATGGGCGAGACCACGGCGGAGCGCGTGCCGGAGCAGGAGGAGCGGCCCCGGCCGCGCCGCCGCCGGCCGCGCCTGGTGATCGCCCTGGCCGTCGCCGCCGTGGTCGCCGCCGGCGGCGTCGCGACCGTGGCGGCGTTCGGCGGCGGCGGCGACTCGGGCGGCGGCCGGGGGACGGGCCTGCCGCCCAGCACCACCAAGGTGGCGAAGCAGACGCTGGCCGACAGCCAGACCGAGGACGGGCAGCTCGGCTACGGCCCGACGCTGACCGCGACGAGCCAGGCCAAGGGCACGATCACCCGGCTTCCGGAGAGCGGCGACGAGATCACCCGCGGCCACGCGCTGTACGAGGTGGACGGCGACCCCGTCGTGCTGATGTACGGGTCCAAGCCGTCCTACCGGCCGCTGCGGACCGGCACCGAGGGCTCTGACGTGGAGCGGTTCGAGAAGAACCTCGCCGCGCTCGGCTACGACGGCTTCACGGTGGACGACGAGTACACGTCCGACACCGCGGCGGCCGTCCAGGAATGGCAGGACGACATCGGCGTCGCGGAGACCGGCGTCGTGGACGTCGGGCGGGTCGCGTTCGCGGACGGCCCCGTCCGGGTCGAGAGCATCGCGGCCAACCCCGGCGAACCGGCCGCGCCGGGCAAGAAGATCCTCGCCTACACGGGCACCGGCAAGGCCGTCACCGTCGAGCTGGACACCGCCGACCAGCGGCTGGCGAAGAAGGGCGCCCGCGTCGAGGTGGCGCTGCCGGAGAACACGACCGTCACCGCCGAGATCGACGAGGTCACGACGGTGATCGAGCCGGCGGAGCAGGGCCAGGACCCGACGACGAAGGTCGAGGTCACCATCTGGCTCGACGCCGCGAAGGCGAAGAAGGCCGCCGCCGGCTACGCGCTCGCCTCGGTGGACGTCACGTTCACGGCCGGGGAGCACAAGGACGTGCTGACCGTCCCGGTCACCGCGCTGGTGGCGCTGAGCGAGGGCGGCTTCGGCGTCGAGGTCGTCAAGGGCGCGACGTCCGGGTTCGTCCCGGTGAAGACGGGCCTGTTCGCGGACGGGAAGGTCGAGATCACCGGCTCGGGGATCACCCAGGGCACGGTCGTGGGGGTACCGAAATGATCACGCTGCGGGACGTGACGAAGTCCTACACCGGGGGCGTGCACGCGCTCGCCGGGGTGTCGCTGCGCATCGGCGCGGGCGAGCTGGTCGCGATCGTCGGGCCGTCCGGCTCGGGGAAGACGACCATGCTGAACATGCTCGGCACGCTGGACCGCCCCACCTCGGGCGACATCCACATCGACGGGCACGACGTCGGGCGGCTGCCGGACAGCAAGCTGGCGGCGCTGCGCGCGAGCCGCATCGGGTTCGTGTTCCAGCACTTCCACCTGGCGGCCGGGACCAGGGCCGTCGACAACGTCGCGGACGGCCTGCTGTACTCCGGGCTGCGTCCGGCGGCCCGGCGCCGGCGGGCGGTGGCGGCGCTGGATCGGGTCGGGCTCGGCCACCGGCTGGACCACGAGCCGCACGAGCTGTCCGGCGGCGAGCGGCAGCGGGTCGCGATCGCGCGGGCGGTCGCCGGGGAGCCCGCGCTGCTGCTCGCCGACGAGCCGACCGGCGCGCTCGACTCGGCGTCCGGGGAGGGCGTGATGGCGCTGCTCCGCGAGCTGCACGCCGCGGGCACCACGGTCGTGATCATCACGCACGACCGGGAGATCGCGGCGGGGCTGCCGCGGCACGTGCGGATGCGCGACGGACTCGTCGTGGACGACACGGTGGTGGACGACACGGTGGTGGACGGTTCCGCGCCGGACGGCTCGCGCGTCACGGGGGCGGCGCGATGACGGCCGGTACGCTGCGTCCGCGCGGTTCCGGGGGGAGCGGGGGGTCGTCCCCCCACCTGAGACCGGCCCGGATGTGGCCGGCCGACGTCGTCAAGGTCGGCGCGGTCGGGCTGCGGACGCGTCCGATGCGGGCGTTCCTGTCCGCGCTCGGCATCGCGATCGGGATCGCCGCGATGGTCGCCGTCGTCGGGGTGTCGTCGTCGTCGCGCGCCGACCTGGACCGGGCCCTCGCCGCGCTCGGCACCAACCTGCTGACGGTCTCGCCCGGCAGCACGCTGACCGGGGAGGAGGCGCAGCTGCCGCTGGAGTCGGAGGCCATGGTGGCGCGGATCGCGCCGGTACGGGAGGTGTCGTCCATCGGGCTGCTGGGCGACGCGAAGGTCTACCGCACCGGCAAGATCCCCGAGACGGAGACGAACGGGATCGCGACCTACGCCGCCCGCACCGACCTGCGCGCCGCGACGGGGGCCGAGCTGAGCAACGGGGTGTGGCTGAACGCCGCGACCGGGAGCTTCCCCGCGACGGTGCTCGGCGCGACGGCCGCGGAACGCCTCGGCATCGGGCACGCCGCCCCGGACGTCCAGGTGGTCATCGGCGGCCGCCGGTTCACCGTGATCGGCATCCTGGAGCCGGCGGCGCTGGCGCCCGAGCTGGACACCGCCGCGCTGGTCGGCTGGCCCGCCGCGCGGACCGCGCTCGGCTTCGACGGGCATCCGACGACGATCTACACCCGGTCGGCGGACGCGAGCGTCGAGGACGTCCGCGGCGTGCTGGGCGCGACCGCGAACCCGGAGGCGCCGAACGAGGTGGAGGTGTCCCGCCCCTCGGACGCCCTCGCCGCGAAGAAGGCCGCGGGCGAGGCGTTCACCGGGCTGCTGCTCGGCCTCGGCGCGGTGGCGCTGCTCGTCGGCGGCGTCGGGGTCGCCAACACGATGGTCATCTCGGTGCTGGAGCGCCGCTCGGAGATCGGGCTGCGGCGGTCCCTCGGCGCGACCCGCGGCCAGATCCGCACGCAGTTCCTCGCCGAGTCGCTGCTGCTGTCGGCGCTCGGCGGGATAGGGGGCGCGCTCATCGGGACGGTCGTGACCACCATCTACGCCCTCTACCAGGGGTGGCCGGCCGTCATCCCGGCCTGGGCGGTGCTGGGCGGCGTCGCCGCGACCCTGGTCATCGGCGCGGTCGCGGGCCTGTATCCGGCGATCCGGGCGTCCCGCCTCAGCCCCACTGAGGCGCTCGCCATCACCTGACGGCCGCGCGCACGCATGGACGCGACGGGACGGGTGACATCTCCGGAATGGGAGAAACGGAGACCGAGCCCGTCACGATCGTGTTCACCTGGGACGTCAAGCCCGGCCGGGAGCGCGACTTCGAGGAGTGGGCGCAGGGGCTCCACGAGGTCGCGACCCGGTACTCCGGGCACCGGGGCGCCACCTGGCTGCGCGCCGAGGGGTCCCGGCACCGGTACTACACGGTGGTGAACTTCTCCGACCAGGAGCTGCTCGACCGCTGGCTGCACTCCGCCGAGCGGGCGGAGTGGATCGACCGGGTCCGCGGCATCGCCGACGAGCACTACCGCGACACAACCGGGCTGGAGACGTGGTTCAACCTGCCCGGGGAGTCGGTCCCGGCGCCGTCCAACCTGAAGATGATCGTGGTCACCTTCTGCGCGGTGTACCCGCTCAGCCTGCTCCTGCAGGCGTTCGTCACGCCGCTAACGAAGGCGTGGCCGCTGCCGCTTCGGGCGCTGACGTTCCCCGTCATCGTGATCCCGCTGCTCACCCTGCTCGTCATGCCCGCGCTCAGCCGCGCCCTGCGGCGCTGGCTCTACCCGATCGGGCGGATCCACCGGCCGGCCAGACCCGGCCGGTGAGCACGCCGGCAGGTGATCATGCCAGCAGGTCCCGCAGCTCCTGGACGGCCTCGCGGAGCTTCCCGGCGAACCCCAGCATCGCGTCCGCGACCGGCCGCGGGGTGCTCAGGTACACGTTGAGGCGGTCCGGCAGCAGGACGTAGGCGATGCCGATGCACTGCTCGCTCGTCGAGCCGAAGCCGAAGTACTGGATGTTGACCGACGGCGCCGAGCTGGTGCTCAGATAGTCGTCCCGCATGGTGAGCCAGCCCGGCGTCTCGAACAGCGGCAGCGGCTCGGTGACGCCCAGCTCCTCGCCGCGCCGCCGCTGGATCAGCTGCAGCTCCCAGAGGTGCTGCTCGGGCGCCTGCCCTGCCTGGCACTCCTTGGCGCGGCGGACGTGGGCGTCGGCGGCGGCGCGGAAGGCGTCCCGGCGGAGCACGGTCCCGGCCGTGGGATCGTCCATGACCTCGGCGAAGCGCACCACCTCGGGAGTGACGACCCGCATCGCCTCGGTGCGCCCGTGCCGGTACTGGCGGGTCGCGATCGACTCGTAGGTGGCGCCGACATGGCCCTTCGCGCGCTTGTGGGCGAGCTGGTAGGCCATCTGGACGAACGCGTCCGGCGACATCTTCAGCCGTTTGATGTGGTCGGTGCCGAAGCCGCCGAACGACACGGTGGCCGTGGCGGTCGCGGCCCCGTAGGCGGCGAAGGAGGCCGCCGCCTCCTCGATGTCGCGGCGCGCCGCGTCGTCCAGGGTGAACTCGATCGCCTCGACGACCGGGAGGCCCTGCGACTTGGCGCCCGACCGCTGCGACAGCTTCTCGGGCGGCGCGCCGAGCAGGGCGTCGGTGAAGCTCAGGATGGTGGTGCCGTCCAGGCCGCAGTGCTCCACGTTGATGCCGGCCGTCCCGTCGCCGAACACGATGAAGGACACGGCCTTGTCGAACCAGCGGTTGCCGCTGTCGCCGTGGAGCAGGTGGTCGCAGGCGTCGAGGGTGTTCTTGGGAGCGAAGTCCTCCAGGCACACGCAGAACAGCGCCGTCTCGATCTCGTCGAGCGCCTTGCCGTTGCCGAGGGCGAGCAGCGCCTCGCGGCTCGCCGCCCACTCGGCGCGGGCCTTGGTGGTGAGGTGCCCGGCGGACGGCTCCGCCGCCGCCTCCGCCTTCATGATCGTGCCGAGGCCCGCCGCCAGTTCCGCCAGCGAGTGCGGCCGGCCGGCCGGGCCGAGCACGTCCATCCGGATCATGTTGCCGCGGAAGAACACCACGATGTGGCGGGCGTCCGACGGGCCCGGCCGCTCGTCGGTGTAGGGGGCGCGGACCGTGTCCTGCTCCGCGCCGGGGATCCGCGTGGCGGAGAACAGGAACCGGTTCTGCACCATCGACAGCGGCCGGCCGCGCTGGACGACCGGCGGGATCTCCTCCCGGTCCAGCCGCAGCTTGTAGTCCAGCGCCCCGGCGATGAGCCCGGCCGCGCGCTCGATCTGCCCCTCCTGCGAGTCCTTGAACAGGAAGAAGAAGTTCGCGTTCAGTGCGATCCGGTCGCGGCGGCCGAGGTAGCGGTACGGCCAGAACGTGTCCAGCCAGCTGTGCACGCCCTCGCTCGCGTCGTAGCGTTCGAGCGCGGCGTGCAGCTTGCGGCCCGGCCCGTCCGGACGCAGGAACCCGGCCAGCGCCGACTCCGTCCGGGCCCGCTCGCCATCGGACAGCAGCGGCCCGCACCACTCCATGAACCGCTCGCAGGTCGCGTCCAGGGTGGGCAGCGGCACCCGCGGCAGGCGCTCCTCGTTCCCGAAGGTGCGAGCGGAGAGGTCAGCACTGTCGTTCATTCGTTCCTCGTGTTCGGTGTCGGCCGCTCGGGGTGTCAGCCGCGGGGCTTGGAGATGTAGAGCTGCGCGTAGAACCAGCCGCCGGTCTCCAGACCGGCCGGGTCGACGCCCACGCCGGAGAGCCGGTCCAGGACGAGCGCCTGCTCTTCCGGGGTCGCGAACCGGCGCTGCCGGACGGGGCCGCCGCGGCGGACGGTCTCGTACCCGGCGGCGGCGAGCGTGTCGGCGATGGGGTCGAACGGGAACATGCGCAGGACGAAATGCGCCATCCACGGCCGCCGTTCGCCGTGCGCGCCGAGGACTCGGGAAATGGTGCGCTCGGTGACGTACCCGAGACAGCCCGTCGAGATGACGAGGTCGGTTCCGGCGAGTTGCGCGCGCTGTTGGGCGGTCGGATCCCGGTTCTCCAGATCGGCGTGGACGGCGCCGTCGAGGAAACCGGCTTCGAGCGCGTAGGAAAGGGCGTTCGCCGAGGCGTCCAGGCCAAGGAAACGCGTGCGGTTCGCGGGTTCACGGGAACGGACCAACTCCCGGTCTCGGGCCAGCAGCGTGTCGCGCGTGTGCCCGTCGGCATCCGGACCGCCGTAGCGATCGTACAGCTCGTCCATGGTGACCCCGTATTTCAGCAGGGCCGCATTGATGCCGTAGGAGCAGCCGATGTCCAGAACGGCCACGTCCGGCGCCCGGTGCGCCTCCCGGTATTCGGCGATGAGCCGCAGGAAGTGCGGTTTGGCCAGTTCCGGGATGTGGTAGTCGAGGTCGCGCAGGGTGCCGAAGTAGGCGCGGGGGTCGGGCCGGGTGTAGATGTGGTCGAGCGAGATCTTCCCTGTCGTGTCCGTGCGCACGGGGCCTCCTAGTCCAGCAGCCGGTCGACCCGGACGGCGCCGCCCGCCGCCGCGAGGTGCTCGGGCAGGACGCGGCCGAAGAGCTGCCTCGTGCGCGCGACGCTGCCGACGACCCCCGGGCGCTCGCTGTAGGCGAGGATCGCCGTGTGCCGCGCCGTGTCCCCGCGCACCGCGGCGACCCGGTGCAGCGAGTACCGTCCCTTGAACAGCTGCAGGTCGCCGGGGCGCAGCGCGAGCCGGCGGACGAGGTCGCCGCCGCGCCCGGTCAGCACCCGGCGGACGTCGGCGAAGTTCTCCGCCCCCGCCGACCTGATGCCCGGGCAGTACTCGAAGCCGCCGCCGCCCGTCGGCTCCTGCGTCAGCAGGCTGACGGTGAACTCGTTGGTGTCGAAATGCCAGGGATGCTCCATCCCCGGGTTGACGACGTTGAGGCACAGCCCCGACAGCGGGTCGGCCAGCTCGTGCACCCGCGGGAGCCCGAAGCAGTCCGCCACGAACCGCTGGAAGAGCCCGCTCGAATAGAGCCGGTGGACGATGGAGTCCGCGGGGATGCGGTCGCGGGCGACGAACGCGTTGCCCCGCCGGACGGTGATGCGCCCCGGATGGCCGTCCGGCAATGGGGTGCCGACGTCGATGTTGTAGGCGTTCACCGTTTCGACGTCGTAATGGGCGCGCGGTGCGATCGCCGCGCATTCCGCGCGGAGCGCGTCCTGCAATGCGGGGCGAATGAAGTCGGGCAGCACGCAGCACCCCGTTTTCGCCAGTTCCGCGCGGGTGCGGGAAACGACGGCGTCCCACCCGGCGCCGCCCGCCGCGGCCAGCGGATAGCGCTCCGTGTCGATCACCTGTCCGAGAGCCTCCGCGGCACCCATGAAGATCCTTTCGCGTCGCGAACCCCTGACGGGTTTTAGCACATTCCTTCCGCGAATTCATGGCTGCGCTTTTCTGCGCCGTTTGTCAGAAAACGATAAGCCCGGCCCGTGACCTGTGCCTTCGAACGTTCCCGGGCTCGCGGGCCCGGCGGCGGCGGTGTGTCCCATCTCACCGTCCGCCCGCCGGGGCCCGCCGCGCCGCGCCGGCATGGCGATCGGCCGCACTTTCCGCGAACCTTTGGGTACGCGGAGGCGTCACTCATCACGGCAGATCGAGCAGAGGCGGGAGCGCGGGATGGACTGGCGGCTCACAGGATTCACCGAGGAGCGCGAGCTCGGGCGCGGCGCGCAGGGACGGGTCGTCCTGGCCCGGCACGCCGACTCCGCGACCCCGGTCGCGATCAAGTATCTGGCCGCGGCCGACACCGGCGCGATCGCCGGCCTGCGCGCCGAGGCGCAGATGCTCGGCAGGCTGACCAGCCCGTACGTCGCGCGCCTCTTCCGGTTCGTGGAGAGCGAGCAGGGCGCCGCGATCGTGATGGAGGCTGTCGACGGCGTGTCGCTCAAGGAGGTGCTGAGCGAGCACGGGGCGCTGGCCCCGGAGGCGGCGCTGCTCGTCCTCAAGGGCTCGCTGCTCGGCCTCGCGGCCGCGCACGCCGTCGGCGTCGTCCACCGCGACTACAAGCCGGCGAACGTCGTGGTGCGGTCCGACGGGCTCAGCAAGCTCGTCGACTTCGGCGTCGCCGTCCTCTCCGGCGACGGCTCGCGCGCGGGGACGCCCGTGTACATGGCGCCGGAGCAGTGGCGCGGCGACCCCTCCACCCCCGCCACCGACGTGTACGCCGCGACCTGCGTCTTCCTGGAGTGCGTCACCGGACGGCGGCCGTTCACCGCGTCCGAGCAGGTCGCGCTGATGAACAAGCACCTGACCGAGCAGGTCGACGTGCAGGACGTGCCCGAGCCGCTGCGGCAGCTCGTCCTGCACGGGATGGCGAAGGAGCCGGGGGAGCGGCCGCCGGGCGCGGCGGCGTTCGTGACCTGGCTCGAATCCACCGCCACCGCCGCGTACGGGAGCGACTGGGAGCAGCGCGGCGTCCGCGCGCTGGCCGCCGCCGCGGTCGCGCTGGCCGCGCTGTTCCCGCTCGCCGCGCTCGCCGCCGCGCCGGGGGCGTCCGCCACGGCCGGCGCGACCACCGCGGGCGCGGCGAGCGCGGCCGGCTCCGGCAGTGCCGGGACGAGCGCCGGCACCGCCGGTACCGCCGTGAGCAAGGGCTTCCTCGCCACCGCGGCCGGCAAGGGCACGATGGCCGCCGCGGGCGCCGCCGTGGTCGCCGCCACGGCGGGCGGCGCCGTCTACGCGGTGCAGGACCACAAGGAACCGCCGCCGGCGGCGGACCCCGTGGCGGCCGTGACCCTGGTCGCCGACAACCAGACCCTCGCCAACCCCGAGATCATCGTCCAGAACGCGCAGTACCCGAAGGTCAGCGGGCTGAAGGACGCCGCCCTGCAGAACCGGATCAACAAGGAGCTGCGCGGCCCCCTGGACCGCCTGATCGCGATGTCGCGGGCGACCGCGCTCAACTACGGCTGCAAGGGCAAGCCGGTGAAGATCGGCACGGAGACGACGCTCGGGATCCGCGGCCCCCGGCTCGTGTCGGTCCGCTACTTCCAGATCACCGACAACTGCCAGCAGGCCGACGGGTCGCCCGGCGGCGAGACCGTCACCGTCGACCTGCGCACCGGCAAGCGGCTCACCGCCGCCGACGTCTTCCTGCCGCAGACGCTCACCGCCGCTGGGATCCGCCGGCTGCGGTCGCTGGTCGGGCAGCGCGAACCCTGGCGGGAGCACTGGTGGGAGGACTGCAACCGCGGCAGGGACGGGTTCGAGCCGTCCGACTTCTCCCCCCGCAAGCAGACGGACGCCGCGGGCCAGGACGAAGACCCGCCGTTCCTGAGCGCGTTCTTCACCCCCACCGAGTTCCGGCTGGCCTACCTCGCCGGCGGCAGCGACGGCTGCGGCAACGTCAACTTCGGCGCGCCCTACGCGAGCATCCGCCCGCTGCTGAAGCCGGAGATCGCCAAGCTGCTGCCCAGCGGCCCGTCCCCGAAGCGGACCTGACCCGGCCCCCGGCACATCTCCGCCGGCCCTGGGGTAGGTAACCGCGGGACCAGCGGGAACAGGGGGCGGTCGTGCAGACCTTTCTGCCGTACGCGGACTTCGCGGCCACGGCCCGCGTCCTGGACCGGCGGCGGCTCGGCAAGCAGCGCGTCGAGGCGATCCAGGTCCTGCGGGCCCTCACCGTGCCGGGATACGGCTGGCGGCGCCATCCGGCGGCGCTCATGTGGACGGGGTACGAGGAGGCGCTCGTCCGGTACGGGCTGGAGATCTGCGACCGCTGGTCCGGTCTCGGCCATGGCGACACCTGCGCCGGCACCCTGGCGGCCGAGCTCGCCGAGACGAAGGGCGTGCACCGCCCGCGCGGGCAGGAACGGCTCGCCGCGGCGGGGGCGCTGCCGCCCTGGCTCGGCGACCCGGCGTTCCACCTCAGCCACCGGTCGGCGCTCGTCCGGAAAGACCCCGGTTTCTACCGCCCCGTGTTCCCGGATGTGCCGGATGACCTGCCCTACGTCTGGCCCGCCTCGGACCGCATGCCACATGAGGGACGGCCGAAAGGGTAGGGCCCCGGGGGTCAGGAGGGAGGTCGCGGGGCCGATGTTGCGGGAGCTTGTGGCGGCCAGCCGTCGGATGTCCATGGAGCAGCTGCCGGACGCGGTGGCCAAGCACGCCGCGGACGCGGGCCTCCACGACGTCCTCATCTACGTCGCGGACCTCCAGCAGCAGGTGCTGCGGCTGCTGACGGGCAAGGGCGACGACGCGGGACGCGAACCCGGCGCCGAGACCGCCGACCTCAGGATCGAGAGCACCGTGGCGGGCCGGGCGTTCCAGATCGTGGAGCCGGTGAACGGCCAGGTGTTCGACGACGGGACCTTCCAGCGCTGGCTGCCGATCCTCGACGGGGCCGAGCGGATCGGGGTGCTGAGGGTGACCCTCCGCCAGGACGACGCGGGTGCGCAGAGCGACGCCGAGTACCTGGCCGGGCTGGTCGCGCTGATGATCGTCAGCAAGGGGCCGCTCAGCGACTCCTACTCCCGGCTGGTGCGGACCCGGGACATGACGGTGTCGGCGGAGATGCAGTGGCGGCTGATGCCGCCGATGACGTTCGCCAACGACCAGGTGGTGATCGGCGCCGCGCTCGAACCGGCGTACCGGCTGGGCGGCGACACCTTCGACTACGCCCTGGCGGGCGACATCGTCCACTTCAGCGTGTTCGACGCCATGGGCCACGACACCGCGTCCGGGCTGACGTCCAACCTGGCGGTCGCGGCCGCCCGCAACGGCCGGCTGCAGGGCACGGCCCTCCAGGACGTGGGGCGGGCCATCGAAGAAGTGCTGCTGGAGCAGGACTCGTCCGGCCGGTTCGTCACCGCCGCGCTGGCGGAGCTGAACCTGCGGACGGGCGTCCTGTCGTGGGTGCTGCACGGGCATCCCGCGCCCATCGTCATCCGGCAAGGCCGGTGGGTGACCACGATGGACTGCACACCCGGCCATCCGCTCGGCACCGACCTCGGCGTTCCCGGCACGCTGTGCCAGGAGCAGCTCGAACCGGGCGACCGCGTCCTGCTCTACACCGACGGCATCGTGGAGGCCCGCGACCCCGGCAAGGAGGAGTTCGGCCTCGTCCGGTTCATCGACTTCATCGTCCGCCACAACGCCGCCGCGCTGCCGGTCCCGGAGACGCTGCGGCGCCTCGTCCACAGCATCCTGGAGCACCACGAGGGGCGCCTGGACGACGACGCGACCGTCCTCGTCCTCGAATGGCACGGGCCGTCCGGTGCGGTGGACGCCACGGCGCCCCTCCGGCGGACCTGAGCCCGGTCAGCCGGCGCCGAGGGCGTCCATCAGCATCGGGTAGGCCTGGTGCAGGTCGCGCTGCCAGTACGGCCAGTCGTGCTGCCCGTCGAAGAAGCGGGTGGTCACCGGGACGCCGGCGGCGTACAGCCGGTCCGCGAAGGCGTGCGCGTTCTCGTTCGCCGCGGCCTCCACCGGGTCGGTGAACGGCATCCCGCCGAGGGAGCCGGGCTTGCCGTTGCCGCTCGCCACCCACAGCCGGACGCCGGCCAGCCGCCCGGCGAGGTCGGCCGGGTTGTGCGCGTGCCAGATCGCGGCCTGGTCGTCGGGGTCACCCCACACCCGCCGCCAGTCGGTGCCCGGGCAGGAGAACGACGGCCCCCAGCCGGTCGAGCTGTCGCCCGGCTCGTGCCCGTGCAGGGTGGCGACGTATCCGCTGAAGGACGCGGCGGCCTTGAACATGCCGGGGAAACGGGCCGCATAGAGCATCGCGCCGAGACCGCCCATGGAATTGCCGGCGACCACCCGCCGCGTCCCGGCGTGGTAGTCGCTTTCGAGAATGCGCCGGAGTTCGGTCATATGGAACGTCTCCCAGCGCGGCGAGCCGCCGTCGCCGTAGTTCCACCAGTCGGAGTAATTGCCGCAGCGGCCGCCGTTCGGCATGACGACGATGACGCCGGTGTCCGCGGTGAGTTCGGCGACGTCGGTGCCGCGCGTCCAGGCGGTGTAGTCGTCGACGCCGCCGTGCAGCAGCCACAGCGTGGGCCAGGTTCGGTGCGAGTCCTTCGACCAGCCGCGGGGGAGGAGGAGCCGCACTTTCTGGCGGTCGTCCATGGCGGGTGAGGCGATGGTGAGGTCCACGGTGCGGGGCGCAACGGCCGCCTCGGCGACGACCTCGGCGCGGGTCGCGGCGGTCGCGGCGGTCGCGGCGGAGCGGTCCGCGAGAGCGAGGGGGAGGAGCAGTGCGAAGGCCGCCGGCATTGCGGCGGGGATGATGCGGCGGAGCAACGGGGGAGCCTTCCGGAAACACCGGCCATGGGTGGACCGGCCTTCGAAAAGGGAGAGCGCCGTGGTACGGCTCTTCTCTCCTTACTCGGAGTAGGTTCCCGTGACGCCATTCTTTGAAGCGTCAACGGAAAAGCATATAAAATGCATTTCCGGAAAAGCGGGACGCGCCGGGTGCCCGTCGAGGGCACCCGGCGCGTCCGCGGAGCGGGTCGGTCACGCGTCCGGCGCGGCCTCCTGGAGGGGGGCGTTCACGTACCGGACGGCCCGCCGCACCAGCCGCCGCAGGATCCCGAAGAGGAACAGCGCGACACCGGCCAGCGGCAGGACGAGCAGGACGATCTGCAGCCCCGAGGTGATCAGGTCCAGCGCCCCGGCGCCGTTGGAGGCGGCGTCGGCGAGCCGGCGTATCATCCACCAGTCCTTCGCGGCCAGGGCGGGGATCTGCGTGATGATGAGGCCGAGCTGGAACAGCAGCACCGGGATCACGGTCAGGACCCACAGCGTGACGAGGATCTGCGGCCAGCGCTTGAGGTCGCGGAGCCGCTCGTCGGCGGACCGGCGCAGCAGCGCCCGGCGCAGGATCGGCCCGATGTACTTGAACAGGTCGGGGATGCCGATCAGGTCGGACATGATGTAGTAGCCGTCGAACCGCAGCGTGGGCAGCAGCTGCTGGAACATTTCGAGGTTGACGTACAGGACGGCCACGAGCAGCGGCTCGAACCCCGTCCACAGGTACAGCAGCGTCAGCCCGACGACGAAGATCCCGTTGAAGTAGACGCCCGCGAGGTCGGCGCGGAGCCGGCCGGCGCGGCCGAGCCGGTACGACTCGGTGATGTCGGTGTAGAACGCGGGCCAGACGAGGTAGATGCCGCAGCCCATGACGCCGGGGCGGACGCCGCCGTAGCGGCAGGCGGCGGCGTGGCCCATCTCGTGGAAGGCGCACGACAGGACCCCCAGCCCCATGATCATCAGGATGCTGACCGGGACGAGGAGGGTGTGCTGGAGCGCGTCGGCCATCGACCGGGTGGTCAGCAGCCAGGCCTCGCTCGCGATGACCGCGGCGACCCCGACCACGACGAGGACCGGCCGGAACAGCCAGCTGAACAGGCCGGCGAGGAACCAGGTGACCGTTTCGGGGAACACCGCGAGCTTGAACTTCAGCCCGAGGAACGGGTCGGCCTTGACCACGGGCGGGGGCGTGCCGTCGCTGTAGGTGGTGACGCCGAGCGGGGCGAGCTTGCGGTCGACGAGGTAGACCAGCTGCTCGGCGGTCAGCCGGGCGCCGGCCTCCGCGCTGACCGACTCGGCCACCGTCCCGAGCGCCGCCGGCACGTCCCGCGACCCGGCGAGGTCGCGGTGGTCGTGCAGCGCCTTGGCGACGAGGAACAGCAGCGGCGGTAGCCGGACGAGCTGCCGGTTCGGCAGGCAGACGAGCTGGGGCGGCTCGCGGTAGCCGGAGTTCTTGAACTCGCCGACCAGCTCGGTGCCGTCGGCGAGCGCGGGGAGGGCGAGGGCCGCCGGGACGCCGGTCCCGTCCATGGCCTGGTCCGCGGGGGTGCTCATGCGTCGTGGTGGACCACGACGGGGATGCACACCATCGAGGTGCGCTCGGGCTCGGCCAGCAGGCCGGTGCCGAGTAGGCCGGTCGTGCCCGCGTCGTGGTCGTACTGGCACGCGTACACCACGTCGGTGTCCGAACCGTGGCCTGCGGCCGACAGCAGCAGCCGTCCGGGCAGCACCTCGCCCGACAGCCGGTCCAGTTCCGCGTACGTGAGCGCGTGCGGATTCTTCTGGGTCATCTGTTCGCTTTCGCGTCGTCCGGGAAGAGGGGGAAGGGCTGGCAGGAGAACGCCAGCCCTTCCCATGCGGGCGCGAGCCCGCGGTCATGCTCTGTTGGATCAGTGACCCGAGACCACCGAGCTGCTGGCGCAGGTGAACGACGAGTTGGGGTTCTCGGAGCTGAGGCCCAGCGCGCCGATGAGGCCGCCCTGCGAGTGGTTGATGTTGCTCTGGCAGTTCGGGACGACCGCGGTGGTGCCGCCGTCGTGGCCGCCACCACCGTGGTTGAAGTTGAGGTTCTCGTTGTCGTTGTCGCTGCCGCCACCGACGAGAAGGGTGGACAGCACGGCGCGCTCCGGCAGAACCTCGCCGGCCAGCTTGTCCAGCTCGGTGTAGCTGAAGGACTTCATGTGGTTCCTTTTCTTCCTTGTCACGCCCGGATCTCAAGGTGGATACCGGATGTCCCTGGCCTCGCCCCAGGATCGGAACGAGGTAGCTCTACGTATAGCACGTGTCACCGACCGTGGCCAAGTAAGCGTTGATCAGCGCGTTCTCCTCGGGCGCCCCGGAACGCATGGGCGGCCCCTGCTGGGTAGGACCGCTACGTCCGCGCTGATCAGGAGGAGAGCATGGCCGACTACAGCTTCAGCATCGACGTGGCGGCGATACGGGAACGGGCCCGGCGCAAGATGGCGGACGGCCCCGTGACCGAGGGCTACGGCAGGAGCCCCGAGGAGGTCGTCGGGGTCCTCAACGACGTCGTCGCCACCGAGATCGTCTGCTGGATGCGCTACGCGCGGCACGCGATCAGCGCGAGCGGGATCGACCGGGCGCAGGTCGCCGCGGAGTTCAGCGAGCACGCGGACGAGGAGCGCGCCCACGCGATGCGCGCCGCGGAGCGCATCAGCCAGCTCGGCGGCGACCCCGACTTCGACCCGCGGACGATCGCCGAACGCGCCCACACCACCTACGAGACGTTCGACGACAACGACCTCAAGGGCATGCTCCAGGAGAACCTCGTCGCGGAGCGGATCGTCATCGAGTCCTACCAGGAGATCATCCGGTGGCTCGGCGCCGGCGACGTCACCACGCGCCGCATCATGGAGGAGATCCTCGCCGAGGAGGAGGAGCACGCCGACGACCTCATGGACCTGCTGGGGAACTGACATGGAATTCGGATACACGCTGCTCTGCGAGCAGACGCCGCCGAAGCAGCTCGTCGCCGACCTCGTCGAGGCGGAGGAGGCGGGCTTCGGCTACTCGGCCATCTCCGACCACTACCTCCCGTGGCTGGAGAGCCAGGGCCACGCGGCCTACGCCTGGTCGGTGCTCGGCGCGCTCGCGCAGGCCACCCACCGCATCCCGCTGATGACGTTCGTGACCTGCCCGATCATGCGCTACCACCCGGCGGTGGTGGCGCAGAAGGCCGCCACGATGGGGGTGCTGTCGGACGGCCGGTTCACGCTCGGCCTCGGCGCGGGCGAGAACCTCAACGAGCACGTCGTCGGGCGCGGCTGGCCGTCGGTGGACGTCCGGCACGAGATGTTCGCCGAGGCCGTCGAGATCATCCGGGCGCTGTTCTCCGGCGACTACGTGAACTACCGGGGCCGGCACTACACCGTCGACTCGGCGAAGCTGTACGACCTGCCCGACCGGCCGGTGCGGATCGGCATGGCCGCCTACGGCCCGCGTGCCGGACGGCTCGCCGCCGAACACGCCGACCTGCTGATCTCCGACCAGCCCGTCGCGGACACCGTGCGCGTCTTCCAGGACGGCGGCGGCGCCGGCAAGCCCGTCTACGGGCAGATCCCGGTCGCCTACGGCGACGACTACGACGAGTGCAAGGAGCGCGCGCACCGCACCTGGAAGTTCTCCGCCCCGGCGTGGAAGGTGATGGCCGAGCTGCCGGGCCCGGTGAACTTCGAGGCCGCGGCGAAGACCGTCCGCCCGGAGGACGTCGCCGAGTCCGTCCCGTGCGGCAACGACGTGGACGACTACGTCCAGGCGGTGCGGCAGTGGGCCGACGCGGGGTTCACCCACATCTCCTTCTGCCAGTCCGGCCCGGACCACCAGAAGGACTTCCGCACGTGGGCGGAGTCCGACCTGCTCCCGGCGCTCCGGGAGCGCTTCGGCTGACACCCGCGGTCCATGATCCGATTCCTGGGGCGCGGGGTCTTTTATCCAATAAGGTTGCGTTTCATCCCTGCCTCCCGCCTCCCAGGAGTCCCGCGCGATGCCCGCAACCGAGCCCCTGGACCCCGACGATCCGACCGACGTCGGCCCCTACCGGTTGTCCGGACGGCTGGGCATGGGCGGCCAAGGCGTCGTCTACCTGGGGCACGGCGCCGACGGGGTGCCCGTCGCGGTCAAGGTGCTGCGCGCGGAACTGGCCGCCGACACGCGCGTCCGGGAGCGGTTCGGCAAGGAGATCGCCGCCGCCCGGCGCGTCGACCCGTTCTGCATCGCCCAGGTCCTCGACGCGTCGCTGGACGACCGGCGGCCCTACATCGTCACCGAGTACGTCGAGGGCCCGTCGCTCCAGCAGGCCGGGCCGCGCGACGGCGCCGCGCTCCGGCGCCTCGCCGTGGCCACCGCGACCGCGCTCGCCGCGATCCACGAGGCCGGCGTCGTGCACCGCGACTTCAAGCCGTCCAACGTACTGCTCGGCCCGGACGGCCCGCGCGTCATCGACTTCGGCGTCGCCCGGAACGTCGAGTCGCCGCTCACCATGACCAGCAGCATCATCGGGACGCCCGCCTACATGGCGCCGGAGCAGTTCGCCGGGGACGCGGCCGGCCCGCCCGCGGACGTGTTCGCGTGGGCCTCGGTCATCGCGTTCGCCGCCACCGGCAGGCCGCCGTTCGGCGCGGACACCTTCCCGGCGATCATGCACCGGGTCCTGCAGGGCGAGCCGGACCTCGGCGACATGCCGGAGCCGCTGCGCGGCACGGTGGCCGCGTGCCTGGCCAAGGACCCGGCAGAGCGCCCCGCGATGCAGGCCGTCCTGCTGCGCCTGCTGGGCGCCCAGGCCCAGGCGACGAATCCGGGCGGCGGGGCGCCGGTCGAGCGGACGGTGGTGGATCCGCCGCGTCCCGCGCCCGCGCCGACGCCGGCCCGGCCGGTGGCGTCCCCGCAGGCGCCGCCCACCGTCCCGCCGATGCCCGCCGCGCCCCGGACGGTGCACGACCGGAAGCAGAAGAAGCAGGGTTCGGCCCGGCCACCCCTGGTGCTGCTGGGAGCGGGGGCGGCCGCGGTGGTGATCGCCCTCCTCGCGGGCGCCGGCATCTGGGCCTTCTGGCCGGACGACTCCAACGCCGCCGGCGGGGGCGACCCGGTGGGATACACCGGAGCCAACCCGCAGGGGCGGACGGCTCCGGGCGGCGACGTCCCGGGCTCGGGGGTGAAGGGCGGCGCCTCGGGCAAGCCGTCCCCCTCGGCCACCGCGACGAAGCCCGGCTCCGGCAAGAAGGGCGGCACGTCCGGTTCCGGTAGGCCCGGCTCGGGCGGCGGCACGTCCGGCGGCGGCAGCGCAGGAGGCGGCGGTACCGGTGGCGGCTCCGGCGGGGGCGGCGGCTCCGGCGGCGGTGGCGGCCCGACCGCCCGCATCGACTACTTCAGGGTCGGCTCGGGCGCGGCCTGCGAGCCGGCCGACGGCTATGTCGACGTCAAGTACCGGATCACCGGCAGCGTGAACCCGACGCCGATCAAGTTCAGCATCTATTTCGACGGCCGGCTCGGCGACGGCCACCCCATCTCCTGGACGGCCGACCCGTCGTTCGCCAGCGGCGGGGGCGAGCAGGAGGACCCGGGCACCCACACCTACCGGATGGTGCTGATCAGCCCCACGCACCAGGAGGTGTCCCGCTCCTTCAAGGTCTGCTGACCCTTACGGGATGCGGGAAACTAGAACACGCTGCATCACATATGGACGCATCTGAAGAGGCTTTATGGCCGTGCATCAATGCCGGGTATGCACGGTTTCGATCCAAGTGTTGACCATCCAGAGGCCATTGTTTATCTTCTGAGTAGAACGCGTTCTACTCAGTGGTCGCGACATGTCGAAGCAGACGGGCGGCCGCTGGCTCCCCATCCCGGATCTGCGGTGCCCGCATCGCCGGCCGGGCTCCCACCCCATTCCTTCGGGTGCAGGCGCGACGCCCACAGCTCGAAATGAGGACTCCCTTGTCCCGCACCACGAAGACGGCCGCGATCGCCTCGGCCTTCGCCGCCACGGCCCTCACGTTCGCCGTGACCGCCACTCCCGCCATGGCCTGGACGGCCGGAGACTTCACCGCCACCCTCAACGGGACCATGACGATCGACGCGGGAATCCCCGCCACCTGCACCGGTTCGACGCTGTCCGGCACGATCGCCGAGGACGGCACCCTCTCGGTCACCTCCGCCTCCGTCAGCGGCTGCGGTGTGGACGTCACCCCGGAGAACCTGCCGTGGAGCGGCAGCCTGGCCGGCGGCGTCGCCACCCTCAGCGGCTTCTCGATGAGCGCCATCGGCTGCACGTTCGGCGGCTCCATCACCGGCGCCTACACCGGCACCGACCTGCCGATCACCGCCACGTTCACCGAGCAGACCGTCAACAAGACCAGCGGCGTCCTCTGCCCGTCGTCCGCCACCCTCACCGCGACCTACGACTTCGCCGCGGCGTGACCCCTGGGGACCGGCCCGGCCCGACGTCAGCCGGGCCGGTTCCCATGCCGTGACCCCGGCTCCTCGCCGGGGTCACGGCCCTGCGGTTCCTCAGCGCAGCTCGTAGGCGCGGACGACCTCTTGGACGACCGCGTTGCCCGCCCTGTCCTCGGCGGTGACCCGGAGGGACACGGTCCCCTTTCCGTGGAGGCGGGCGGTGCCCTTCCTCAGCGGGACGTCCCGCCAGGTCGTCCCGTCGTCGAACGAGGTCTGCAGCGTCAGGCTCTTCAGCGGCACGGACGAGCCGTCCTGGCGGCGGACCTCCAGCTTCAGACGCTTCGACCGCGTCCGGTTCCGCAGATCGAGGTCGGTGTCATAGCCGACCTGCAACACCGGGAGGACGGTGGTGTCGCCGGTGTGCGCCGAACGGAACGTCCACGACGTGTTCGTGCGTGTGGACAGCCGTGCCCAAGGGGCGGTGTTCGCGAAGTCGTACTCGACCCGGTAGGCGGCGTCCTCCGGCGTCGTCGTCAGTACCCCGTTCGCGCGGGCGGACGTCTGGGCGACCAGTTGCTCGTCCCGGTAGACGCGGAAATCGGTGACGAAGCCGTCCGGGAACGAACTGGAGGAAGGCCCGGCGAAGTTGTTCGCCGCGTCCACCACCCCGAGGTTGAAGCGGATCCCGTCACCGGTGCGCGCGATCGGCGCTTGCGGGTTGACGCCCCCGGCGAGCGGGGCCCGGAACCAGGTTTGCGTGCCCCTGTAGCCCGGCCTGTACGCGGTCGCCTCTCCGCTGCCCATCGTGAGGTGAGGCGTCTTCGGGACAGGGAACGCGTGGTTGTAGGGCTGCTCCGGCGTGGCGGCCATGGCCGACCATGTCGTCTTCGGGTCGGCCGAGACGTACTCGACACGCGTTCTGGGGGCGCCGATGAACGGATGGGCGTACGCGATCGAGAATTCCTCCCAGGGACGCCTGCTGTAGCGCGCCGTGGTCATGGAACCGGTGCCGTGGTACGCGTTGTCGAGCCGCGCCAGGTCCCGGGTACGCGCCACATAGTTCAGGTTCTCCGACACCCGTCCCGTCTCCGGGAACACCAGGTCGTACTGGTAGGGGCTGTCCACGACGCCCGCCGCCGTCACGGTCGTGTTGTGCCTTCGCAGAAGAGCCTGTCCTTCTTCATGGGACAGGCGCACCGTCGGAACCTTCAGCTGCGTTCCATAGCCGCCCGGATCGTCGTTCACACCCGGCTTGTCGTTGTAGATGGCGACCATGCGGGCACCC
Organism: Actinomadura darangshiensis; assembly: GCF_004349235.1. Lineage (GTDB taxonomy): Bacteria > Actinomycetota > Actinomycetes > Streptosporangiales > Streptosporangiaceae > Spirillospora > Spirillospora darangshiensis. The sequence continues at coordinate 25,007 of NZ_SMKY01000003.1, read as the reverse complement.
GCGTCCGCGGCCCGGTTGGACTGCTCGGCGACGGACACGCCGTCCTTACGCCGGATGACCGCGAGACGGCCGCGGAGTCCGGCGCCGGGCCGGTCCCCGTCCGCGACCCGCATGCGGGTTCTGCCGTCGAGGCGGGGGAACTGGTCGGAGGTATCGCTGAAGTAGCTCGCGGGGTAGTACATGGGATGCAGCGAAAGCCCTCGTGCCCGCATCGTGATGGCGGGCGCCTCCAGCCGCCAGCGCGTGTACGCCTCGAACGTGCCTGAGCGGACCCTCTCGGTCGGCTGCAGGAACACCCGCTCCTCCAGCGTCGCCCCGTCGTTCATGTAGACGCCCTCGTTCACGGACTGGCCGCTCGCGGTGCCGCGGGTCCACATCAGATGGCTGATCGCACCCAGGTCGGGCTTGGTGGCGTGCTCGGGCGTCCGGACCGTGACCTCCTTCGCCTTGCGCGCGTCCAGGACGATCTCGGTGTCCCCGGTGATCTTGATCTCGGGGTAGCCCACGAGGCTGAAGTCGAGCGGCTTCTCCGAACCGGTGCTGGACGCCCACGAGGGCAGCGTCTTGATCAAGCCGAGCACGGAGTACGTGCCGGGCCGCAGCCGGACGCAGCCGGAGTCCTCCCAGCGGGCATCGCTGCACGGGCCGCCCGGTTTCCCGGGCAGGGGGCGGTGGGCATTGCCCAGCGACGCGTCCTCGACGTTCAGGAAGCCGGCCGTGCCGAGACCCGGCCGCCCGTCCCGCGCGATGCCCTTCACATGGACGGTGACGAACTCACCGGAGGCCCTCGGCTCCGGCGCGGCCGGACGCCGGTGTTCGTGCAGCGCCGTCACGTTGTAGCGCTCGGGGTCATCGGTGAGCCGGTCGTCCGGGACGACGTACAGATCACCGCCGCCGTGCCTGATCGAGAACGCCGGGTCGCGCCCCGGTCCGGGCGTCACCGTCGTGGCGCCGTCCGCGACGTGCACCGTGTCCCCGGTGGGCAGTGCGACGTCGTACGCTCCGGCCGGCGCTCGCAGTGCGGGCGCCGGCCCGGTGCCCGCCGCCGCGGGCGCCGCCGGCCCGAGGACGCCGAGCCCCAGGACGCCGGCCCCCAGGGCCGCCGCGGTCTTCAGCCACATGGCCATCCCTCCCCATGAAGTGGATCTTGATTGTGGGCTCGGTGATCACCGGCGATCCAGGGCCGGGGGTGGCGCCTTCCGCCATGGCGGGAACCCGCCAAACGGACCCGGAACGTCTACCTTTAGGACGTGTCCGATTCGCCGCTCCTGGAGGGACTCGGGGTGACCGCCGCCGAGGAGACGGCGTACCGCGCCCTGCTGCGCGAGGGCCCGTCCACCCTCGCCGCCCTCGCGGCGCGCCTCGGCACCTCGGCCGCCGCCCTGCGCCGCCTCCTGCCGCGCCTGGAGGAACTCGGGCTCGTGACGCGCCTCGCCGGCCGGCCGCTGCGCCTCCTCGCCACCCCGCCGCACGCCGCCGTGGAGGCGCTCGTCGCGAGCCGCCAGGAGGAGATCGCCCGCAGCCGCGCCGCGATCGGCCCGCTCCTGGCCGAGGCCGCCCCGCACCCGGAGGAGCTCGTCGAGGTCGTCAGCGGACGGGCGGCCGTGGCCCGCCGCTACCTGCAGCTCATGCGGGGCGCCGAAGAGGAGCTCCTGGTGCTGGTCCAGCCGCCGTTCGCCACCGACACCGCGCTCTCCAGCGACGAGCAGGACCGCACGATGCGCCGCGGCACCCGCGTCCGCGGCATCTACGGCCCCGAGGCGCTCGACGCGCCCAACGCCCTCGACCGCATCCGCCGCGCCGTCGCGTCCGGCGAGGAGGCCCGCCTCGGTGCCGTCCCCATCAAGCTCGCGATCGCCGACGGCCGCACCGCGATGCTCCCGCTGACCTCCGAGCACGCCAGTTCGGTCGACAGCTCCCTCGTCGTCCATCCCTCGGCCCTGCTGGACGCCCTCGTCTCCCTCTTCGAGGCCCTCTGGCGCGCCGGCCTCCCGCTCCCCGGCGAGGACGCCCCCGAGTCCGCCGCCGACGACGCCGTCCTCACCCTCCTCGCCGCGGGCCTCACCGACGACGCCATCGCCCGCCGCCTCTCCATCAGCACCCGCACCGTCCAACGCCGCGTCCGCGACCTCTGCGACCGCCTGGGCGCCCGCACCCGCTTCCAGGCCGGCGCCCTCTACACCCACCACCCCCACCCCTGACCCCGCCGCCATCAGACGCCGAGTACGCCAGAGTTTCGGCATCTGCCGAGAGGCTCCACTCTCTGTAATCGATCGACTACTTCGCGCGTGGGTCGGGAAGGGACCCGGATGGCGTTCCCGAGGTGCGGAGGCGTTGGTGGGCGAGGTCTTGGCAGGGTCCGGTGCGGTCGTCCGGGTCGGAGACGGGCGGTATGCGGCGCTCAGGCGCGGGTTCAACCAGCGGTGGGTCGGCGAGCCGGAGTACGTGCGGATGGTGCGGACGCCCGAGGAGGCGCGGGCGGCGCTCGAAGAGGCGGTGAACGAGGCGCCGGTGGATCCGGGGCGGACGCGGATCACCGCGCGGTCCGGCGGGCACTGCTACGAGGACTTCGTGTGCGGCGGCGACGTGCGGGTGATCCTCGACGTCAGCCCGATGTGCGGGGTGTCGTACGACGGCGGCATGCGGGCGTACTGCGTGGAGGCCGGGGCGACGGTCTGGCACGTCTACGGCCGGCTCTATCCGGTCAGCGGCAAGGTTCTGCCGGGCGGCTCGTGCTTCTCGGTGGGGCTCGGCGGCCATATTCCGGCGGGCGGGTTCGGGATGCTGTCGCGGCAGCACGGGCTCACCGTCGACTACCTCTACGCAGTGGAGGTCGCGGTGGTCGACGAAAACAAGAACGTGAAGCTCGTCGTCGCCAGACGCGATGACAAGGATCAGCGGCTCCGCGAGTTGCTGTGGGCGCACACCGGGGGCGGGGGAGGGAACTTCGGTGTCGTCACCCGGTTCTGGTTCCGCGGGCTTCCGCACCCGCCGGGACAGGTGCTGCTGACGGCGCTCGCATGGGACTGGAAGGACTTCACGAAGGACGAGTTCGCCGCGCTGGTGACGGCGTTCGGCGAGTACTTCCGCGACCATCAGAATCCGTCCACGGCGGCGGGCAAGCTGTTCGCGATGCTCAAGCTCCACCATGTGAGCAACGGCCAGATCGGGCTGCTGGCGCAAGTGGACGCGGACGACCCGGACGGGGCGGCGGCGATGGCCGGCTTCGTCGCGGCGGTCGACGGGCGGATCGGCCCGGCGGCGACCAAGACGCGGTCGGTGCCGGGCGGGCATTTCATGCGGCCGGGCATTCCGCGGGTGATGCCATGGCTGACCGCCACGCGAGTGCTGAACTCCGGCGGCGGGAACCGCTGCGGAAAGTACAAGTCGGCCTACCTGCGGAAACCGTTCACCGGCCGGCAGATCAGCGCCATGTGGGCCTATCTCGGCAATGAGCGGTACACCGGCTACGTGAACAGGCAGGCGCTCATTCAGGTCGACTCCTACGGCGGCGCAGTGAACAGCCCGCTTCGTGAGACCGCGGTGCGGCAGCGCGATTCCATTCTGAAAGTGCAGTACCAGGTGTACTGGCCGGAATACGACGCCTGCCAGGACGGTCACATCGCCTGGATCCGCGACATCTACAAGGCGACGTTCGCCGCGACCGGGGGCGTGCCCGTCGCGGACGGCGAGGTCACGGACGGCTGCTACATCGGCTATCCCGACACCGACCTGAACGACGGGCGCTGGAATGAGTCGGGCCAGTCATGGGAGACCCTCTACTACAAGGACGCCTACCGGAAACTCCAGGAGGTCAAACGATTCTGGGATCCGTGCGAGGTGTTCCGGCACGCCCAGTCCGTCCGTCCGGGGAGAGCGGTTTAGTGCGGGTCCGGTAGCGCTGCGTCACGAACGATCTCACCTTTATTGCATTCGTTGCCAATACTTGCGGCTGTGACGTCCGGGACAGTAGTTTCGTCGGGCGAGCGGAGCGTCGGGCCGGGGCGACCCGGATGGCTGGGGAGTCCATGAAGAAGCGTACCGACCGGAAGATCGCCATCGCGGGCACCGCGGCGGCGGCCGTCCTGCTGCCCGCCGTCATGGTCGGCCTCGCGCAGGCCGGTGTGGGCGTGCCCAAGGGCAGGTCGGAGGCGTCCGGCAACTCGAACCCGATCCCGTCGTTCGACCCCGCGACGCAGCCGTCGGCGCCCAGCACGTCCGCGTCCCCCAAGAAGTCGCCGAAGCTGCCCAGCGTCCCGCTGAACAGCAACCCGTTCAAGACCGGCGACCGCTCGCCGAGCGCGGACGGTCCGGACGGCGACGCGGCCAGCCACGGCAAGAAGCCGAAGATCCCGTCGGTGTCGAGCAAGTACGCCAAGGCCCCCGACGGCGCCGCCATCACCAAGATCGAGAAGGCCAACTCGATCATGTTCGACGTCACCATCGCCTCGCCCGCGCTGGGCCAGTCGGTGAAGACCCGGGTGATGGTGCCGAAGGGCTGGAAGGCCAAGTCCACCAAGACGTGGCCGGTCGTGTACGCCTACCACGGCGGCAACGACTACTGGACGTCCTGGTCGAAGAAGTCCACCATGGCGAAGGTCATCGGCCCGTACAACGCGATGGTCGTGATGCCCGACGGCGGCTTCAACGGCTCGTACTCCAACTGGTACAACGGCGGCAAGGGCGGCATCCCTGAGTGGGAGACGTTCCACATCCGCGAGGTCATCCCGCTGATGGAGCGCAACTTCCACGCCGGGTCGACGCGGGCCGCGATCGGCCTGTCGTCCGGCGGGCAGGGCGCCATCACCTACGCCGAGCGGCACCGCGGCCTGTTCAAGTACGCCGCGTCCTACAGCGGCCCCCTCAACATCACCGCTCCCGGCATGCCGGTCATCCTGACGTCGATGAACCGCGGGGCCGGCACCGCCATCTGGGGCGACCCGATCACGGCGCGCGGCAACTGGGCGGCGCACGACGCGACCGTGAACGTCGCCAAGCTGAAGGGCATCGGCGTCTACGTGTCGTGCGGCAACGGCCAGCCGGGCCCCTACGACGACCCGAAGACCCCGCCGCACCACGCGGGCCGGATCGGCGAGCAGCTCGCCGGCGTGATGAACACGAACTTCGTCGCCGCCGCGAAGCGGGCGGGCGTCCCGATCACCGCCAACATGTACGGGCCGGGCATGCACAACTGGAGCTACTGGAACCGGGAGCTGGCCCGCAGCTGGCCCGCCATCGCCAAGGCCATCGGCGCCCGCAAGTCCTGACCGGGGCGGGTAGCGTGGCCGGGCGATGAACGGATTCGCGCGGCGGGAGTTCCAGCTGGTGCTGCTCCGCCGGATGGCCGACTACCAGCCGGGCCTCGTCGAGGACGCGATGCGCGCCCTCGGCGCCGACCGGACGGAGATGCGCGCCGTCAACGCCCGCTGGCAGCGCATCCTGCGGTCCCGGACGTTCCTGCGCGGGCGCCGCCGCTACGAGGCCGTCCTCGGCCCGCCCGCGGGCGGAGCGGACCGGCCGATCGGCGATGTCACCTGCGCGGTCGCGTGGTGGCCGCCACTGCCGCTGTGGCCCGGCCTGCGCTTCGAGATCATGATGGGCCCGGACGGCTCGGTGATGCACGAGTGGCTCGTCCGGGACGACGGCGTCCCCGTGCCGCGGCTGGAGACCGTCGACGACCTCGTCCCGTGGTCCTGCGTCGCCGGGGACGTCGACGCCCGGTTCGGCGCGGTGGCGCACCAGGACGGCGAGGTGCCGGGCCGCTGGCACGCGACCCTGGACGGCCCGGACGGCACCGCCTACGTCGCCCACTTCGTCTGGGGCCTGCTCCAGGCCGTGGTGAGCGTCTGAGCGCCGAACGTTTGGGCGATCTTGGGGTTTTCCCCGACCGGATATTGCGTGCGCGTCCCTAGCGTGGGGGTATGCGAGCTTCGAGAGGCCGGTGATGCCCGAGGTGACCGCACACGCCCCCGGCTTCCCCTCCTGGGCCGAACTGTCCAGCCCGGACGTGGCGGCGTCCAACGCGTTCTACTGCGAGCTCTTCGGCTGGTACGTCTACACGATGGAGAACGTCTTCGGCGACTACCACGTCTTCACCCTCGGCGGCGTCGAGGGCCCGGCGGTCGCCGGCATGCAGCCGCTCGTGGACGACTCGGCCAAGCCGTCCTGGACCTGCTACTTCCGGAGCGACGACATCCCGGCGACGCTGGACACCGTGCGCGCCATGGGCGGGCGGGAGCTGCTGGAGCCCACCGACGTCAACAACCTCGGGCGGATGGCGCTCTGCGGCGACCCGGAGGGCGCCGACTTCGCCCTCTGGGAGCCGTACGACTTCCCGGGCGCGGAGGTCGTCGACGAGCCGTCCGCCATGTGCTGGGTGGAGCTCGCCACCCACGACATCGACGGCGCCCGCCGTTTCTACAACGCGGTGTTCGGCTGGCGGTCCGTGGACCGCTCCTACTACGAGCCCGCCTACACCAACTGGAAGATCGGCGACTGGTCCGTGGCGGGGATGCTCCCGCTGGAGAGCTGGTGGCCGGTCGGCTTCCCGCCGCACTGGATCCCCTACTTCTGGGTGCTCGACTGCGACGCCACCGCCGCGCGGGCCGCCGAGCTGGGGGCGGTCGTCCACGTCCCGCCGACCGACATCAAGCCCGGCCGCCTCAGCGTCCTCACCGATCCGGCCGGTGCCCGGCTCGCCGTCCTCACCCCGGCGGTCGACGACCGGGCGGCCGTTCGCTCCCGCCCGTGACCGGGGCCGGCCTCAGGGGAGGGGGATGCCGCGGTCGGGTGCGTGCAGCCGGCCGAGGAGCATGAGGACCAGCTCGTCGATGACCTCGTCGATCCCGGCGTCGACCCAGCCGGCGCTCCAGTCGTGCAGGAGGCCGTTGATGCTGCCGATGAACGCGGCGGCGGCGATCCGGTAGTCGCGGTCGGCGATCTCGCCCCGGGCGGCGGCGGCCGCCGCCTCGGCGCAGATGAACTCGACCCAGCGGGCGCGGCGGGTGAGGCGCTGCCGGTCCATCCGCGGGCTGACCCCGATGATCTCGACGAACGCGATCCGGATGCGGGCCCGGTCGGCGGTGATGCCGGCGGCGTAGACGCGGAAGAGGCGGGCCGTGCGCTCGGCCAGGCCGAGGCCCTCGACGGACGCGAGCGCGGCGACGACCTCGCGCTCGGCGGCGTCGTTGACCTCCAGGTGCAGCTCGGCGAGGAGGTCCTCCAGGGTCCTGAACTCCTCGTAGAACTGGCGGGTGGACAGCCCGGCCGCCTCGCTGAGCGCCGCGACGGTGGTGCCGCGGTAGCCGGGGCCGCGGCCGAACATCTCCAGCCCGGCGTCCAGGAACCGGCGGCGGCGCTCGGCGCGCCGCTCGGCCGCCGACCGGCCGCCGTACCTGCCGGTCGGTGTCGCGCGCCTGCCCGCCACGTCGCTGCCTCCCGTCGCCGCCGCACACCCGGAGCGCATTTTCCCGCAAATGGGTCTTGTGTCGCACATCACCCTGCCTTACTGTCCAGTAACCAAGGTTCGAACACGGCCGTTTTCCAACCGGAGACCACCCCCGCAGGAGGACGAGATGCCTTCCCGAAGTCTCCGCAGACGCACCGCACTGCTCGGCTGCGCCGCCCTGGCGGCGACCGCGGTCACCGGCGCCCTTCCGGCGCGGGCGGCCGCGCCGCTCAGGGACGTCATGGCCGTCGGCAACGGGCAGGGCGGCACCGTCAGCTTCATCGACACCGCCACCTACGCCAACCTCGGCTCCATCGACGTCGTCCCCGACCTCCAGGAGCGCCTGGACGCGATGACGCCCGTCGAGCGCATCGGCTACGAGGCCGTCAACGCGGCGCAGGGCTACCGCAAGCTCGTCGACGACATGGCCGTCTCCCCGGACGGCACCACGGTCTACGTCTCCCGGGGCGTGCTCTCGGACGCCGCCGCGTTCGACATCGCCACGAAGCGGATGCTGTGGCGGCACAAGACCGAGGGCTTCAAGGCCGACCATGCCGCGCTGTCCCCGGACGGGACGCGCTTCATCGTCTCCGCCACCACGGCGAGCAAGGCCGAGGTCATCGACACCGCCACCGGCACGCTGAAGACGAGCTTCGCCACCGGCACCTACCCGCACGCGAACGACTACTCGCCGGACGGGCGGATCCTCTACAACTCCAGCATCGGCATCACCTCGCTGCCGAAGCTCCTCAACGGGCTCAAGGGGTCGAAGGCCGTCACGGCGGTGGACGCGGCCACGTACAAGCCGCTGCGCACCTACACCTTCGACTACGGCATCCGCCCGGCGGTCTTCACCCGCGACAACCGGACGATGTACGCGCAGCTGTCCTACCTCAACGGGTTCGTCGAGTACGACCTGGCGGCCGGCCGGATCACCCGGACGGTGCAGATGCCGTTCAGCGACAAGGCCGCCGCGATGAAGCCCGACGACTACCCGCAGAACTCCGCGCACCACGGCATGGCCATGGACGCGGGGGAGACCAAGCTGTGCATGGCGGGGACGATCGACGACTACGTCTCCATCGTGTCCCGCCCCGGACTGACCACGGACGGGACCGTCCACTACGCCGCCGACGCCCTGCCGTACTGGACGCAGACCAGCCCCAACGGCCACGACTGCTTCGTGTCCCTCGCCGAGGACGACCAGGTCTCCGTCATCGACTACCGGACGGCCAGGGAGGTCGCCCGCATCGACGTCGGCCGCTTCCCACAGCGGGAGCGCGCCGCCCAGCTCGCCCCCGCGGCCGTCTCCGCTCTGGACCCGGCCGGGGGCTGATCCCGGGACCGGCCACCGCGCGGCGCGTTCATCCCCCGTCGGGCCGTGCGGTGGCTCCCGCGATTCGGAGCGCGGGGAGAGGGAACCGTGACCCGGTGCGGACCGGAGGATTGCGAACCCATCTGAGGCCCTTTGCCGGGCGCCGGTACTGGGAGCAGCGGGCCAAGCTGACGGTGAAGGCCGTCCTCGCGGCGGTCGTGGCCTGGCTGATCGCCAAGTACGGGGTCGGCCACGCGCAGCCGTACTTCGCGCCGCTGGCCGCGCTGCTCGGGGTGTATCCGACGGTCGTCCGGTCGCTGCGGGAGAGCCTGGCGTACGCGGCCGGGTTCGTCATCGGCGCCGGGCTCGCGATCCCGGTCGGGCTGCTGATCGGCCCGAACGCCCTGGGCATCGCCGTAGTCGTCGTCCTGGCGATGCTGGCCTCGGGATGGCGGCGGCTCGGCGAGCAGGCGTCCCAGGTCGCGTTCACGGCGCTGTTCGCGCTGCTGGTCGGCGGGCACCAGGTCGTCGATTACACGCTGCCGCGCCTCGCGGACGTCACCGTCGGGCTGGTCGTCGGGCTCGCCGTGAACGCGGCGGTGTTCCCGCCGCTGTACCTGCGGCGCGGCGAGTACGCCGTCCGGGAGATGCAGAGGGCCGTCGAGGACGCGCTCGGGACGCTCGCCGAGCACATCATCGAGCCCGGCGAGTGGGACGCGCGCTTGGAGGAGCACGAGTCGCGGCTGGCCGTCGTCCAGGACCAGGCGCGGTACTCGCTGGAGCAGGGCGAGGCGAGCATGCGCGCCAACCCGCGCGCGAAGCTGTGGGGCTACCGCCCGCTGGCACGGGACGGGCCGGGCCAGTGGCCGGCGCGGCGGGAGATGAACACGCTCGACCACGCCACGGCCTACATCCGGTCGATCGCCGCGACGCTGCGGCAGACGGCGGACGCCGAGGAGGAGCTGAGCCCGGCCCTTGAGTTCCGGCACGCGTACGCGGCGCTGCTCCGCGCGCTCGCCGGCCTCGTCCGGCGGCTCCCGGAGACGCCGGACGGCGAGGCGCTCGCGGAGGCCGAGCGGATCCAGCGCGAGCTGGAGGAGCCGCACCTCGGCTCCCGCACGGACGCCCCCGGCCTGTGGGACCCGGAGAAGGAGATGCTGCGGCTCAGCCGGCTGCTGCTCGACGGCATCCGCACCCCCGGCCCTTAATGTTCGCAGGATTGTTGACAATTTGGGTTACAAGCCTGAGGGTATGGGCCATGAGTACATCTCCCTCGCCCAGCCCCCTCCTCGTCGTCAGCGCCCACGCCGGCGACTTCGTGTGGCGCGCCGCCGGGGCCATCGCCCTGGCGGCCTCGCGCGGCGACCGCGCGAAGGTCGTGTGCCTGAGCTACGGCGAGCGCGGCGAGTCCGCCCGCGCCTGGCGGGACGGCAAGGGCCTGGAGGAGATCAAGGAGCTGCGGCGGGACGAGGCGGAGGCCGCGGCGGCGGAGCTCGGCGCCGAGATCGAGTTCATGGACGCCGGGGACTACCCGCTGCGCGAGACGCCCGAGCTGGTGGACCGGCTCGTCCGGGTGTACCGGGAGTTCGAGCCGGCCGTCGTCCTGACGCACACCCTCGCCGACCCGTACAACGGCGACCATCCGGCGGCGGCGCGGATGGCGCTGCAGGCGCGGGTGCTCGCGCAGGCGATCGGATACGAGGCGCCCGGCGAGCCGCTCGGCGCGCCCCCGGTGTTCTTCTTCGAGCCGCACCAGCCTGAGCAGTGCGAGTTCAAACCGGACGTCCTGCTGGACATCACGTCCGTGTTCGACCGCAAGCGCAAGGCGATGGAATGCCTGCCCGCGCAGGCGCACATGTGGGACTACTACACCGACCTCGCCAAGCGGCGGGGCGTCCAGCTGAAACGGAACGCGGGCCCGAACCTGGGGCTGCCGCACGACACGCGGGCGGAGGCGTACGTCCGGCTGTACCCGCAGACGACGGGGGAGCTGGCATGAGGACGGTCGTCGTCACGAACCCGCCCCGCGCCGAGGCCGCGGCGGTGGACGAGCTGGCGAAGCACGGGGTCGCGACCGTCCACGAGGCGACCGGGCGCACCGGGTACCTCGGGCCGTCCATCCGCCCCGTGCACCTCGGGTCGCGGATCGCCGGCACCGCGGTGACCGTGCTGTCGTGGCCGGGCGACAACCTGATGATCCATGTCGCGGTCGAGCAGTGCCGCCCCGGCGACGTGCTGGTGGTGGCGACCACGTCGCCGTCCACCGACGGGATGTTCGGCGAGCTGTTCGCGACCGCGCTCCAGTACCGGGGCGTGCGCGGGCTCGTCATCGACGCCGGGGTGCGGGACGTCGCCGACCTGCACGCGATGGGCTTCCCGGTGTGGTCGGCGGCCGTCAGCGCGCAGGGCACGGTGAAGGCGACACCGGGCGCGGTGAACGTCCCGGTGACGATCGGCGGGCAGCCGATCCGCCCGGGCGACGCCGTCCTCGCCGACGACGACGGGGTGATGTGCATCCCGCGCGAGTCGGTCGCGGACGCGGTGACCGCCGCGCGGGCGCGCGAGGAGAAGGAGGCCGCCACGCGGGCGGCGTTCCAGAAGGGCGAACTGGGCCTCGACCGGTACGGGCTGCGCGACCGGCTGCCCGGGATGGGCATCGAGTACGTCGAGTACGGCGCCTCGTGAACGGTGTGCGCTGCATGCTGATGCGGGGCGGCACGTCCAAGGGCGCCTACTTCCTGGCCGGCGACCTGCCCGCCGATCCGGCCGCGCGCGACGGCCTGCTGCTGCGCGTCATGGGCACCCCGGACGCCCGGCAGATCGACGGGATCGGCGGCGCGAACCCGCTGACCAGCAAGGTCGCGGTCGTGTCCCCGGCCGCCGGGGCGGACGCCGACGTCGACTACCTGTTCCTGCAGCTCGGCGTCGAGGAGGCGACCGTCTCCGACCGGCAGAACTGCGGCAACCTGCTCGCCGGTGTCGGCCCGTTCGCGGTCGAGCGCGGCCTGGTCGAGGCGGAGCCGGACGAGACGGCCGTCCGCATCCGGATGCTCAACTCCGGGAGCATCGCCACCGCGGTGTTCCCGACCCCCGGCGGCATCGTCGACTACGACGGCGGCACCGCGATCTCGGGCGTGCCCGGCACCGCCGCGCGGATCGACCTGGACTTCGCGGGGACGGAAGGATCGTCCTGCGGGGCGCTGCTCCCCACCGGCCGTCCCCGCGACGTGATCGACGGCATCGACGTCACCTGCGTCGACAACGGGATGCCGGTCGTGGTCGCCGCCGCCGCGTCCTTCGGCGTCACCGGCTACGAGACCGACCTGTCGCGGTTGCGGGACCGGATCCAGTCGCTGCGCCTCCAGGCCGGCGTGCTGATGGGCCTCGGTGACGTCTCGGCCTCCTCGGTCCCCAAGACCACGCTCGTCGCGCCGCCCCGCGACGGCGGGCTGGTCTGCACCCGCACCTTCATCCCGCTGCGCATGCACGCGTCCATCGGCGTGCTCGGCGCCGTCACCGTCGCCACCGCGGTGCTCATCGACGGCGCCGTGGGCCACGACCTCGCCGACCTCCCGCCGCCCGGCTCGCCGCTCAGCATCGAGCACCCCACCGGACGCCTCGACGTCGCGGTCGAACTCGACGGCACCACCGTCCGCCGGGCGGGCATCGTCCGGACGGCGCGCAAGCTCTTCGACGGCACAGTCTTCCCCCGGAGTTCCCTTTGACCATCAAGCACGAGATCGCGCACGTGGGCCATGTCGAACTGCTGACGCCCGAACCGGAGAAGAGCCTGTGGTTCTTCACCCGCGTCATGGGCCTCACCGAGGTCGGCACCGAGGGCGACTCGGTGTACCTGCGGACCTGGGACGACTACGAGCACCACACGCTCAAGCTCACCGCGCACAGCACGTCCGGCATCCGCCGCACCGGGCTGCGCGCCTCGTCGCGGGAGGCGCTCGACCGGCGCGTCGCGGCGATCGAGGCGGCCGGGCTCGGCGTCGGCTGGCGGGACGGCGACCCGGGCATCGGCCAGGCCTACGTGTTCCGCGACCCGGACGGCCACGAGCTGGAGATCTACTGGGAGTCGGAGTGGTTCGAGGCGCCGCCGGAGCTGGCGCCGTCCTTGAAGAACCAGGCGCAGGCGTACCCGGCGCTCGGCGTCTGCGTCCGCCGCCTCGACCACGTCAACTTCCTGGCCGCCGAGGTCGAGCCGAGCACCGACTTCCTGCGGGACGTCCTCGGCGGGCACCCCACCGAGCAGATCCGGCTGGACGACGGCACCATCGGCGGACGCTGGATGACCTTCACCAACAAGTCCTACGACCTCGTCTACACGCGGGACTGGACGCGCAGCAACGGCCGCCTGCACCACATCGCGTTCGCCACCGACACCCGCGAGGACATCCTCCGCGCCGCCGACATCTTCCTCGACAACGACGTGTTCATCGAGACCGGGCCGCACAAGCACGCCATCCAGCAGACGTTCTTCCTGTACGTCTACGAGCCGGGCGGCAACCGCGTCGAGCTGTGCAACCCGGGCGCCCGCCTGATCCTGGCCCCCGACTGGAAGACCATCACCTGGACGGAGGCGGAGCGCGCGAAGGGCCAGGCGTGGGGCCTGAAGACGATCGAGTCCTTCCACACCCACGGCACCCCGCCCCTCTGACCCGTCAACGGTGACCCGTCAACGGAGGCGGCGGAGGAGGTCCCGGCTGGCCGCGGCCATCGTGGGCGGCACGTCCAGCTCTTCCAGCATCGTCGCGGCGGCGTCCATTTCGGCGGCGCGGCGGACGGCGTGTTTGCGGGTCCCGTCGACCAGGCGGTCGACGGTGTGGGCGCCGGCCGCCGTCAGCTCCGCGACGATGTTCTCCCGCAGCCAGTCCTCGCAGCCGGCGGCGCGGGCGGCCTCCAGGGCCTCGACGACCGAACCGGCGAGGCCCTTGAAGAACACGCTGCGGAGCAGCTTGCGGCCCGCCGCCGCGCCCGCCCCGGCGTCCATCACCTCGACCTGGGCGCCGAGCGGGGTGAGGAGCGCGGCGACGCGGGCGGCGCCCTCGCCGGCGGCCAGCATCGGCGTGCGGAGGCCGCGGCCGGGCACCGGCGCCATGATCGCCACGTCGGCGAAGGGGACGCCGCCCGCACGCGCGATGGCGTCCAGCTCCCGCTTCAGGCCCGGCGACCCGGTGTTGAGGTCCGCCCAGACGGCGCCGTGCGCGACGCCGCCGAGCCCGGCCCTGCACGCCGCGACCGCGTCGTGCGCGCTGTTGACGCTGAGGACCAGGTCGGCGCCGGTCGCCGCCTCCGCCTCGCTCCCGGTCCGGACCATCCCGCCGGACGCCTCGACCGCCGGGTCGTACCCGCGCACCCGCGCCCCGGCCGCGACGAGGTCGCGGGCGATCGCGCCGCCCGCCTCGCCGAGCCCCAGTACCGCGACCACCGCCATGCGTCCTCCTCCGCGAGCACTGCCCCCCGCCACCGGCTACCCTAGATCAGCGACAAAATTGGCGACAATCTGGGGGAGCCCGTGAGCGACGTGGTGGCGGGGATCCGCGAGGCGATCCTGACCGGCGAGTTCGTGCCGAACCAGCGGCTCATCGAGGCCGACCTGTCCGAGCGGTTCGCCGCGAGCCGCGCCGGCGTCCGCGCGGCGCTCGTCGAGCTCGCCAACGAGGGCCTCATCGAGCGCGTCCAGAACCGCGGCGCCCGGGTCCGCGCCGTGTCGCTGGCCGAGGCCGTCGAGATCTCCGAGGTCCGGATGGTGATCGAGGGGCTGTGCGCCGCGAAGGCGGCCGAGTGCGCCGGGCCGTCCGGCATCGCCGACCTCCAGGCAATCGGCGATGCCATGCGCACCGCCGTCTCGTCGGGCGACGTCATGGGCTACTCGCGGCTGAACGAGCGGCTGCACGCCCGGGTCCGCGAGATCAGCGGGCAGACGACGGCGTCGGGCGTCCTCGAACGGCTGCGCGCCCAGAACGTCCGGCACCAGTTCCGGCTGGCCATGCACCCGGGCCGCCCCCAGGTCTCGCTCCCGCAGCACCTGGACATCATCGAGGCCATCGCCGCGCACGACCCGGCCGCCGCCGAGGAGGCCGCGCGCGCCCACCTCCGCAGCGTCATCGACACACTCCGCGACACGGTCCCGTAGCCGGTCCCGCCCAGGCGGCGGTCCCGCCCGCGCCGTCGGCCGTCCAATTAATATGCTGTACGATCAGCAAACTAGTTGCGAGCGGAGGGCGGTAGCGATGGCGGACATCCTCGATCTCAAGGGACGGACGGCGCTGGTCACCGGGGCCGGGCAGGGCGTCGGACGCCGGGTCGCGCTGCACTTCGCCGAGCACGGGGCCGGCGCGGTCGTCGTCAACGACTTCCGGGCGGAGCGCGCCGAGGCGGTGGCGGAGGAGGTGCGCGGACTCGGCGTCAAGGCGATGCCCGCGGCCGGCGACGTCGGCGACCTGGACGCGGTGCGGGCGGCGGTCGCGAAGGCGGCCCGCGAGCTGGGGCCGGTCGAGATCCTGGTCAACAACGCCGGGAACGCGGGCCCGCAGCCGACGAAGGAGATGACGCGGCCGTTCTGGGAGCAGACGCCCGCCGAGTGGCACGGCTACCTCGGGACGAACCTGTTCGGGGTGCTCAACAACGTCCACTCCGTCCTGCCCGGCATGATCGAGAGCGGCTACGGGCGGATCGTCACCGTCATCTCCGACGCCGGGCGGGTCGGCGAGCCCGGCCGGGAGGCGTACTCGGCCGCCAAGGGGGGCGCGGCCGGGTTCACGCGGTCGGTCGCGGCGAGCACCGGGCGGTTCGGGATCACCGCGAACTGCGTCTCGCTCGCCGCCACCCGGACACCGCGCACGCAGGACCGGTTCGCTGACGAGGAGCGGTTCAAGAAGCTCATGAGCAGGTACGTCATCCGGCGCGCGGGCGAGCCCGAGGACGCCGCGAACCTGGTGCTGTTCCTGGCCTCCGGCGCGGCGTCGTGGATCACCGGGCAGACCGTCCCCGTCAACGGCGGCTACTCGTTCGCGCTCTGAGGAGGCCCACATGAGTGTCGTACTGACCGAGCGGCGCGGCGCCGTCGACATCATCACCCTGAACCGGCCCCGCGTGTACAACGCCATCGACCTGGAGCTGCGGGAGGCGATGCAGGACGCCTTCGAGCGCTTCGACGCCGACGACGAGGCGTCCGTGGCGATCCTGACGGGAGCGGGCGGGAACTTCTGCTCCGGACGCGACCTCAAGGCCGCCCGCCGCGGGGAGCCGAGCTACCGGAGCCGGGACGCGCAGGTCAACGCGTTCACCCGCAGGTCGGTGCGCAAGCCCGTCATCGCGGCGGTGGAGGGGTACGCGCTGGCCGGAGGGTTCGAGCTGGCGCTGAGCTGCGATCTGATCGTCGCGGCGCGGGACGCGTCGTTCGGGCTGCCCGAGGTGCGCCACAGCCTCGTCGCGGTCGGCGGAGGGCTGATCCGGCTGCCGCAGCGGATGCCCTACCACGCGGCGATGATGATGGCGCTGACCGGCGACCGCTACGGCGCCGGGGACCTCGAACGCTGGGGCGTCGTCGGTCGGCTCGCCGAACCCGGGGAGGCCCTCGACGCCGCCCTGGAACTGGCCGCGCGCATCCGGCTCGGCGGGCCGCTGGCCGTCCGGGCGACGAAGGAGATCGTCCGGCGCGCGTTCGAGTGGAGCGGGGAGGACGAGGCGTTCGACGCGCAGATGGCCGCCGCCCGGCCCGCGCTGGAGTCGCCCGACCGCGACGAGGGGCTGCGGGCGTTCGGCGAGGGCCGCGCACCGTCCTGGCGGAAATGACCGCACCGCGTCGGTAATGTGACCGGGTACCAACGGGATATCGGGCAGGGGGACCCTTGGCGGGCCGGCAGCTCACACAGGGAGAACGCAGCGACGCGTCCAAGCGCGCCCTCGTCGAGGCCACGATGCGGATCATCGCCGACGAGGGCTACCGCAGCACCACCGTCGCGCGGATCCAGGAGGAGGCCGGCGTCAGCCGCGGCCTCGTCGGCTACCACTTCGGCTCCAAGAAGGGGCTGATGGAGGCGGTCCTCGTGGCCATCCGCGACTCCTACATCAGCCAGGTGCTGGAGGACCGCAACGAGCGGGACCTGCCCGGCCTGGACGCGATCGTGCTGATGCTCGACTCGTACCTGTCGCGGCTCGGCGACGATCCCGTCCCGGCGAAGGTCGTGCTCGTCCTGGCGCTGGAGTCGGTCGGGGACCTCGCCGAGATCCGCGCCGCCATCGCGACCCGGCTCGCCGAGACGCGCGGCGAGTTCGAGGACTGGCTCGTCCGCGGCATCGCGGACGGCACGGTCCGCAAGGACGCCGATCCCGCGGGCACGGCGGTCTACCTCGGCGGCATCCTGCGCGGCATCACGCTGCAGTTCCTCGTGGACCCCGAGGGGTTCGACCTCGACGGCGCCCGGCGCGCGGCCATCTCGTCGGTCACGAACGGGCTGCGCCCCTAAAGACCGGGTCCGGCCGCCAGGGCGCGGGCGGCAAGGGCCGGCACGGCCGGGTCGGTGTCGGCGACGGTGTAGAAGCTGATCCGGTCGGCCAGGCCGTCCATCCGCCGCATGACCTCCGCGGCCGTCCGCTCCGGCTCGGCCACGACGGCGAAGGCGTGGAGGACGTCGTCGTCCACGAGGGCCGTCATGGCGTCCCACTGACGCGCGCGCGACAACCGGTGCAGTTCGCCGGCGAGCTCGCCCCAGCCGTGCCGCTCCAGGACGGGACGGTACGCCGGCGTGCTGCCGTAGAACGCGATCTGCTTCCGGACGGCGTGCACCGACTCCGCCATGGCCTCCTCGGTCGCGCCGGTGGCGAGCAGGACCGGCGCGCTCACCTCGACCGCCGTCCGGGCGCGGCCGGAGGCGGCCAGCCCGCGCTCCAGCGTCGGCAGCGTGACCTCCCGCAGGTAGCGGGGCGTGGTGAACCCGTGGACGAGCAGCCCGTCGGCCACCTCGCCGGCGACCTCGGTCATGCGCTCGCCGACGGCGGCCAGCAGGATCGGCGGCGGGCCGTGCGGATGCGGCTCGGGGGTGAAGGCCGGGGTCATCAGCGTGTGCCGGTAGAAGTCCCCCTCGAACGACAGCCGCGCACCGGTCTCCCAGCACCGCCAGATCTCCCGGATCGCCGAGACCAGCTCCGCCATCCGCCGGGCGGGCGCGCTCCACGGCATCGAGTACCGCCGCTCGACGTGCGCGCGGACCTGGCTGCCGAGGCCGAGCGCGAACCGGCCCCCACTGTAGAAGGCCAGGTCGTTGCCCAGGTAGGCGAGGTTCATCGGGCTGCGCGCGAACGCCACCGCGATGGACGTGCCGAGCCGCAGCGACGCCGTGTGCTCCGCCGCGATCCCGAGCGGGACGAACGGGTCGTGGGACGACTCGCGCGTCCACAGCCCGTCGTATCCGGCGTCCTCGAAGTCCCGCGCGGCCCGCGCGACGGCGGCCGGGGGGAGGCCCTGCGGAAGGCGCGCGTCGACCTTCACCGGGCGGGCCCTTCCAGGACGTGGACGATGCACACCGCGCCGACCCCGACCATGTGGGCGATGCCGGTGCGGGCGCCCGGCTGCTGCCGATCGCCGGCCTCGCCGCGCAGCTGCCGGGTCACCTCGGCGACCTGGCCGACGCCGGTCGGGCCGACCGGGTGCCCCATCGCGAGCAGCCCGCCGGATGGGCTGACCGCGTTGCGCCCGCCGATGTCGAACTCGCCGGCCCCGAGCCGCCCGGCGGCCTCGCCCTCGCCGCACAGGCCCATCGCCTCGACGTACTGGAGCTCCTCGATCGAGAACGCGTCGTGCAGCTCGACGACGTCCACGTCCGCGGGCGCGACCCCGGCGTCCGCGAGCGCGGCGGCGGTCGTCTCGCGGGTCAGTTCGGCGTCGAAGCTCTTCGGCCCGTACAGCTCCTCGCTCCGCTGCGCGGACGCGGTGACGCGCACGCACCGGGCCGGGTCGAGTCCGAGCCGCGCGACCGCCGCGCCGGAGACCACGATCACCGCGGCGGCGCCCTCACCGACCGGGCAGCACTGCAGCCGGGTGAGATGCCCCGCGATGGGGCGGTCGCCGAGCACCTCCGCGGGAGTGCGCTCCTTGCGACGGTGCGCGAACGGGTTCCGCGCGCCGTTGCGATGGTTCTTCACCGCGACCGCCGCGACGTCGGCGGGGGAGGCGCCGTACCGGGCCATGTACTCGTCGGCGAGCAGCGCGTACTTGGTGAACGGGACGATGCGGTCGCCCGCCAGGCTCGGCAGCCCGGTCAGCGACTCGGCCCGCCGCACCGGGCCCGGCTTGTCGACCCCCATGGCGAGGACGACGTCCGACACGCCGGCGGCCACCTCCATGCACGCCAGCCGGAACGCCGACGATCCGGACGCCGACGCGTTCTCCACCTGTGTCATCGGGATCCCGGTCGCGCCGAGGTGCCGCAGCATCGGCCGCGACACCGCCATGCCGAGCCGGGTCGCGCCCGTGTAGGCGCCCTGGACGTCCGGCCACGCGAGGCCGGCGTCGTCGAGCGCGGCCCGTACCGCCGTGATCCCGAGCCGGACGTACGGGACGCCGCTGAGCGGCCGGTAGGGGTGCAGGCCGATCCCGGCCACGTACACGGGACGCATCTCGCGCAGCTTCACCGGGCGCCTCCGGGGACGAACCGGACCTCGACGACTCCGCCGCCGCCGTCGGTGGCCGCGACGACGGCGGCGACGCGCGTCCCCGGCCGAGGCCGTCCGGCGTCCGCGGCGAGGAGCGCGTGGACGAGGGGGCCGTCGTCCAGGACGACCGCGAGGGCCGTGAAGCCGGCGGCGATGCCGGGGCCGTCGTGGCGGTGGACGGTGGCGGCGGCGCCGACGGTGCCGGTGCCGGACAGGGCGGCCGGGCGGAGCGCGCCGCCGTGCGCGCCGCAGCGTTCGCAGCCGAGGTCCTGCGCGGGGAACGCGCGGTGCCCGCAGGCGGTGCAGGACGTGCCGCGCAGGTCGGGCGGGCCGGAGGGACGCGCGTCGGCGATCACTGTGGGGTGGGTCGCTGGCATGGGTCCCAGCATGGACGAAACCTTGCTGAATGTCCAAGAAGTTTGTTATGGTCCACGCCAATGTGACCGAGGGCACAGCCTTCGACCTCGAACGCGCAGGTCAGCGCGGTTCGCACCAGCCTGGGAGGCGGAGCTGAACGCACAAGCGACAGCCGGACCCGAACATTTCGCCCGCGTCCGGCCGGACGCCGTGGCCCTCGTGGAGGGCGAGCGGAGCCTGACGTGGGCGGCCTGGAACGACCGGGCCGACCGCCTCGCCGCGGCCCTCGCCGCCCGCGGATTCGGCGCGGACTCCCGGATCGGCGTGGCCCTCCGGCCGCGGATCGAGTGGTTCGTCGTCAACGCCGCCCTCGCCAAGCTCGGCGCGATCCAGGTCGCGATGAACCTGCGGCTCACGCCCGCCGAGCTGGCCTACATCGCCGAGGACAGCGGAATCCGGGCGGCATTCCTGGACGTCCGCGAGCCGGGCCCCGTCCAGGACGCGCTCACCGCCCTCGGCGCCCGGACCGTCGCGCACGTCGATTCCGGCGGCGGCGCCCTCACGCTCGACGCGCTGATCGGCGAGCACGCCGACCCGGAACGCCGGGTCGCCGCGAGCCAGGCGCAGCTCATCGTCTACACGTCCGGCACCACGGGACGTCCCAAGGGGGCGTTCCGGCGCACCCCGACCGCCGACCCCGACATCCTGAGCTGCTACCTCGACGCCACCCGGTTCGACGACCACTCACACGGCGACGACCGCCGCGCCCTGCTCAACATGCCGATGCACCACGCGGCCGGCCCGAACCACGCGAACGCCTGCCTGAGCCACGGCGGCATCGCCGTCCTGCAGCGCCGGTTCGACGCCGAGGACACCCTGCGGCTGATCGAGCGGCACGGCATCACGCACTGGCACGCCGTCCCGACCATGCTGCAGCGGATCTTCGCGCTGCCGGCGGAGGTGCGCGCCGGGTACGACGTGTCCGCCCTCCGCAGCCTCAGCGTCGGCGCCGCGCCCGTCCCGTACGCGCTCAAGGAGCGGGTGTTCGACTACTTCGGCGAGGGCCTGCTCTACGAGGGCTACGGCTGCACCGAGGCCAGCATGATCGCCGGGATGCGGCCGGACGAGCACCGCCGCAAACCGGGCGCGGCGGGCCGCCCGTTCCGGCACGTCGCGGTCAGGATCGTCGGCGCGGACGGGGCCGTGCTGCCGGCCGGCGAGACGGGCGAGATCCACGTCCGGACGCCGCGCATGATCCCCGGATACCTCGGCAAGGGCCCGCTCGGCCCGGACGTCCTGGACGCCGGCGGCCACTTCCGCACCGGCGACCTCGGCCACCTCGACGAGGACGGCTACCTCTACGTCACCGGCCGGAGCACCGACATGATCATCGCCGCCGGGGTGAACATCTACCCGGCCGAGATCGAGGACGCGCTGCGCGCCCACCCGGCCGTCGCCGACGTCGCGGTGATCGGCGTCCCGGACGCCGACCTCGGCGAACGCGTCCACGCCGTCGTCGAGCGCGCCCCCGGCGCCACCGCGACCGGCGCCGACCTGGTCGCCTTCACCGAGGGGCGGATCGCCGCCTACAAGAGGCCCCGGACCGTCGAGCTGGTCGACGGCCTTCCGCGCAACGCGATGGGCAAGGTCCTCAAGCGGCGCCTGCGCGAGGAGCGGGCGTCATGAGCGGCGGGGCGGCGCTCGCCGTGGACGACCTGCACGTCGAGTACGGCGGGGCGGGCCGCGTCCTGAAGGGCGTGTCGCTGCGGGTACCGGCCGGGTCGGTCGTGGCGCTGCTGGGCAACAACGGAGCCGGGAAGACCACCGTGCTGCGGGCCGTCTCGGGCACGCTGCGGCTGCACCGCGGGGCCGTCCGGCAGGGCACGGTCACCTGGGACGGCGCGCCCGTGACCGGGACGGACGCGGCCGAGATCGTCCGGCGCGGGATCGTCCAGGTGCCCGAGGGGCGGCACGTGTTCGGCCGCCTCACGGTGGAGGAGAACCTGCGGGTCGGCGGCGGCGTCCTGGCGAACCGCACCGAGCGGGCCCGGGAACGCGAACGCGTCCTCACGCTCTTCCCCGCGCTGACGGCGAAGCTCGGCACCCGCGCCGGAATGCTGTCCGGCGGCGAGCAGCAGATGCTCGCGATCGGCCGGGCGCTGATGGGACGCCCCCGCCTGCTGCTGCTGGACGAGCCGTCCCTCGGGCTGGCGCCCCGGATCATCGCCGGCATCGCCGCGGCCGTCGACGAGATCCACCGGCAGGGCACCGGAGTTCTGCTCGTCGAGCAGAACTCCGCGATGGCGCTGAGCCTCGCCACCACCGCCTACGTCCTGGACGTGGGCCGGGTCTCGCTGTCCGGGCGGGTTGGCGAGGACATCGACGCCGCCCGCGTCCGCGAGCTGTACATGGGGGTGAAGCCGTGACCGGGCCCCTCGTCGTCGAGGACGTGGCGCTGAGCTTCGCCGGGGTCAAGGCCCTGGACGGGGTCTCGTTCCGCGTCGAGCCCCGCACCGTCCACGCGGTCATCGGCCCGAACGGCGCCGGCAAGACCAGCTGCTTCAACGTCGTCTGCGGCGTCTACACGCCCGAGCGCGGCACCGTCACGCTCGGCGGGAACCGGCTCACGGGCCTGCCGCCGCACCGGATCGCGCGGCTCGGCGTCGGGCGCGCCTTCCAGAACATCGCGCTGTCGGGGCGGCAGAGCGTCCTGGAGAACATCCTGCTCGGCCGGCACGTCCTGACCCGTTCCGGTGTGCTCGCCGCGGGGCTGCGGCTGCCGGGCGCCCGCCGCGAGGCGCGCGAGGGCCGGGAGCGGGCCGCCGAGATCGCCGGGCTCGTCGGGCTGTCGCGGCTCCTCGACCGCCCCGCCGGGCTGCTGTCCTACGGCGACAAGAAGCGCCTCGAACTCGCGCGGGCGCTGGCGATGGAGCCGTCGGTGCTCCTGCTCGACGAGCCCGTCGCCGGCATGAACGACGAGGAGACCGCCCGCACCGCCGAGGTGATCCGCGGCGTCCGGGACCGGGCCGGCGTCGCCGTCCTGATCATCGAGCACGACATGGCGCTCGTCATGGACGTCTCCGACCGGGTGACCGTGCTCGACTTCGGCCGCCTCGTCGCCGACGGCACCCCGCGGGAGGTGCGCCGCCACCCCGAGGTGCTGCGCGCCTACCTCGGCGGCGCCCTCGGCGAGGACACCGATGGCGAGGACACAGCCGGCGAGGACACGGGCGGCGAGGACACGGGCGAGACGGCCCGCCGCCACGAGGAGGACAAGTGACCAAGCTGATCGAGCTGCTGGTGAACGGCGTGTCGCTCGGCATGCTCTACGCGCTGATCTCCGTCGGGTTCGTCGTGGTGTTCCGCAGCACCGACGTGATCAACTTCGCGCAGGGGTCGACGCTGCTCGGCGGCGGCTACGTCATCGCCCGGCTGTCCCCGCACACCGGGTTCTGGCTCGCGGCCGGCGCGGGCGTCGTCGCGGCCGCGGCGTTCGCGATGCTGGTGGACCGGCTGCTGATCCGCCCGCTGCGGCGGCGCGGCGCGCGCCACGACGTCGCGGCGATCGTGACCATCGGGCTGGACGTCCTGCTGCTCACCGACCTCACCCGGCGGATCGGGTCCGACCTGATGCACCTCGGCGACCCGTGGGGCAACGCCGTCGTCGGCGCCGGGCCCGTCACCGTCGCGCAGACCCGCGTCGCCGCGATGGTGACCGCGATCGTGCTGATCGGCCTGTTCGGCCTCGCCTTCCAGCGGACCGGCTGGGGCCTGGCGATGCGCGCCACGGCCGAGGACACCGAGGCGGCCATGCTGTCGGGCGTCCGGCACAACCGGGTGGCGCTCGGCGCGTGGGCGATCGCCGGCGGCCTCGCCGCCGTCGCCGGGGTCTTCCTGACGGCCTCGCCCTCGCCGGGGATGGACGCCGCGACCGGGCAGAGCGCGCTCAAGGCGTTCCCCGCCGCCGTCGTCGGCGGCCTCGACTCGATGACGGGCGCCCTCGTCGGCGGCGTGATCATCGGACTGTCGGAGAGCCTGGCGTCGGGCTACCAGGCGCAGATCTCCTTCCTCGGGCAGGGCTTCGGGTCGGTCATGCCGTGGGTGGTGATGCTGCTCGTCCTGCTGGTGAAGCCGTCCGGGCTGTTCGGGACGAAGGCGGCCGCCCGTGTCTAAGCGCGCACCGCTCCTCGTGGCCGCCTGCGTCGTCGCGGCCGTCCCGTTCTACGCCGACACCTCGCTCCTGCAGACCGGCCTGTTCGTCTGCGCGGCGACGATCGGAGCCATCGGCCTCAACCTGCTCAGCGGCGTCGCCGGGCAGCTGTCGCTCGGGCACGCGTTCTTCCTCGCGGTCGGCGCCTACGGGTACGTCGCCCTGGCCGGGACGGACGACCGGATCGGCCTCGGCCTGCCGACCTGGCTGGCCGCGGTCCTGGCGCCCGCCCTGGCCGGGCTCGCCGGTCTCGTGTTCAGCCCCATCTCGGCCCGGTTGCGGGGGCTGTACCTGGGCGTCGCCACGCTGGCCCTCGTCTTCATCGGGCAGCACGTCCTGTTCAGCGCGACGCCCCTCACCGGCGGCTACGACGGCCGCGCCGCGCCGCCGCTGTCGGTGTTCGGCCTCACCTTCGGCGACGACTCCGGGATCGTGCTGTTCAACGTCCCGCTGGGCCAGTACGAGCTGCTCTGGTACCTCGGCGTCGCGCTCGCGGTGTTCGCCTGGTGGTTCGCGCGCGGCGTGGTGGCCGGGCGCCCCGGCCGCGGCCTCCAGGCCGTCCGGGACGGGGAGGTGCCCGCCGCGGTCATGGGCGTGGCGGTCCGGCGCGCCAAGACCTCGGTGTTCGTGCTGTCGTCGGTGTACGCGGGCGTCGCCGGCGTCCTGTACGCGCTGATCATCGGGCGGGTCGTCCCCGAGTCGTTCGGCCTCACGATGTCGATCGACTACCTGGCCATGGCCGTCCTCGGCGGGATGGGCGCGGTCGGCGGCTCGGCCGTCGGCGCCGCGCTCGTCACCGGGCTGCCGCTGCTGCTCGGCCGGTACGTCGACGCGCTGCCGCTGCTCGCCGAGCCCGGCTCCGGCGGCGTGGACCCCTCCTCGTTCGCCCGCTACCTCTACGGCGCCCTCGTCATCGTCCTCATGATCTTCGAGCCGGACGGTCTCGCGGCCGTCGCCCGGCGCCTGCTGAACCGGCTCCCCACGCCTCCCGCCGTCCGGCCAGGTCCACCCAC